>JAKJGV010000017.1:276-14001 GCA_022704185.1 Verrucomicrobiota bacterium
TCGTGAACACGCCGGTACGGAGGTAGAAGGGGACGAAGAACCAGCCGAGGATCAGGAGGATGAAGCACGCGAGCCATTCGAACTGGCCGACGGCGAAGCCGCTCGCGGCGCCGCTGCCCGCGAGCCCGATGAAGTGCTCGGCGGAGATGTTCGATGCGAACAGGCTCGCGCCGATGGCCATCCAGCCGATGCTGCCGCCGCCGAGGAAGTAGGCTTTGGAATCGGCTTGGCTCTTCTTGCTGGACCACCAGCCGATCAATCCGATCACCCCGAAGTACGCGAGCAGGATGACAACGTCGAGGACCGAGAGCTTTCCAAGCATTGAACACCTCCTGTACGAAGATGGACACATTATGCCCGCGCCCCATTTCCGACGCAACCCCCGTTCGAGTCTATGACCTTATGCGCATATGCGCATAAGGTCATAAGGTTGGAAAGGGCGAGGGGGGGTGAGGGGTTGGGGTGCGATGAGGATTCGATCAGGTGGTGATGAAGTGATGGGGTGGGGGCTGTGATGGAGAGGTGCTTGAAGAGGCGGGCCGAAGATCGGCGGTGCCGTTCAACGTGCTTGATGAGGTTGAATATGCGAATGACCAAAATAGTGTGCACCCTCGGGCCCGCTTCGAACACGCCGGAGCGAATCGAGCAGCTCCTTCGCGCGGGCATGAACGTGGCGCGGCTGAATTTCTCGCACGGAACGCAGGACGAGAAGGGACGCACGATCCGCCAGCTCCGCTCGATCTCCGCGCGCCTCGGCATGCCGGTCGCGATCCTGGAGGACCTCGCGGGCCCGAAGATCCGCACGGGCGTCATCGAGAACGAACCCATCCAGCTCGAGTCCGGTCAAGCCTTCATTCTTACGGGACGCAAGGTGCGCGGCAACGCGAAGGAAGTATCACTGAGCTATCCGAACCTTCCGAAGGATGTGAAGAAGGGCGACACGATTTTGCTCAGCGATGGGGCGCTGGAACTCGTGGTCAGGGAAGTCGTCGGCAAGGACATCCGGTGCCGTGTCGTGGTCGGCGGGCCGCTCAGTTCGCGCAAGGGCGTCAACCTGCCGGGCGGTTCGCTCAGCGTGCCGATCCTGACGGCGAAGGACCGGAGCGATCTCGGGTTCGGGCTCGCGCAGGGCGTGGACTATGTCGCACTCTCCTTCGTGAGAACCGCAGAGGATGTGGAGCAGGTGCGCCGCCTGATGAAGCGCATCGGGAAATCGGCGCCGCTGATCGCAAAGATCGAGAAACACGAAGCCGTGGCGAACATTGACCGGATTCTGGAAGTCGTGGATGGCGTGATGGTCGCGCGCGGCGATCTGGGCGTCGAAATTCCGATCGAAGACGTGCCGCGCGTGCAGAAGATGGTGATCGCGAAAGCGAACCGCGCGGGCAAGCCGGTGATCACCGCGACGCAGATGTTGAAGTCCATGGTGGACAGCCCGCGCCCGACGCGGGCCGAAGTGACGGACGTCGCGAACGCGATCCTGGACGGCAGCGACGCGGTCATGCTCTCCGAGGAAACGGCGGCGGGCAGCTACCCGGTACAGGCCGTTCAGGTCATGTCCCGCATCGCCCGCGCGACGGAGAAGGATTTCCCGTACAGGTTGTGGACCTCGAAGTTCGATCATCACGGCCCGTTGGATTCACAGATGGCGGTCGCGCACGCGGCGTGCAGGCTGGCCGAGGAGATTCACGCGGCTGCGGTCGTCACGTGTACGCAATCGGGCAGCACGACGCGCATGGTGTCGCGGTATCGTCCGCCGATGCCGATCCTTGCGATGACGCCGGACAGGACAACTTACCACCGGATGGGATTGGTCTGGGGCGCGGCCCCTGTCCGGATGAAGCCGGCGCGTGATGCGGACGCGATGGAGCGCGAGGCGGTGCGACTGGCTGTGCAGCACGGTTATGTCAGGCCGGGGCAGGCGGTGGTGATCACGGCGGGATTGCCGCTGCACGTGCCGGGGACAACCAATCTGGTTAAAGTTGTGACGCTCAAATGAAGGACAGGGGGGACGCGTGCGCGAGTTGAAACATCTGTTTGAACGGAACAAGGCATGGGCCGCCCGCATGCTGGACGAACAGCCGGGCTTCTTCGAGACGCTTTCGAAGCAGCAATCGCCCGCGTATCTCTGGATCGGATGCTCCGACAGCCGCGTGCCGGCCAACGAAATCGTCGGACTGCTGCCCGGCGAGCTGTTTGTTCACCGCAATGTCGCCAATCTCGTGATCCACACGGACCTGAACTGCCTCAGCGTGCTTCAATACGCCGTGGATGTGCTCAAGGTGCGCCATGTCATTGTCTGCGGCCATTACGGCTGCGGCGGCGTCAAGGCGGCGATGGGGACGGCGTCGTTCGGGTTGATCGACAACTGGTTGAGGCACCTGAAGGATGTCTATCAGAAACATGCGGCTGAGCTGGAGTCCGTCCGCGATGCGTCGGTTCGGCTCGATCGGTTCTGCGAGCTCAACATCATCGAACAGGTCCGGAACGTCTGCCAGACAACGGTCGTGCAGGAAGCATGGAAGAGAGGCCAGCCGGTGACGGTTCACGGATGGGTCTATGGGCTGAAGGACGGCTTGTTGCGTGATCTCGGCATCTGTATTTCTTGCGCGGAACACTTGTCGAGCCTCGCTGGGCCGGGGACGCCGGCCTGAAGGCTGTCATGGCGGCGGGCGCGGGAAGACATTCTGCTTTCCAGCCTTCTCGGGATTGGGATACAAGTGATGTCATTCGCATGACGGAATCGGAAGGATTTGCGTTACCATGAGCAACTGGCTGGGCCGGCTCGGGGCAGCGACCCTGGGCAAGCTTCGCGTTCACGGAGATACCGCGGCGGTCGTCTGGGAGACGTTTCGCGTGGCGCTTCGCCGCGAGACCTGGCCGCGCACGGTCCGCAATGTCTTCGTGCGCCAGGTTCTGTTCACGGGTTACGAAGCCTCGCGGTTCATCTCCCTGCTGGCCGTGATGGTGGGCATCTCGGTCGTCGTGCAGATGCAGGTGTGGCTTGCGCGCGTGGGACAAACCGGGTTGCTGGGGCCGGTTTTGGTCATGGTCATTGTGCGGGAGCTGGGTCCGCTGCTGGTCAACTTCATCGTGCTGGGGCGCAGCGGGACGGCCGTCGCAACGGAGCTTGGCAACATGAAGATCGCGGGCGAGGTGAACGTGCTCGATTCGCAGGGCCTTGACCCGTTCATCTACCTCGTCGTCCCGCGGGTGCTGGGCATGGCCATTTCCGTGTTCTGCCTGACCATCATCTTCGTAATCGTTTCATTTCTCAGCGGGTACCTGATCGGATTGCTGCTGGGCGCGAATCCCGGGCCGTTTGTGCTTTTCGTGGAAAGCGTGTTTCGCGCGGTGAGGCCGGCGGACGTGGCAAGCGTGCTGGTCAAGACCTTCGTTCCGGGCGCCCTGACGGGCGCGATCTGCTGCATGGAGGGCTTGAGCGTGAGCACCTCCATGACGGAGGTGCCCCAGGTGACCACGCGGGCGGTCGTGCGATCCGTGGGCGCGTTGTTCGTGGTTTCGGCCGTGATGTCCATTTTGACTTATGCGTGAGGTGCGTGTGAAGGACCGGTAGAGGCGGGAGTGCCATTGGATACGAAAAAGCTAGTCGAGTTTGTGGATGTGTCGATCGAGGCGAGGCCCCCGTTCGACCTCGGCTTGAATTCGTTTTCCTGTGTCTTCGGAGCAGGGGAACTGCTGGCCGTCCACGTGGCGGACGGTTATGGACATCTTCCGCTCGCGGATTCGGCGGAGGGCTTGATCGAACCCGACAAGGGGCAGGTCCTGGTTCTCGGCGAGGACTGGCGGTCGCTGGCTCCCGGCCGGGCCGCCGGATTACGGGGCCGCATCGGGCGCGTCTTCCATGAGCACGGATGGGTGAGCAATCTCGATATGGACGAGAACGTCACGTTGTCGCAGAGACACCACACGCTGCGGGCGGAAGAGGAGATCGTCGCCGAAGCCCGCGAACTGGCTTCGCGTTTCGGACTTGAAACGCTTCCTGCCGGGCGCCCCGGCGCGCTGAAGCGCGCGGACCGGCGGCGGACGGAATGGGTGCGGGCCTTTCTCGGGAATCCCCTGCTGATCCTGTTGGAGAATCCGATGCGCGACGTGTATTCGGGCGCGCTTGAAAGCCTGTTGAACGAGGTGAAGCGCGCCAGGGCCCGCGGCGCAGGCGTGGTGTGGCTCACGTCGGATCCGCCCACGTGGAAGGCGCTTTCCGGAATTGCCGACCGCAAGCTTGAACAGAAGGGAGCCGACCTGGTTCCCGTGAAGGGAGTGTAGCGATGGCCAAACCATTCAAGTTCAGATACGTCAACGAGATCACCGGCGCTTTCGTATTGCTGGTCGTGGCCGCACTGGTGGCGGGCATCTTCGTCGCGGGCCGCGCGCAGAAATGGTTCGAGCCGATTCACGAATTGGAGGTCGTGTTCCCGGAAGAGGGGTCGTTCGACCTGCAGCGCGGCGCGGAGGTGCGGATCCTGGGCGCGCTGGTCGGCTCGCTGGAGGAGATCAGCGTGGCCGAGGAGGGCGAGATGTCGGGCGTGATCAGGATCCGGGGCAACTTCATCCGGTTCGTGCGGACGGATTCCCGGGCGATCGCGAAGAAGAAATTCGGACTCGCGGGCGACGCGTACCTGGAGATCACGAAGGGGTCCGGGCCGCCGTTGCCGGAAGACGCCGTGATGAAGGTGGAGAAGGATACGGAGATCACGGAGATGATCCAGGAAGTGATCGAGCGCGTGGAGGAGGTGGCGCTGCCCGCGATCAAGCAGGTGCAGAAGGCGCTCGAGGAGTACACGAACCTCGCGGTGGATCTTCGCGACAAGGAGGGCAATCTGCAGCAGTTGCTGGCGCATCTCAGCCGCCTCGCGGAGGGCCTGGAAAAGGGCGAAGGAACCGCCGGACAGCTCCTGCGCGATCCGTCGCTGGCCGAGGAACTCCGGGCGATCGCGGCCAAGGTGGATGAATCGCTGGCCGAAGTGACGAAGATTCTCGAAGACGTGCGCGCCTCCACGGGGGTTGTCAAAGACGAGATGCAGGACGTGCCGGGGCTGGTGCTGCAGACCCGCGAGACGATGCGCGAGACGGAGAAGCTGGTCGAAGCCGTTCAACGGCACTGGCTTCTCAGGAAGTACGTGGAAGGCGGGACCCCCAGCACGCTGATATCGCCGGCGGCGGTAGGAGGTGGGCGATGAGAAACGCGATCCGGACGTGGGGATGGATGGCGTGCGGAGCGGGACTGTGCCTGTTTGCCGGTTGCGCGTCCCCGAAACCGGCGGCGACGACCGATCCGGAACTCTCCCGGGTGGCCGGCGTGGCGCGGCTTTCGTTTGAACAGGGATCGCTCGAGCAATCCGCCCGCCTGTACGCCCGCGCCTTGCGCATGGCCCGGAAGACGGATGACGCGCGCGAGATCGGAAGCAACGCCTACAATCTTGCCGCGTGCCTCGCGGAACTGGGACGCTACCCGGAGGCCCTTGGATTCCTGGAGGAGGCGCGCGGCGAGTTCGCGCGCGCGGAGCGTTCGCAAGCCGACCTCCTGCTGCTTGAGGCGAGGATCGCATTGCTTTCAGGGCAATTCAGCGACGCGCTGGCGATTGCCGAACAGGTTCTGCCCGCGGCCGCGAAAGGAAACGTGCCCTCTTATCGGGTGCAGGTGATGCTGTTGCGCGCCGATGTGGCGCTGGCGCGCGGGGCGGCGGAAGTGGCTAGGGTGGAACTGGATGACGCCAAGAAGGATCTGCAGAAGCAGCGGGACGCGCTGCTGAATGCCCAGGTGGCCGGAGTCGAAGGCCGTGTGCTGCTGGCGACGGGCGCTCCTGCGGACGCGGCGAAGATGTTCGACCGGCAGGCCGGGCTGCTGAAGAGCGATGCACGGTTCCGTGAAATGGCGCTGACTCTCGCGCGGGCGGGCGAGGCGTACCAGCAGGCGGAAGCCTTCACAAAAGCCGGCGACCGCTTCTACCGCGCGGCGCGCAGCCTGTACGCGCAGGGCGATGAATTGGAGGCTCTGAAGATGATCCAGGCCGCGCTGGCCGCCGCTGAGAAGAGCGGCGACGAGAAGTTCTTGAAGCGGATCGCCACGCTTTTCGAGGAGGTCCGGCATCGCGTGGAAAGTGTGAAGAAACCGCCGGCTGAATCGTCCAACGAGCAGCCGGGCAATTGATTTCGGGGCGGTCGTTCAATAGGATGGATTGGCGAACAGGTCAGAGCACGGAGGAAATCATGAGTATTCGTCTTGGTCTATGCGCCGCACTCACGCTGCATCTCCTGGTGGGGACGGCGTGGGCGGCCGCGCCGCAGCAGATGAGTGTGCAGGTCCGCAACGGCCAGGTCCGCGCAAACCCCTCGTTCCTCGGCACGATTGTCGCGCCCGTGGCATACGGGGATTCGGTGCGCGTGCTGGCCGAGCAGGCGGGCTGGATGAAAGTCTCCACGCCCGGGGGCAAGGAAGGCTGGATTCACGGCTCGGCGCTCACGACGAAACGCATCGTCTTGCAGGCGGGCGCGAAGGACGTGCAGGCCGCCTCGGGCGACGAACTCGCGCTGGCGGGCAAGGGCTTCAACTCCGAGGTGGAAGCGGAGTTCAAGGCGGCGAACAAGGATATCGATTTCACGTGGGTGGACCGCATGGAGACGTGGAAGGTGGACCCGAAGGAAGTCCAGCGATTCCTCAAGGACGGCAACGTGACTCCGGGCGAAGGAGGTGCGCGATGAGGGCCCTCTTCTCTCCGACCGGTGTCCGGTGGCTCGCTGCAATGAGCCTTCTTCTTGCCGCGTTCGTCACGGGGTGTTCCACGGTCGCGGAAATCGGAACGGCTGTCGGACAGGCCTCCGGCATGATGACGCCGGAGCAGGCGGAGTCCATCAAGCGCAGCGCCGCCGCCGTGGAGAAGACGTTCCAGGACATCACTCCGGAACAGGAGTACTACATCGGGCGTTCGGTCGCGGCGACCGTGCTCAAGGCCTACAAGGTGTATGATAATCGCGAGGCCATCGAGTACATCAACGTGCTCGGCCAGACCCTGGCGCTGGCGTCGGACATGCCCGAGACGTTCGGCGGCTATCACTTCGCGATTCTCGATAGCGACGAGATCAACGCGTTTGCCGCGCCCGGGGGCCTGATCATGATTTCAAAAGGCATGATCCGTTGCTGCACCACGGAAGACGCGCTCGCCGCGGTGCTCGCGCACGAGGTGGGCCATGTGGAGAACCAGCACGGGCTCAAGGCGATTCGCAAAGGGCGGCTGACTTCCGCGCTCACCATCCTGGCGCTCGAGGGGGCCAAGCAACTCGGCGGCGAGAACCTCGCGGAAGTGACCAAGGCCTTCGAGGGCAGCATCAGCGACATCACTTCAACACTGATGAACAGCGGCTATTCGCGCAAGACGGAGTTCGAGGCCGATCGCTCGGCGGTGATCGTCATGGGCCGCGTCGGCTACAACCCGGAAGCGCTGGTAAGCATGCTTCACGAGATGAAGAAGAATCTCAAGCCGGGCGGTTTGGATTTTGCCAAGACGCATCCGGACCCGGACGTGCGCATCGCCGAGCTTCGCAAGCAGCTGGGGGAGGAATCCAGGGTCCAGGTGGTGCCGTCGCGTCAGCGCCGTTTTGAACAGGCCGTGGGCGGAATCTAAGAGGTCCGCCGTCGCGGGTCATGCTGCGGGATGCGCGACCGGAATGCCGGAATCATGAGTGCATTCGGTAAGAAGCTCGTTTCGGGGTTGCTGATCGGCGCCGTTTCCGCCGCTGTGGCGTGCACGCTCGATGCGCTGGGCGTTCTCGACGCGTGGGAACAAACCACGTGGGATCTTCGTGTACGCTTCTTCGGGAAGGCGAGCCCCGCCACCGACAGGATCCGCGTTATCCTGCTGGATCAAGCCAGTCTCGACTGGGGGAAGAACGAGAACGCGCTTTCCTGGCCGTGGCCGCGGCAGGTCTACGCGCCGATCCTCGATTTCTGCCGGAGGGGTGGGGCCCGGGCGGTTGCGTTCGACGTGCTGTTCACGGAGCCGTCGGTCTACCAGGTCGAGGATGACCTCGCGTTGGGATCGGGTGTCCGCGATACGGCAGGTTTTGTCGGCGCGGTGTTCATGGGACGGGCATCCGGGGATTCGGAACGATGGCCCGATTTCGTCAACCCGCCGCCGTACGAGATTCGGGGCCTCGCCGATTGGCTTGCGGCCGCGCATTCGAAGATCATCGAGTCGCCGCGCGCGGCATTTCCTGTCCCCGAAATCGCAACCAATGCCCTGTTGCTCGGCAACGTCAGTGATGAACCGGACCGCGACGGTGTCTTCCGGCGTGCCGCGCTGTTCAAGGTCTTCGAAGGGCGTGCCGTGGCTTCTCTTGGGTTTGCCGCGTATCTTGCGGGTGAGCCGGAGGGCGGGCGGAACGTTTCGCTGGCCGTCGAGCGGGGGTGGTTGAAGGTCGACGATCGCAAGATCCCGATTGACGCGGATGGGCGGACGATCCTGAGATATATAGGGCCCTCCGGTTCGCATCGGACATTCAACGCCGCGACCGTGATCCAATCCGAACTCCGCATCCAGGCGGGCGAAAAGCCTGCGATCGCCCCGGAAGTGTTCAAGGACTGTTATGTGTTTTTCGGGTTCAGCGCGCCGGGCCTGATGGACTTGCGGCCGACCCCCGTCAGCGGCGTGTATCCGGGCGTCGAGATCCACGCCACGATGCTCGACAACCTGCTCACGCGCCTCTTCCTGCGCGATGCGCCGGGGGGCCTGGTTGCGGCGGTGGTCGCGCTTGTCGCACTCCTGAGCGCCCTGTCCGGTGTGTTCAGCCGCAAGGCCTGGCAGAGCGTGCTGACATTCATCGGCTTCCTGCCGGTGCCGATCCTCGCGGGGCTTGCCGCCTATCCGTCCGGATACTGGTGGCCCATTGTCAGCGGCGAAATCGCGGTGGCGATCTCGCTGGTCGGAGCCGTCGTCTGGAACTACGCGACGGAAGGGCGGCAGAAGGCGTTCATCAAGAACGCATTCCGTTTCTACGTCGGACCCGAGGTGATTGACCAGATGATCGCCGATCCCTCGAAGCTCAAGCTGGGCGGCGAGAAGCGGGAATTGACGCTCTTCTTTTCCGACCTGGAGAAGTTCTCGTCCTTCTCCGAGAGGCTCAAACCCGAGGAGCTCACGGCGTTGCTGAACGATTACCTCTCCGACATGGGCGAGATCATCAAGGAGGAGGGCGGATATCTCGACAAGTACATCGGCGACGCGATCGTGGCATTCTGGAATGCCCCGGTGGCCCAGCCGGACCATGCGCTCCGCGCATGCCGGGCGGCGTTGCGTTGTCAGCGCAGGCTGACCGAGCGGCGGGAGGAACTCGCGCAGCGCACGGGCGCCACGCTGAAGATGCGCATCGGAATCAACACCGGGGAGGTCACTGTCGGCAACATGGGTTCGCGCGAGCGATTCAACTACACGGTGCTGGGTGACGCGGCGAACCTGGCGTCGCGGCTGGAAGGCGCGAACAAGTTCTTCGGGACCTACACGATGATTTCCGAATCCGCATGGCCGGCAGCGGCCCAAGGCCTCGTGGGCCGCGAAATGGGGCAGATCCGGGTGGTCGGCCGAGCCACGCCGGTGCGCGTGTTCGAGGCAGTCGGCCTGGCCGGCGAGCTCGTGCCCGATGTGGTCACGGAGTTTGAACGCGCGCTCAAGCTGTGCTATGCGGGTCAATGGCGCGAGGCGCTTTCGGTGTTGGAACGTTTCCCTGGCGATGCCTTGTCCGCGAAATACGCGGCGCACTGCAAGGCGATGCTGGCGGATCCCTCCCGGAAATGGGATGGGGTGTGGACGCTGACGGAAAAGGGCTGAAGCGGGAATCAGGTGATGCCATGAAAGTAGTTTTCGGCGGTGTTCGCGGAACCAGTTGCGTGGCCCAGCCCGAATTTTCCCGGTTCGGAGGCGATACGACCTCGTTGCTGGTGGAAGGCTCTGCCGGCGGGCACATCCTGATCGATGCCGGAACAGGCATCCGGCAACTCGGGGAGCGGATTGCGGAGGCGGGTGACCCTTCGCGCGCGCTGCTTCTGATCACTCATTACCATCTCGATCACGTCATGGGATTGCCCTCGCTGCCGCTGTTGTATCGGCCGGATGCATCCGTATGGATGGCGTCTCCGCCTCGTGCCGGGCGCGCGGTGGAGAAAGTGGTGCGCCAGCTCATGGCTCAGCCGTACTGGCCCGTGCAGATGGAAGATCTTCACGCGACCATTCGCTTCCTGAAGTGGAAGGACGTCGCATCGAAGAAGCCGTTTCGATTCGGCGAGTTCGATGTTCGATGGTGCCCGGTGCATCACCCGGGCGGCTGCACGGCTTATCGCGTGGATGAGCGGGGGAGCGGGGCGTCCCTGGTGTTCGCGACAGATATCGAATGGGCATTGTCGAGCCCGAAAGAGAAGGGGGATTTCCTCAAGCTTTGCACCGAGCCCGCCCCCGCCGGGTTGCTGGTCATGGACGGGCAGTTCAACCGACGCGGGTATGCCCCGTTCAAGGGCTGGGGTCACAGCACGTGGGAAGACACCGTGGACGTGGCGCGCGAGACCGGCGTCGGGGCGCTGTTGATCACGCATCATGCGCCCGAGAATTCCGACCAGCAATTGCGGAACCTGGAAGGCATTGTGCGGAAGACTTTCGCCCGTGCAGGGCTGGCGCGCGTGGGACAGGAGATCGTCCTGTGAACCGGGTCATGGTTTATACGACCGAGGCCGCCGTTTTCCTTGCGTTGTTTGCCTTGGCCGGTTTGCTGAGTGCGCCATTCCGTCGTCCTCTGCGGGAAGAACATAGCGTAACGGGGGTGGTCCCATGTCTCGGCATCCTCGTCGGGCGGGTCGCTCGTCCTCTAATGACCCTTTTGCTCACGTGGTTGTTCACAAAAGCGGTGGCTCTTTGTCCGATTTGCACGCGGTGGGTTTGCACACCGGCGCCCCACTATCTGGCGTGGAATCTCTTTTGGGCCTCCGCGCTCGGCCTGGCAGTGATCGAAGCGATTGCAGTTATCCTGTTCCGGCTGCGCGCGAAGCCTTTTCCCGTGCCCGACCTCATGCGCAACATCATTCGCAGCGTCATGTTGTTCGTGGTCTTCTTCGCGGTTCTGAACGGCACGCTGGGTGTGAATGTGGCGCCGTTGCTGGGGGCCAGTGCGCTGCTTACCGCGGTGATCGGCTTCGCGCTGCAGGGCGTGCTTGGCAACCTGCTTGCCGGAATGTCGCTCCACGTGGTTCGATCCGTAGTGCCGTCGGACTGGGTGGCGATAGACGGCATCGAGGGCGAAGTGGTGGAAACGAACTGGCGTGAGACGCGCCTCCGCACGGTTGCAGGCCACGTCATGATTATCCCGAATAGTCGCGTCGCCTCGGCCGTGATTCACAACATGACGCAACCCACACCGCGCCGTCGCCATCAGATTGATCTCCGGGCCGGTTATGAACACCCTCCCGGCGTGGTCACCCAGGAACTGGTCGAGGCGGCGCGAAGCGTGCCCGGGGTGCTGGAAGAACCGCCTCCCAGCGCATTTGCCGTCGGATTCAGGGATTTCGGCATCGAATACCGTCTGCGTTTCTGGAGCGATCGCTATTATGACCGCACATCATTGGAAGGCGATGTGACCGGCATGATATGGTATCGCTTCGATCGGCGCGGCATACAGATTCCGTTCCCTGTGAGCGCGGAACTGCTCGGCAAGACCGGAGTGGGCGCTTTGTTTCACGAAAAGCCCGCCGACGTGTCGGCCATTGCCCAGAACCTTCGTCGCAGTGAATTGTTCTCCAAGCTCCTGACCGACGAGAAGGGTCAGCCGCTGCTTCAGGAGAGAGAGATCGAGTCAGTGGCGCAAGCGGTGCGGAAACTTCTTTACACACGTGGAGAATCAATCTTCCGGCAGGGCGAGGAGGGGGAGAGCTGTTATGTAGTGTTGCGCGGGAGGTTGAAGGGTCGGATGGAACACAGCGACACAACGCATGTGACGGAATTTGAACTGGGCGCGGGGGCGCTATTCGGCGAAATGAGCTTGATGACCGGGATGCCGCGCACGGCCACCATCAGTGCAATCGAGGAAGTCGAAGTCCTGGAAATATCGGCCGAAGCGTTCCGCCGCATTCTCTCGATGAAGGCGGACATCCCCGAACATCTTGCGGGCTTGGTTGCCGAGCGATCGAAACAGAACGCCGCTGCATTGCAGCGCCTGAAAGAAATTGCAGGTGCGAATGCGGGAGATGCCCTTCGCCGCGAAAGCATTCTGAACCGATTTCTGCATTTGTTGGGCCGCAGGTAAGCACCTTTCGGAGGGGTTGTGTTATGGCCGGGCAGCAAGGTTCGTCCATCTATCTCTGCGCGCCCGTTAACGCCTTGGTCCAGGGGTTGTACGAACAGAACATCTCCATGTCCGAGATTCGGAAGCACGGCGATTTCGGGCTCGGCACGTTCAATGACCTCGACGGCGAGATGATCCTGCTGGACGGCGTCGTGTACCAGGTGACGGGTGAGGGCGAGGTCCGGGTGATTTCGGAAGACGTGCTGACGCCGTTTGCGTGCGTCACGTTCTATGAGGCGCTGTCACGGGACGAGCTGGACGGAGAGAAGGATTACCCCGCGTTCAATGAATGGTTGTTACGGTTGCTTCCCTCGCCGAACATCTTCTACGCCATTCGGTTCGAGGGTCTATTCAGAACCATCAGGACCCGTTCCGTTCCGAAGCAGGACAACTACAGGCCCCTGGTGGAAGTGGCGAAGGAACAGCCGGAGTTCTCGTTTGAAGACGTGGAAGGCACCCTGGCCGGGTTCTTCACACCCTCCTTCATGGCTTCATTGAATGTGCCGGGCTTGCATCTTCATTTTCTGTCGGCGGACCGGCAATGCGGGGGGCACCTCCTCGAGTGCCGGCCGATACGCGGGCAGGTCGGCATCCAGTTCATCCATGCGCTGGAACTCGGGTTGCCCATGACGCTGGATTACCTCGGCGGCGAGTTCGACCGCGACGTCCGGAAAGACCTCGACCAGGCGGAGAAGTGAGGGGAACCCCGAATCCCCAATCCCCTACCTCGCGGCCATCACGAAAAACGAGATGACGGCCAGCGTCACGCCGACGTAGGCCAGCGGGGATAGCATCTCCTTGAGGAAGAGCAGGCCGAGCAGGTTGCTGATCACGATGGATGAGGCCCCCATCAACGCCATGGTTCGCCCCAGCTCCACGTGGGCAAAAACGTAAAGCTGCCCGAACATCGCGAGTTGCCGGAGCACCAGGTAGATCAGGAACCACAGCGTCAGAAAGGTGGCCATGTGGAACCCGTGCCGGTGCATGTAGATCCGGCCCATGAGGTCGCTCACGGAATAGACCAGCTGAGTGCCGACAAGAATCAGCAGGGCCTTGGAGATCATCCGGACCTCAGTGCCTTTCCTCGCGCTTCTTGATGTGCAGCTCCGCATGCTTGCTGGTGACGAAACTGTTCGGCGGCACGGACTCCATCAGGAACACGTTGCCGCCGACCGTGGAGCCCTTGCCGATCACCGTGTCGCCGCCGAGGATCGTCGCGTTCGCGTAGACCACGACATCGTCCTCGACCGTGGGATGGCGCTTGATGTGCTTGATCGGCCGTCCGTGCTGGTCGAGCGGGAAGCTCTTCGCGCCGAGCGTCACGCCCTGGTACAGCTTGACGTGGTTGCCGATGTGGGTCGTCTCGCCGATCACCACGCCGGTCGC
>JAKJGV010000017.1:14011-25638 GCA_022704185.1 Verrucomicrobiota bacterium
GTCCGATCTGCGCGCCGGGATGAATGTCCACACCGGTGGTGGAGTGGGTCCACTCGCTCATCACGCGCGGAACAATCGGCACTTCGAGTTTGTAGAGCTCGTGGGCCAGGCGATGCGAAGTGATGGCCAGAAGGCCGGGATACGCGAGTTGCACTTCCGCGAACGTCAGCGCCGCGGGGTCTCCCTCGTAGGCCGCCTTGACGTCCTCCACCAGCAGCTTCCTCACTTCCGGCATGCGGTTGATGAACGCCTGTATCACGCGGATGGACTCCTCGTGCGCATCCTCCGCCTTGTGCCCGCCTTCGACACGGGCGGCTTCCCCCAGCCAGCGAAAGGGGAGTGCGCGCTCGAGCTCCGGACGCAGCAGCGCCCAGCCATCGCTGATCCGCCGGACCAGGAAGATGCCGAGTTCATCGGGGTCAATGTTGTTCTGCGACATGCGTCCCGGGAACATGACATCTATGAAGAGCTTCAACGCCTCCACGATATTCGTTGTATTCGGGTAGGAGCCCAGCAGGCTGTCTGCACGGTCTTCGGCCGCGCCCGAGTAAAGAGGGGTCAACCCGGTGGCGGCATGGCAGATGCAGTATTCCGCTTCGGGGCCGGCGCACTCAGGCGATATTTTTTTGCTCATCGCGCATTCCTCCGGAATAACACCAGCACGGTAGCGCAGAACGCGCCGGCAATCAAGCCGGGCGGATTCCCGTATCCGTTCTTGCATCCCGGGCGGTCCCGAAACACAATGACCGGCAACCGATGTCGAACCGTATTAAACACCAAAGGTTGGTTCCATGAAGATACTGATGCGCATCGTGATCGTGATCCTGATCGCCGTCGCCATCCTTGTGCTGGCGCGGAACGCCATCATCGAAAAGGTGGCGCGCAAAACGGTGCTCCAGACAACCGGTTTCGACATCGAACTGGGCGGTGTGCGGGCCGGATTGCTCGACCCGTCGTTCGAAATCGTCAATGCCCGTTTGATCAACCCGGAGGACTTTGCGGAGCCGACCGCGCTGGAGATCAAGACGATCAAGGTGGGCTACGACCTGCCGTCTTTCTTCAAGGAAGAAGTCCATCTGCGCGAAGTGGTGGTGGATGTCCCGCGCGCGGTGCTGGTGATACGGGAGGACGGGGAGAGCAACCTGTCGCGGCTTGGAAAGGTGGTTGCGCCGGATGCCGGACGGAAGAAAGAGGAGCCGGCGCCTCCTTCGGAGGATGATTCAAAGAAGGAAGAAGAGAAGAAGAAGCCCGCGAAAAAGGTGCGGGTGGACGTTCTGACGCTGCGGGTCGGCAAGGTGGAAATGCAGCAGTACCGCGAAGGGGTGGAGAAGCCGGAAATCAGAACCTACGATGTCAACTTCGACCGCACGGCCCGCGATGTGACGGACCTGAACACGATCAACGGGATGATCACCGCCGGGGTGATCGAGGCGGTCGGCGCGCGCGCCCTGCAAGGCCTGACCCAGGCATTTCAGCAGAATGAGGGCGATCTCGAAAAGGTCGGCAAGCAACTTGAACGCACCGCGAAGGATGTAGGCAAACAGTTGAAGGGTCTGTTCGAGGACGCGGGTGGAGATGCCAAGCGCTGACCGCATGGATGCGAAGGGGCGTGCAACTTTTATGAGCCACTCGGAATCGAGAAGTGAACACGATGGCTCCGGCACGACGGCGGCAGTGAACCGATGGGTCAGCATCATCATCCCGTGCAGGGACGCGGCGAAACATGTAGGCGCGTTGATTGACCGGCTCAGGCTTCTTCGCGTTCCGACCGGCTGGGCTGTCGAACTCATTGTGGGATACCAGCGGTCGCGCGACGATACGTTGCGGATCCTCAAGGAGAGGGGGGTGACGATCGCTTATTGCGAGGAGTTTGGGCCGGGACCTGCCCGCAATGCCGCTGTGGCGGCATCCCGCGGCGCGCTGTTGGTGTTCATTGACAGTGATGCGCGGCCGACGGACGATGATTGGCTGGTTCGCGTCGTTACGGCGGCCGGAGCACTCGGTTCTTTCGGCGGGTTGGGGGGGCCCATTTTGCTCGATCCGGCGCAAGCGCGGAATCCGGTCGCCATAGCCGATCATTTCGCCTGCTGGTTCGCGTGGATCCCGAAGCGGAGATCGGGCAAGACACTCCTGTTCCAGCCGAATACGTTTTTCGTCATGCCGAGAGACGTGTTTGATCGGGTAGGGGGGTTCGACGCGCGGTTCACCGTGCTCCAGGATTTTGAATTGCAGGAGCGCATCAAGCGTGCCGGACTGCCCTTATACTTCGACAACACGCTGGGGGTGTATCACGTGGCCCGGGGAACGCTTGTGTCGTCCTTAAGGCACAGTTGGCTGTGGGGTTGCCCCTACCGTGAGGCGTACATTGTACGAAGAGAGAAGCGCATATGGCTGTTCGTGCATAATCCGCGGTTGTTCATGCTGAACTTCCCCGGCATTTTCCTCCTGAGAGTTGCCATCGTGGTGGGCCAGGCGATGCGTGTTTCCGTGTGGAAGACGGTCTATTGCCTGCCGTTCCTCCTTCTGACCATCTTTGCGTGGGCGCTTGGGGTGGTCCTTGGAAAGGGGCAGCCTGTGGCGGAGCGCACGGTGAGGCCTTGAGGATGGATGGGATGCAATACGATCTGTTTGCCGACTTCCATATCAACCGCTTCTGCAATTTCGACTGTTCCTATTGCTATTGGCAGGGGCCAGAGAGGCATGATCCGGCGCATCGCGGCGCCGAGAGGGAGCGGATCGTTTCCGGATTCAACGGGTCCGGGCTGGCCTGGTTCATCCACATTACGGGCGGGGAGCCCTTCCTGCACCCGGAATTCGTTGACGTGTGCAGAGACCTGGCACAGCGACACTATATCAGCATCAACACCAATCTCAGCACGCCGAATGCGATCGCGCGGTTTGCCGATGTGATGCCGCCGGATCGCGTGGGCTATCTGCATTGCTCCTATCACATGGAGATTCGGAAGGGCGAAGCCGACCGGAAGACGTTTGCTGAACGGGTCAAGCTCCTGAGGGCTAAAGGATTCTCCGCCCATGTATCGCAGTTGTTTCTGCCAGGGATGTCGGAAGCCTTCCCCGCGCTCTTCGAGCGGTTCAGAAAGGACGGCATCCTGCTTCGCCCCAAAGTGCTGAAGGGGGTTTACGGGTACAAGGCTTATCCCGCCGGCTACACCCAGACGGAGCGAGACATGATCCGTGATTATGTCGAAAGAAGCAGGGAGAACATTGGGGACAAGGACTTCTTTGATGCCTTCTTCTTCAGGGAGGACGAATTCGTGGATTGCGACCTCTCGTTCAAAGGACAGCCCTGTCGAGCCGGGTCCGGGTTTGTGGTGGTGCTGCCGAACGGAGATGTCCTGACTTGCCTGGGCATGTTGAAGCCGATGGGAAATCTCTTTGATGGCTCGTTCAAGCGTCTCTCGCAACCGGTCCTTTGTGCGGCGAACAAGTGCGCCTCGATTCGGTTTGGGCTTTGCTTCTGCGATGGCACACCCCAACCCGTGCCGGACCGCCCGCTTCTCTCATTCACGGAGGGCGTGGTCAACCGTATCAAACGCCTGTTTCCGCGATAGCCGCCAGCCACCTATGATCGGAATCGGCAGCGGGACAGCGCCAACGACCAGCGGGAACCAGACTCCACGGAAATCGATCCCGATCCCGATGCCGACAAAGAATCGGCAGTAGGCGCGGCCTTCGTGCTGCCCAGCCAAAGATCCTGAAGAATCACGCGTGCTGAGACAGTGTGGCTCATGATCAGAATGATCTGCCACCATGAAAGAGACACAATGGCGCATAAGTGATGTTTAGTATATTGTATAAGCAACTGGAATGCGGTATGTTATATTATATATGGCATATTGGCACGCATGCTGCTGTATAATATATTGCGAGATATACAATAAGTTGTAGTTAGCAGGAAGGAGGAGAGTATGTGGTGGTTGAATGACATTGGGGCAGCGGCGGATCCGTTCCAGGAGTTCAGGCGATTGCAGAGGGATATCAACAGGCTGTTTTCGGGATATGAGACGGCCGGCGATGCCTTCCCCGCAGTCAACATCTGGGCCAACAAGGAGAACGTTGTTGTGACCGCAGAGCTTCCGGGCATGGATCCCGCATCCATGGACATCGCGGTCCAAGGAGACCAGTTCTCGCTGCAGGGCGAGAAGAAGGCGGATGAACTTGCGGATAGCGTCGTTTGTCATCGGTGCGAGCGCGGATCGGGCCGGTTCATGCGCACATTCCGCCTGCCTTACGAGGTGGACAGCTCGAAGGTGGATGCCAAGTACCGGAACGGCGTGCTGACTGTGACGCTGCCGCGCCAGGAAAGCAGCAAGCCGCGCAAGATTGCGATCAGCGCGGGTTAGTAACGGGAGGGTATGGACATGACACAGGAGTCGAAAGCGATGCAGACGCACAAAAAGGAGAATCCGCAGGTCGAACTCACGCGCGACGAGCCGGTCTTCACTCCCGCGACGGACATCTATGAAAAGCCCGACGCGGTGCTGGTGATGTGCGACATGCCGGGCGTGGACGAGAAGAACGTGGACGTCACGCTGGAGAGCGGAGTGCTGACCATCACGGGGCGGCAGGATGCCGCGCGCCGGGAAGGTCTCGAGCTGCTGCACCAGGGCTATCGCACCGGTATCTTCCGCAGGACGTTCGAGGTGAGCGCGGAGATCGATGCGTCGAAGATTGACGCCAAGATTTCAAAAGGGGTCCTTCGGCTCGTTCTGCCGAAGACCGAGCAGGCGCAACCGCGCAAGATCGCGGTGGCGTCGGGAGATTGAAGAAGGGAGGTGTTATCCATGAACAGGAATCTGATTCCGTGGCGCCGGAAAGATCAGCTTCCGGCCCGGGGTCGGGATGCAGGCACCCCGTTCGAGGCGCTGCATCGGCAGATGAACGAACTCTTCGAGAGCTTCTTCGAGGACTTCAATGCTCCTCGGCTGCCGAGCCTGTGGCGCGGAGACGAAGGGCTTAGCGTTCTGACGCCGAATTTTGAGGTGGCGGAGACGGAAGACGAAGTCAAGGTCACCGCGGAATTACCGGGCATGGAGGAGAAAGACATCGAGGTGACGCTGGAGAACAACGTCCTCATCGTGAAAGGCGAGAAGAAGGAAGAGCGGGAGGAAAAGAAGAAGGATTGCTACTTCTCCGAACGCCGGTACGGGCACTTCCAGCGCGTGGTTCCTCTCCCGGCAAGCGTGCAGGAGGACAAGGTGAAGGCGAGATTCAACAAGGGCGTCCTCACCGTCACGCTGCCAAAAACGGAGGAGTCCTGCAGAAAGGGCCGCAAGATCGAGGTGGCTCCGGAGTAACCGCAACACGCTGAACTTCTTAGAGCGAGTGAGGCACAACCTTAGCCGCGGTATATCTTGAAGTGGGCCCCCTGCGGGGCCCTCCTACGCGGCGGGCAAGCAAGTCCGCAGGGGACCTCGCATGCCTGCGCGATCCTTGAACGGCTACAGTATTATTCAATCTGATCTAACGCCGGCGGCTACGGGCTCAGCAGCTGATCCACCAGGAAGACACGGTCCGGGTTCGCCGGATCGTAGAGGATGCCGACAGAAGACTGCTTCTCGCGCTTTTCTTCAGCGAGCGCCACCTGATCCCCGTACGCGTGGTAGGAAGTGGTACGATCGGCGAAATCATCCTTGAAGGAAACCGTCACGCGATAACGCCTCTGATTGTTCACGCTTACATTGGTGGATTCGACGGATTCGATCCGGCCCGAACTGAATCGGCCGCGCGACAAGAGCGAAGCCAGGCGCGCGCGAGAACGTATCGAGAAGAACGCGATCCCGAACCCGACGAGCGGGAAGATGATGACAAATCCTCCGCCCCAGCCGAACTTGGAGAGGCGGCATCCCTTGATGCGTGCGACCGAGGGGTCGCTCGACAGGTACTGGACCGGCACACGGGACCCGGCATCGGAAGAGCCGCCGGTTTCATAGCACACGCCGGTTCGAGGCACACCATCCTCCGGCGTGTATGTGAATTCGTACCGGTGGACCCGGCGCTCGTTCTCCTTCATGTTCGTTTCGGTCCGCGCCGTTACGGTGGCCTCGGTCGTGGTGCGTCCCGCGGCATTGAGGAGAATGTCGTCCACGATCCGCCATGGGAAGAAGATCGCTACGAACAGGGATCCGAACAAACCGAAGAAGAGGCCGAAAAGCGGGACGGCATGCGGCAGGGCGCCACGCAATGCTTTCTTCCGGATGGGGCCCGGCACCGGGCGGGGCGGGTCCCGTCGAAGGAAGTCGCGCAGTTCGTCCACGCTTATGCTCATGGCCGGGAGCATAGCATCCCGGCGAAAAGTCGAACAGGGAGAACGGCGCGCCGTGCGGTTACTCGTAGCGAAGCGCTTCAATGGGGTTCAGGCGCGATGCCTTGCGCGCGGGCCAGACGCCGAACACAACGCCCACGAGGGCGGAAAACGCGCAAGCCAATGCGACCGTTTGGAGAGAAACCGAGACCGCCCACCCGGCGGCGCGGCTCATGGCGATGGAAATGCCCCAGCCCAGCGCGATGCCCATGCCTCCTCCGAGAACGCTGATCACCATGGACTCGACCAGGAACTGGACGAGGATATCCGAACCCTTCGCCCCGACCGCTTTTCGAATGCCGATCTCGCGCGTCCGTTCGGTCACGCTCACCAGCATGATGTTCATGATCCCGATGCCGCCGACCAGCAGCGATATCGCGCCGATGCCGGCGAGCAGCAGCGACATCGTCCGGCTGGTGTCCCGGATCGTCTGCTGAATATCGGCCATGTTGAAGACGCGGAACGGCTCTTCCACTTCCGGCCCGATTCGATGCCGTCGTTTCATCACTTCGACGGCTTCTTTCTCCACGCCGGAAATCACGTCGCCATTGTCGGCCTGGATCTCAATGGCGTCCACGTAGTCGCGGCCCAGCATGCGGCGCATGGCCGTGGTGACAGGTATGAGGACGCGGTCGTTGGGGTCCTGCCGGAACTCCATGCCGCTATCCGCGAGCACGCCGACGACTTCGAATGCGATCCGGTTGATGCGCAGGGATTGTCCGACCGGATTCATGCCGCCGAACAGCTCGCGAGCCACCGTCGAGCCGATCACCGCCACCCGTTTCCGCATCTGCAGGTCCGCCTCGTCGAGAAATCGGCCCGTCACGACCGTCAGGTTCCGCATGGACACATAGGCGGGGGCGGTGCCGAGAACCTGCGTGCGCCAGTTGCGGCCGCCGAAAGTCGCCTGCGCGCTGCCGGAAACGGTGGGCACCGCGTCCTTCACGCCTTCAACGGCCGCCTTCAGGGCATCCACGTCCTCCAGCCTCAGCCTGGAGACGGCGCCCGCGTCCATCACCACGCCCCGCACATCCGCACGGCCGGGCCGCAACACCAGCAGGTGCGCGCCCATCGCGCCGATTCGCTCTTCGACCGACTTCTTCGCCCCTCCGCCAAGAGCCAGCACGGCGATCACCGCGGCCGTGCCGATCAGTACGCCGAGCATGGAGAGAAACGTCCGCGTCTTGTTGGCGGACAGCGCGCGAAACGCCTGCCGGACCAGCGCGGCGCCCTCGATCCACCGCCGGTACCATGCCTTCCGATGCGTGCCGCCATGAGTGGCGGACGGGGCGGGCGACGAAGCGGCCTTGCGCGGTGACCGCGCGGGGGTGGGGGCATCGCCGATGATCCGCCCGTCGCGGATCGTCACGATCCGCTCCGTGCGCGCGGCGACCTCGGGATCATGCGTGACGATCAGAACGGTCAGGCCGGAGGCATGCAGATCGCGCAGCAGGCCCAGGATCTCCACCGCGCTGCGGCTGTCGAGATTCCCGGTCGGTTCGTCGGCCATCAGGATCGGCGGACGGTTGATCAGGGCGCGCGCGATCGCGACCCGCTGCTGCTGCCCGCCGGAAAGCTCGTTGGGCGCGTGGTTCATCCGGTCGCCCAGCCCGACGCGCTGGAGCAGTTCCTCGGGCGACGCGGGATCGGGATGGTCGCTGTAGATCAGAGGGAGCGCCACGTTGCCCTTCGCCGAAACGCGCGCGAGCAGGTTGTACTGCTGGAAAACGAACCCGATGGAGCGCGCTCGGACCGCCGCGAGTTCGCGATCCGTCAGGCTCGAGACGTCCCGGCCGTTCAGTTGATAGGTCCCGCGATCGGGAGTGTCCAGCAAGCCCAGGATGTGCATGAGCGTGGACTTGCCGGAGCCGGAAGGACCCATCAGCGCGACAAACTCGCCCTGCTTGACCTGCAGCGATACACCGCGCAGGGCGTGAACATCAACCGACCCCATGCGGTAGGTCTTGTGAATGTCACGAACGTCAATCATGGTCGTCGCCGTCCGGGCGGTTGCGGCATGAAGGGACTCGTTCCCGAAGTGGTGCGGCGCGGCAGGCTGAACGTCGAGCGCACCACCGATTCCGTACCGTCCAACCCCGCCAGGATCTGCACGCGTCCGCCGCCGCTTAGTCCCGTTTTCACTTCGCGGCGCTCCGGCTCGGTGCCGGGCCGGGCCGGAGCGAGCAGGACAACGCTCTGGCCGTCGTCGCGAACAAGGGCGTCCAGCGGCAGGGTCAGCGCGTCGTCCGCGGAATCCACGATGAAACGCACGGTGGCCGTCATCCCGCTTTTCATGCGCGCGGGGATGGTCTCGGGTTCGACTTCCACCTGGTAGATCGTCACGTTGTTGACGGTGATCGCCTCGTAGGCGATGTGGTGAACCCTGCCGGGAAAGGGCTCCGAGGAGTAGGCGTCGAGCGTCAGCACGGCTCGCTGGCCGACCTGCACCAAGCCGATGTCCGTTTCATCCACTTGGGCCCGGACGATAAGCCGGTCCGAGAGCACCAGCACCACGTCCGCGGCGGTCAGGGTTTGCCCGGGCTCCGCCTTGCGCGCGATGATCGTTCCGTCCCGCGGCGCGATGAGAGGCGTGGCCTTGTAGACCTCTTCCCACTTGCGCAGCACGTCTTCGCCTTGCGCGCGGGCCGCGTCCAGCAGCGCGGCCCGGTCCGTCGAGCTCATGCGCGCGATCACGGCGCCTTGCCGGACAAACCCGCCTTCGCTCACGAGCACCTCCTCCACGCGTCCGCCGATCGGAGGTTTGATCTCGATGCGATTGCCCGGTTCCACGACGCCCGTGGACTCGATGGCGACCTCGAGGCGCTCGCGCGTGATTTCGACAGGCTCATACGCGGGGGGTTGGGCCTTTTCGACGGTCTTCTTCCGGAACAGGAACCATGCGCCTGCCGCGGCGGCAACTACGATGATCACGACGACCAGTCTCTTCATGGTTCCACCTCACTCCTCGATGTCAAACACGCCCGTGCCGGTCGCGCGCATCCATGCGGATTCCGCCAGGAGCGCCGCGCGCTGCGATTCCAGCAAACGGCGCTGATAGGAAATACGCTCGTTTTCGATGACATCCCAGTTGTCGAAGCTCAGCAGTCCCGCCCCGTATTGCTCCCGCGCGATTTCAGCGCGCAGGTCGGAAGCCTCGAAGAACCGCGTCTGGACATCCACGTTTTCCAGCGCGTTGCGGAACGAAACGAGCAGCTCGCTCAGGTCCGACACCTTGCCGTTCAGCGTCTCCGAGCGCTGCGCTTCCGCGAGGGAAAGCTGGGCCCTCGCCCGGGCCACCTCCGCGCGCGTTTGCCCGCCGGACCAGAAGGGAAAGGACAACTGTACGCCGATCGCCCAGCGGTCGGAATCGAAAGCGTCGGTGTCCCCCGTCCGTCCGGCAGAGCCGCCGAGGCTGATGTCGGGCCGATACCCGCTGCGCGCGGTGCGAACCGAGGCTTCAGCGGAGCGGACGGAGGCCTCCGCGCGCGCATAGTCCGGCGTTCGCATCGCCGCCGCATCCCAGTCAACAGCCTCCGGAGCGGATCCGCCTTCCAGCGCGCCGGCAACCGTCAATGCCGGGTGTTCGCCCTCGAGGCCCATCGTCCGCACAAGAACCTGGCGCGAGGCCGCCACCTGGCGCTCGGCCTGGCCGAGTTCGGTGCGGGCCTGGTGCATCGACGCTTCGCTGAGCGCGAGCGATCCCTTGTGCTCGCGGCCGCCCTCGTAGCGCAGGCCGACCAGCTCCCGGTTGTCGGCGCGTCGTTCGACGATCCGGCGAAGCACGAGCACCTGCTCCTGCGCGTGGAGCATGCTGACGAACGCGCTGCGGAGCCGGAAAGTGACCTCGGCGCTCGCGCTCTCATGATCGGCCCTCGCGCCTTGCAGCGCCGCGTCGGCGGTTTCGATCGATGCCGCAATCCGTCCGCCGGAGTATAGGGTTTGCCGGGCGTTGACGCCTGCGCTCAGCGACGCGTTCGCGTCAGGGGTCTGGCCGTCCTGTTCGGCGTGTTCGGCGCTGCCGCTCGCCGAAAGCTGCGGACGGCGCGCCGAGCGGGCGCTTTCCCGCCCGGCCTCCGCCGCGCGCACTTTCTCGCGCGCGGCGACGAGCGTGGGATTGTGCTCCGCGGTCAGGCGTATGCATTCCTCCCACGAGAGGACCTCCGCACCGGCGGGGCGGGGGAGCATCATGAGCAACGCCAGCATGCAAAGGATGAAGGATTTGCTCATCATTTGATCGTACCTTTGAAAACCCCTGCTATTCGACTATTAATATAACGAAGCAACAGGTCGAATTAATGCAAGGAAAACACGAGGCCGGATCGCATGCCGTTCGCGCAATTACGAGTGACGCGTCTCTTTTCCCCGAACCAGCCCCAGCGCCAGCATCGTCACGTCATCCGAAGCCGGCGTGCCGCGCACGAAGCCGTTCAGCGCCGCCCGCATTGTGCCGATGATCGAACGGGCGTCCCGTTTTGCGGCGGTATTCGCGGCGTCGAGCATTCTCCGGTCTCCGAACAACTCCTCTTTTTCGTTCATCGCTTCCGTGACGCCATCCGTGTACAGGAACAGCAGGTCGCCCGGGGCCAGCCTCGTGTGCAGGGACGGGTATTCGGCTTCTTCCCTCCCTCCCACGACCCAGCACGTCTTCACGTCCAGGCCGGTGAACGGGCCGGTGCCGCGCGCGATCAGCGGGGGGTTGTGTCCCGCGCACACGTAATCGAGATCTCCCGTGCGGATGTCCAGCACGCCCATGAAGACGGTGGCAAACATGCTCTCTTCGTTTTCGGAGCAGAGCATGGCGTTCGTGCGGCTCATGATTTCCGGCAGCGGTTGGCCCAGCAGCGCCTGGTTTTTCAGGATGGTCCGGGTGATCACCATGAACAGTGCCGCGGCGACGCCTTTGCCGGACACATCGCCGATGCTGAAGCACAGGCGGTGCTCGTCGATCAGGAAAAAGTCGTAGAAATCGCCGCCGACCTCCCTCGCGGGTTCCATCGTGGCGTAGAGATCGAGGACGTCTATCTCCGGGAACGGGGGGAAGATGCGCGGCAGCATGCTGGTCTGGATCTTGTTGGCCACATGGAGGTCGCGCTCGATGCGCTCCTTCTCCGCCGTCGTTTTGCGCAGCGTTTCGATGTGCGCCACGAGATCCACCTGCATCTTGTTGAATGCGTGGGCGAGGGTTTCGAGTTCGTCGCCCGTCCGGATGTCGAGCGGCTGGTCGAGCCGGCCGGCGCCGACGTGCTGCGCGCCTTCACCTATCCCTTCGATGCTGCTGAGGTGCTGATCGTGGGGCAGGACC
>JAKJGV010000017.1:25648-25952 GCA_022704185.1 Verrucomicrobiota bacterium
TGGGCGCGGCGATGCCGCGCGACACGAGCCCCACCACCAGCAGCACGATCAGGACGATGACCGCCATCAGGTACAGCACCGTACGCGTCAGCGTGCGCGCGGGTCTTGTCAACTCGTCCTCGCTGAGCGCCAGCCCGAGGCACCAGCCGGGTGTGTTGCGAATCGTGTGGAAGACGGCGACGTACCGGGACCCGTCCGGCCGCAGGTAGGTCGCGACGCCCGACTTGCCGGCAATCATCATCCGCCCGACTTGGTCGAGCCCCTCGAAACCATACGCCGCCGAATCCAGGAGGTTGAGCTTCAA
>JAKJGV010000017.1:25976-27759 GCA_022704185.1 Verrucomicrobiota bacterium
GCGATCAACAGCCCGTCGCGCCCGACGACGTATCCGAAGCCTCTCCTGCCGATGCGGATGGCCGCCGCGATGCTCGTGAGCGTCTCCAGTTGCACGGTGGCGCCGACCAGGCCGATTCGCTCCCCCCGCCCGTTCTTCACCGGGCGCGCGACCACGAACACGTTGTTGCCCGTGGCCCTCGACACCAGCGGTTCGCTGACGAATTCGTCGGCGGTGCCCTGCACGACCGCCTTGAAGTACTCCCGGTCCACCACGTTTCCCCTGGCGCCGCCGGGGGTGATGAAATCGCCTGCCGCGTCGGCGTAGAAGAGCATCTCGTAGTCGCTCCCCGCCAGGAGCGCCGTGCTCGCGGCCAATTCGCGCAGAATGGCGTCCCGGTCGCCGCCGCAAGTCTCGGCGCGCGCCGCGGCGCCCTTCACATCGCGGGCGTACCCCGCGATCAGCCGGCCCATCTCATCCGAGCGGGCGGTGAGCACTTCCTCGCTGAGCTGCTTCGTCAGCGAGAGCACCGAGTCGCGGGCCTCGAGATAGATGACGATCCCGAGCAGGATCAGCAAGGCCGAGAGTACGCCTCCGAAACGAAGCAGCATCTTCCCGAGAATGGTCCTCATGGGTGGGTGCTCCTGAAGCCGCGTGCGTGGAGCGGGTTTCGCGGATGCGTGGCCTCCAACGGCATCATCATGGCGCGATGCTACCTGATCCGGCCGGACTCATCAACCCTTCGCCGCGGATTGCATCCGATAGGCCACGCCGGGCGTTACCACGGAGATGATGGACCCGAATGGTCCCCGGGCGGGAGCGCTCAGGTGTCAGGGGTTTGGCTGGGGGCGATCCCGAGTTGCGCCTTGATGCTTTCCATCTCCGCGCGCAGTTCAGTCACTTGCTTCTCCAGCATCGTCAACCGATCGTCCTGAGGGGGTGTATCCGCTTGCGGAGTCGCCGCTTCGGCCTGTGATTCCGCTTCCTCCGTCACCGGTCCGCAGAACAGGTGCGCGAAACGGCAGGACGACTTTCCGGGTTGGCGGGGCAACTTGATCACGAACGGTCCGTCCTCGCGCTGACCCAGGCCCTGGAGCACGGATTCGACTTCAGACGTGGCGGCGAAGCTGCACATCCGGCCGACGCGCGAGCGGATCTCGCCGGAGGTCTGCGGCCCGCGCAGGAGCAGCACGCAGAGTATGGCGTATTCCTGTTGTGTGAAGTTGAAGAGGCGATCCATGTGATGCGCGTGTTTCGCGACGCGCGCACCGGCGGTGTGCACCACATGAATGAGATCCTTGCGCTGGAGGGCATCGAGCGCCTGCGCAACATCGGACGCGGAAAGGCTCATCATCGGATCGCGATTGCTCTTCTGGTTGCACGCGTTCACGAGCGCGTTGATCGTGATCGGGTAATACTCCGGCGTCGTCCGTTCCTTCTCGATCAGGCAGCCGAGGACGCGCGCTTCCACAGGGCTGAATACGAAGTTCATGAGCGCAGCATAGCACAGGGCCGTGTTAGGAAGAAGAGCCATTGCCGACTTGGCGTTCGCGCGTTGACCTGATCTCCATGTCGTGCTAGTCTCCGCATCTGCATCGTTCAAATCGGGGCTGAGAGTGTAGATTGATACGTTTTGGGTCGGGGCGTAGCGCAGCCTGGTAGCGCGTTTGCTTGGGGTGCAAAAGGTCGCTGGTTCAAGTCCAGTCGCTCCGACCAAAAAAATAAAGTCCGGCATATGCCGGACTTTATTTTTTATTCACCTGTTACAGATACATTTGTAAGCTTAATATACTTAGGACCGAAG
>JAKJGV010000017.1:27769-28046 GCA_022704185.1 Verrucomicrobiota bacterium
GTACTTTCGTGCGGCGTCCAAGAAGGACGACCATTTTTCTTTTCGTGGCACTTGTGCGCCGGATTGGCGCATTTCTGCCCAAATCTTCCAAGGTTCGGAAAACTCGACGCGGAGACGCGGCGAGGCATTTCCGCGACTGGTGACGCGATGCGGCGACGTGATCCCCGCGACCCGCGAGACGCGGGCCGCCGCGTTCGCGGCGGCGGTTTCCGACTCGGACGACGGGACGACGAAGAAACCGGACGGACTGATTTTCCCGCTGGCATTCAACGACTTG
>JAKJGV010000180.1:0-268 GCA_022704185.1 Verrucomicrobiota bacterium
TTCATAGTGCAACTCCCGCTGTTCAAGGCTGCATGATCACGACTGAAACCGATTGACCCGAGCTGTCTTCGCAACGCACCGAATTATCCCCGGACCCCAACGTGCTCGCCACGTACACCACGCTCTGGCCCGTATCCACGCCATCGGCCAGACTGCCGAGCGCGTTGTCCGAAACGGTCCATGTGTAGGGCGGCGTTCCGCCGCTGGCCGTCAACACCGAGCGGCCGCCCACCTGGGTGATCGTTTCCGGCACCGCCGTCGCGGTCAG
>JAKJGV010000180.1:406-2211 GCA_022704185.1 Verrucomicrobiota bacterium
CCCCGCCGTCGGGATCGCCACGTCCCACCCGTACGGCGCGCGGCCGCCGGCGACGCGGAAGTTGACTTGCTGTCCGATGAACGTGACCTCGACCTCCGCAGGCGTGACCGTGAGATCGCGCGGCCGCTGGCCGGTCCGCGGATCGCTCACATAGGGATGGTTCGCAAACCAGCTGTCCAGCGACCCTGTTTCCGGACTGTCCTCGTCCTCGCAACCCGTGAACATCATCGTGGATGCGAAGACCATCGCCAACAACTGCACCATCCGCACGAAGCTTCGAGTCTTCATCACAATCCTCCATCGGAACCGGTTCTAGCCGGACTTTGTTCTTTCTCTTTCGTTCGCTGTTCCATCTCCACAAACTTTTCCGCCCGCGCGCTTATTCCTCTTCGACCGGCTTCTGGGCCGGCGCTTTCTTCTTCTGCGCCGGGGTCGTTCCGCCGGTTTTGGCGGAGCCACCGCCGCTCTTCGCGCCGCTTCCCGTCTCGAGATTCGGCCGGTTGCCCCACATGGGCCACTCCACGATGAAATTCACCGCGTGACGCACCTTGGTGAGGTCCTGCGCGCTCACGGTGATGCCCACCACCGCGAGGTACGGATTGCTTCTCTCGAGGGCGCCGACCATGGCAATGATCTGGGGATAGCTGCCCTCGGTCGCCACGCGCACGGCGTACGGCCTGTAGATCCGCCCGGCTTTCATCAGGGCTTCCCATGCCGGCGGCGCCGCCCCGCCCACGGGGGAAACCGACTGGATGCTGATCCCCGCGTCCTGCGCCGCGGAGTAGATCTTGTCCTGCACCCAGGCCAGGGGATTGTTGTCCGGAACAATGAAGCGATCGCCCACGTCCCGGTAGAGTTTCATCGCTTCCGTGTATTCCGACCGGACCTTCGTTTCGCCGCTCATCGCCATCTGCGCCTTGAGGATCAGCGTTCGGAGTTCGTCCAACTCGCCCACCGATTCGCCGCGATCCGTCAGGAACGGATGAATCACGAACTGGTACAGGGCAAACAGCCCACCCACAAGCCACATGCCGACCAGCAACGCCGCCTGCTTGTGCTCCTTCTTCATCTCTGCCCAGTTGAAGTTCATTGAAATTCCAGCCTCACGCTGGTCGCCTCCAGCACGAAAAGCGATTCCGGAACGTCGGTCTGCCCCATCGCCTGCTTCAAGCCCTCGGGCAGCCGCACGTTGGCCAGCAGCCCCTTGAATCCTTCCGCGCGACCGAGCAGGTCCATGAACTGGTTGACCACCGCCACGGGATTGTCGGAGATGATTTTCCCCTCAAGGGCGATGGTGTACTTGCGGCCGGGCTTGCCGCCGGCCTCCGTGATGGATTGATCCTTGGCCTTTACGAACTCGTGATCGCCGCGGATGTTCAGGCGCCGGAACTGCATGCCCGGAGGAACGATCTGCTGCAGCGCGAGCAGCCGCGCGTCCCAATCCACGCGCGCCGACGCCCAGCCGGCCAGCTCCTGCTCGACTTTCTGCAACTCCACCAGGTCGTGCTTCATGGATTGAATAGCGTTGTACATCGGCTCGCGCGTCTTCCACACTTCGCGGGCAGCCATCAGGTCCTGCCGCGCGATCTGGTAGTTGAAGAACGCCAGGGAACCGAAAATCAACGCCAGGCCCATCGTCGTGAAAATGCTGATGCGAACGGCAAAGGCGCCGCTCACCGCGCCCTGCCGGCGGAACTCGCCGCTCTTCATCAGGTTGACACGAGTGCTCATGATCCGTGAAAAACTCCGAGACAGGCCCCGACGGCGGCCGTCCACCGGGTTTCCTGCCCCTTCAACTCGGCGGG
>JAKJGV010000181.1 GCA_022704185.1 Verrucomicrobiota bacterium
GCCGCTTCACAACCGCGTAATCCCGGCAGTCGCCGCAAATCAGCCGGTGTTTTCCGATCAGCCAGACGTCGCCTGGCCGCGTGACCGGCTCTTCCGGAGCTTCGGGCAATTCCTCCGGCGCTTCCTCTTTTTCAGAGGCGGCGACCTCGGGCGCGGCCTCCGCAAACAGGGTCGCCAGTTCATCCTCATCGAACCCTAACAACGCGAGGTCAAGGTCGGCGTCCTTAAGTTCTGCCAGCTCGTTGCGAAGGATCTCGTCATCCCAACCCGCGTTCTCCCCGATGCGGTTGTCCGCCAGGATGTAGGCGCGCTTCTGCGTCTCGCTCAGATGATCGAGCACAACGACCGGAACCTGGTCGATCCCGAGCTTCCGCGCGGCAAGCACCCGGCCGTGGCCCGCGATGATGCCGGCGTTCGTGTCCACCAGCACCGGGTTGTTGAATCCGAACTCAGCGATGCTCGCAGCAATCTGCGCGACCTGCTCATCCGAGTGCGTGCGCGCGTTCTTCGCGTACGGAACCAGCCGCTCAAGAGGCCACAACTCGATACGCTTTGCCATCGCGGGCGCGAGATTGGCTGTGATCATGCAATGAGCGAAAGAGAATCCTGCGTCCCGATTGGCGCGACCGGCTCTGGCATCTGGTCCGGGGCGATCCGAAGTGCCAGGAGACCTCCCTTGGTCGTCCCGCACGGCCGCCAACCGGCACGGCGATAACAACGCCCGTAGTCCCTCTTCTTGCGGACCATGGCCGTGTTCACGAAAGTGACCATTCCAAAGGCAGGCGGCTCACCCCAGATCCGCCTTGTGATTGCGACCGCCTCACGGATCAGATCGCTCGACAGTAGGGCGGACTCGTTCCGAAACAGGGAGCAAATCCACGCGCCGGCCCACTCGTGCTTCACATACTCTGCGAAGGGCCAGGACGACACCCAGAGTGCGTCGGCACCCGGCGTCAGGAGAACAATGCAGCGGCCGGGCGGCACGAATTGCGGGGTGCCGGGCTTTTGCCTGTTGTAGTGCCGATCAGCAAGCGGCAGGGCAGCCGGGTCGGCGCGATGCGACAGCTGCCAGTACTGCGCGGTGGGAATCAGTTGCACAGACTGTCCACGATCTGAATACGACGCCCAATCCAATGCATCACGGGCACCGCCATCGAATTGCCTATGGCCTTATAGCGCGGACCATCCGGAGTGGCCCCCAACTGCCGAGCCTCATCGAGTGGGATGCCGAGGTAGGCAGCCATTTCCGAAACCTCGTCCGCGCGAAGCTTCTTCCGATAATTCGGAATCAACGTGTAATCGTCCGGCAGACCCTGGAGTCGTTCGCACTCGCGCGCTGTAAGCCTCCGAACTGCAAACCATGTCGCCAGCAGTGGCGCCCCGTCACCGCGTCCGGAACCGCCGGACTGCGCCTTGAGCGGTGGCGCAATTACATCCGGAGCGCCGCGGCCGTTGCGCACGAAGCGGGATTCGAAAACCACCGGCGGCCCGACCGTCCCGCCGTCGCTCGCGAGCACCGGAGGCGCAATCTCGCCCGGCACGAAACCGTCCTGACCGAATCCGCGGAACGCCACTGCGAGCTGGCCGCCGGCATTCGGACGCGATTCCCGGTGGCCCATCGCGCGCATCGTCGGCGCGACATCTTCCGTCGCGTCCGCGCCCGAGTCCTTGCACGAAAACGCAACGGGCAGAATCGGTACGCCGCGGCCGGTGCCGTCCTCGCTCGCATCCATTCCCTCAGCGCGTAGCGTGTGCGCGATCAACGATCCGCACGTGTCCACGCTCATGCCGGGGAAGCGGTCCCCGCCGGTACGGTTCGCGCCGGCAAGCAGCGGCGGCGCAACCTCGACGCAGAACGTTTCGGTTTCGAAGTCCATCCGCATGCTGCCGCCGTGGGCGTTGCATGCAGTCGCGATGTTAATCGGCCCGGTCGTGTTATTGCCGCCGAACGGGATCAGGTGACCGGCCTGGGCCTGGTTATCGTCCGCGCCACATGTTCCAACGCCATCCGCAGTAAGGGCGGCAACGCCCTGGCGCGTTTTGCGGCGCGCCGGAGTATCCCGGCACAGGCCTTGGCGCTCAAGAAGTACCGCCGCGGCACGGCGCCAGTCTCCAAGATGGCCGACAACGAAGACGCGACGGCGTCGCTGGGGCACTCCGAGGAATTGAGCGTCCAGCACTCGCCAGGCGCAACCATACC
>JAKJGV010000182.1:0-239 GCA_022704185.1 Verrucomicrobiota bacterium
GGGCGCGTCGCGGTCACTTGGGGACCAGGCGCACTCCCGTCAAGGCCTCGAAGCCCGAACTGGCCATGGGCGTGAACGTTCCGTCAGGCTCGCGCACGAGGAGGAAGGCTTCGGCGCCCGGCCATGATTCCACAAAACGCAACCCGTCTTCGGGGCCCATGACGAACACCGTGGTCGCGAGCGCGTCCGCCGTCATGCAGTCCGGCGCCACGACCGATACGCTGGCCAGGTTGTGGCGG
>JAKJGV010000182.1:402-2110 GCA_022704185.1 Verrucomicrobiota bacterium
GATGCCGACGCGCCAGCGTCCGCCGTGCTCGTTGAGGCCGAATGCGGCGACTTCGCCGCCGATTTCGACGAACACGTTGGTCACGCCGCGCGCGAGCACGACCCGCGCGACTTCGTCCGCGCCGAATCCCTTGGCCACCGCGCTCAGATTGAGCTCCAGGCCGGGAATGTCCTTCTGCAGTTCGGAGTGGTCCGTGACGCGCAGATGCCCGCAGCCGGTGATGGTCAGCAGCGCGGCGATTTCCTCGTCCGCGGGCTGACGCTCCGGCCTTCCGTCGGGTCCGAAGCCCCAGCGGTTGATGAGCAGTCCGAGTGTCGGGTCGAACGCGCCGTCCGAACGGCCGCACAGTTCAACGGCGAACCGGGTGACCCTCGCGAAGGGTTCGGAGACTTTGAAGGGCCCGGTGGAGGTGCTGCGGTTGAATCGCGAGAGCTCGCTGTCGGGCCGGTAGTGGGACATCTGCCGGTTCACCTCGTCGAGGCAGTTCTCGATGTCCGCCTGCAGGGCTTCGAGTTGGCGGGCGGTGAGCGGCGAGCCGGCGAGCCGGACCGTGTACAGGGTGCCCATCGTCTGCCCGGTCCATGCCGGGTTTCGCGGGCCCGGCCGGTCGCGCCGCGCGAGATGAATGAACAACGCGAGCAGGACGGCAAGAACCCAGAGCATCTTCCATGGATGAACTCGCCGCGGCTGGATGATTTGCATGGCGGCCACCGGGTCAGAACTCGTCGTACGCGATCATTTCTTTCTCCACGCCGAGGTCGTAGAGCATCTTGTTCACGGCGGCGATCATGGGGGGCGGGCCGCAGAGATAGAACTCGATCTCGTCGGGATCCGGATGGTTCTTCAAGTACTGTTCGAAGACCACGCTGTGGATGAAGCCGGTCGGGCCCTCCCAGTGGTCCTCCGGCATCGGCTCGCTCAGGGCGGCGTGGAACGTGAAGTTGTCGTTCTCGCGCGCCAGTCTCTCGAACTCCTCCTGGTAGAACATCTCCCGAAGCGACCGCGCGCCGTACCAGTAACTGACCTTGCGATCGGTGCGCCGGGTGCGGAAGAGGTCGAGGATATGGCTTCGCAGGGGGGCCATGCCCGCGCCGCCGCCGATATACACCATTTCGCGATCGGTATCCTTGGCGAAGAATTCGCCGAACGGCCCGCTCAGCACCACCTTGTCGCCGGGCTTGAGGGAGAAGATGTAGGATGACGCAATGCCGGGGGGCACGTCCATGCGCGGCGGCGGCGTGGCGATGCGGACGTTCAGCATGACGATCGGGCCTTCCTCGGGGTAATTGCCCATCGAGTAGGCGCGGAAGCAGGGCTCGGTGCTTTTTGCCTTCAGGTCCCACAGCTTGTGCTGGTCCCACGCGTCGCGGAATCGCTCGTCAATGTCGAAATCGCGGAACGAGAGCTCGTACGGGGGGATGTCTATCTGGATATATCCGCCGGCGCGGAACGGCAGGTGCACATCCGCGGGCAGGTCAATGATCAGCTCCTTGATGAACGTCGCGACGTTGCGGTTGGAGCGGACGGTGCCCTCGAACTTCCGGATCTCCATGATCTCGGGCGGGATCCGGATTTTCAGGTCCTGTTTGACCTTGAGCTGGCAGGCGAGACGCAAGCCCTGCTTGGCTTCCTGGCGCGAGATATGCCCTGTCTCGGTCGGGAGGATCGTGCCGCCGCCTTCGAGCACGGTGCACTTGCACATCGCGCA
>JAKJGV010000183.1 GCA_022704185.1 Verrucomicrobiota bacterium
GCTTGCCCGCAGGGGGCCCATTTCAAGACATACTGCGGCTACAGGTGTGTTTCACTCGCTACGCAGTCAGCGCAGGCCCATCTCGATCATCTTCTCGGCGATCTGGATGGCATTCAGGGCCGCGCCCTTCCACAGGTTGTCGCCTGCAGCAAACAGGGCCAATCCATGCTCGACGCTGGGGTCATTGCGGATGCGCCCGACGAGGACGTCGTACTCGCCCGAACAGGCGATCGGCGTCGGGAAAACGGACTTGCTCATGTCGTCCGCCAGCTTCACGCCGGGTGCCTTCGACAGAATCTTTCTCGCCTCGTCCGCCGTGATGGCTTTTTCGAATTCGACATGCAGCGCCTCGCTGTGCCCGTTCACGACCGGCACCCGCACGCACGTCGAGGCCACGCGGATCGAGGAATCGCCCAGGATCTTGTGCGTCTCGCGGCGAAGCTTCACTTCCTCGCTCGTATAGCCCGGCTCGTCGTCCTTCGGACTGCCGATCTGCGCGATCACGTTGAACGCGATCTGGCACGGATACACCTCGTGCTGCAGCGGCTTCCCTTCCGCCCACGCGCGAACCTGGTTCTCCAGTTCCCGCACGGCGGCCGCACCCGTGCCGGACACGGCCTGGTAGGTGCAGCAAACGATCCGTTTGATCTTCGCCACGCGATGAAGCGGCGCGAGCGGCATGAGCGCGATCGCCGTGCTGCAGTTCGGGTTCGAGATGAACCCCTTGTGCCCGCGCAACGCATCGGCGTTGATCTCGGGAATCACCAGCGGCACCGCCGGATCCATGCGGAAATCGTCGCCGTTGTCTATCACCACGCAACCCCGCTTGACGGCTTCCGTTCCGAAGGTCTTCGAGGCCCCCTTGGAGCCCTCCGTCCCCGCGAAGAAAGCGAAATCCATGCCCGCGAACGCCTCGGGCGTGGTCGCTTTCACCTGGTACGTATCGCCGTCAATCTGCTCGGGCCGCTCGCTCCGGGCAAGCACCGTCAGGCTCTTCATCGGGAAGTTGCGCCGCTTGAGCAGCTTCACCATCTCGGTCCCGACCGCCCCAATGCCCACCACGCACACGTTGTACTTCTTCATGACTTCATCTCCGATGGCGATTCCCTCAACCGGCCGCCACTTGCGACGCCACGAGGTCGCCCACTTCCGACGTGGAATACCCCATCCGGCCTGCCGCCAGGCTCTTCAACTTGTTCGCGGTCACGAACATGACCGCGGCCTCGATCGCCGCCGCCGCGTCATGCAGACCGAGCGTGTCGAGCATCATCCCGCCCGCGCACACGGCGGCCAGCGGATTGATGACATTCTTGCCGGTGTACTTCGGCGCGGACCCGCCGATGGGCTCGAACATGCTCACCCCTTCCGGGTTGATGTTGCCGCCCGCCGCGATGCCCATTCCGCCCTGCGTGATCGCGCCGAGGTCGGTGATGATGTCGCCGAACATGTTGCCCGTGACGATCACGTCGAACCATTCCGGATTTTTAACCATCCACATGCACGTCGCGTCCACGTGGTAGTAATCGCGCTTGATGCCCGGATAGTCCTTCTGGCCCATCTCGTGGAACGCGCGCTCCCACAGGTCGTAGATATAGGTCAACACGTTGGTCTTGCCGCACAGCGCAAGGGTGTTCTTCTTATTGCGCCGCTTCGTGTACTCGAACGCGTACTTCAGGCAGCGGTCCACCTGGAAACGGCTGTACACCGCGGACTGCACGGCCACTTCATGCGGCGTGCCCTTCATCGTGAACCCGCCCGTGCCCGTGTAGGCATCGCCGGTGTTCTCGCGGACCACGACATAGTCAATGTCCGCAGGCCCCTTGTCCTTCAGCGGGCACGCGACGCCGGGGAAGAGCTTCACCGGCCGCAGGTTGATGTACTGGTCCAACTCGAAGCGCAGGCGCAGAAGGATCCCCTTCTCGAGGATGCCCGGCTTGACATCGGGATGCCCGATCGCGCCGAGGTAGATCGCGTCGAACTTCCTCATCTCATCGGCGGCTGAATCCGGCAGCACTTCGCCCGTCTTGATGTAACGGTCGCCGCCGAAATCGTAGTTGGTGTAATTGAGTTTGAATCCGAACCGGGCCGCGGCCGCGTCCAGCACCTTG
>JAKJGV010000184.1 GCA_022704185.1 Verrucomicrobiota bacterium
CGCCGATCTGAACGGCCTGCGCATCCGTCGCGCCGACCATCTCGAGCACCTTCTCCACGGTGATGCCATACGCCACTTCGTACACGCCGGGCGCAGCGCAATCGCCGGAGATGCTTAGCAGCTTGGTGCCCGTCGAATCCTTGGTGCCCATCGAAGAGAACCACTCCGCGCCGCGTTCCATGATGCGCGCGGCGCAGCAGAGGGTCTCCACGTTGTTCACGCTGCTGGGCCGATCGAGGTAGCCTTTCTGCACCGGGAACGGGGGTCTGTCGCGCGGCGCGCCGCGTTTCCCTTCCAGCGACTCGATCAGCGCCGATTCCTCGCCGCAGATGTAGGCGCCGGCGCCCATCTGAATGCGGATGTCAAAATCAAACCCTTCCGCGCCGCACACGTTCTCGCCCAGAAGTCCCATGCGGCGGCGCTTCGCCAGCACCTGTTCCAGGTGGGGCAGCAGGTATTCGTATTCGCCGCGAAGGTAGAAAAACCCCTGCTTCGCGCCGACGGCATACCCGGCGATCGTCATGCCTTCGAACATCAGGTCCGGGCATTCCGTCAGGATCACGCGATCCTTGAACGTGCCGGGCTCGCCTTCGTCGCCGTTACAGATAACGTAGTGCGCCTCGCCCTCGGCCTTGCGGCAGAAACTCCATTTCATGGCCAGCGGGAAGCCTGCGCCGCCGCGCCCGCGCACACGCGCCTTGTTCATTTCGTTGATGACGTCCTCGGGGCTCATGCTCAGGGCCTTGCGAATGCCCGCGCCCCGCTCGAACGGCGCAAAAATAACCGGGCCCGCCTGCCGCAGGTTCGATTCGACCGACTTCACGCTCAGCGCCCCGCCGTCGTGCAATTTTCCCGAACGAACCGCCTCAACGATCAATTTCACGTCTTCGGGCCGGATGTTGGTCAGCACCTTGCCGTTCACAAGCGCCGCGGGCGCCTGGTCCGACATGCCGATGCACGGCGTGTACTCCAGGCTGATCAACCCGTCGGGCGTGGTTTCGCCGAACCGGATGCCAAGCGTTTTCTCAAACGCGTTCGCGACCGCGTCCATGCCCTTCATGCGCTCGACCACGGCGTTGCAGAGACGGATCGTCGTCGCGCCCTTCGGCTCCCGCGAGAAAAACGCGTAGAACGACGTCATGTCGCGCACTTCCACCCGGTGACACCCCAGCGCGTCCGCAATCGCGCCCACAATGTCTTCCGAGATGTGGCCCGTCTTCGCGTGGACGGCGCGCGCAATGTCCATCAGGCGCTTCCTGTCGTTGCCGAACTCCGCGACAATTTCCTTGACGACTCTCTTGTAATCATCGCTCATGCTTACGGGCCTCCACCGTTGCGACAGCTTCGCTGACGGAACCATTGGGCAATCAGTGACTTATACGGCAACAGCCAAGACGAGGAAATGCGGGTAAGACTGAATCCACCGTCTAATCGTGAACTTTATCACAATTATGGGCGCTTTTCAACAGCATGCCCCCACGAAAAACCATGCGAAATCCCGGCGTTCAAAACAGGTCCCCGTCTGGTTCGGGAAGAGATTGGCCACAGAGGGTACAGATCGTAGAGTTTGAGGATGCCGGACAAGAACGGGGACCTGTTCCAAGCGCCGCCCCGGCGCGACAACGTGTCCCCGTTCGAACCCGCCAGCGGGGGGCACGACCCGCACGAGGATTCTGATATCCGGCGGCTGCGTCCGCGGCGTTGACTACAGCAATATCGCGCAGGGGCCGTCCACCACGTCCACCAGAAGACACGAATGCAGGCGAGTCGCCTGCGCCGCTCAGCCTGGACATGCCCCGGAGCTTCACCGTTTCCGGGCGAGCCGAACGGCTCCCGTTCCGCTGTCGGGTGGAACTTCGCGAGCAGGGTCCTGCGGTGCCGCTACTCGCTCGCGGTTCCTGGATGCAGCTGCTTGAACAGGTCCATGATCGCGGCGGTGATGATCTCGGACGCGTTGGGCTCGAGGTAGCTCGACCGCGCGCGCCAGGTCTCGTAGCCGCCGAGTTCATGTTGCCGGGGCGTGGGCAGGTAGCCATAGTACCCGTTGGCGAGCTCTATGTTGAACGCGTCGTCGAAGGGGCT
>JAKJGV010000185.1 GCA_022704185.1 Verrucomicrobiota bacterium
GGCGGCATGGGCATTTCCTATCGCAAGGACCAACGGGCGCTGGATCCGAAGGCCTTTGCGCGCGTCGTCCGCCCGCTCCTGCAATCGCTGGAATTGGACGTGGTCCTGGAACCCGGGCGTTTCCTGGTTGGCAACGCCGGGCTACTCGTGACCCGCGTGCAATATGTGAAGCAAGGTCCGGCGAAGAGTTTTGTGATTGTGGATGCCGGCATGAGCGACCTGATCCGCCCGCCGCTCTACCAGGCACACCACGAGGTGATCGCGGAGAGAAAAACGCGCGGCACGTTCCTGGCGGACGTGGTGGGGCCGATCTGTGAATCGGGCGATTTCCTCGCGCTGGAGCGCCGACTCCCGAGAGTCGGAGAAGGCGACCTGCTCGCGGTTCTGAGCGCCGGGGCCTACAGCTTCACCATGGCGTCGAACTACAACAGCCGCGGCCGCGCCGCGGAGGTCATGGTGTCCGGCCGGAAACACGCCCTCGTCCGCGCGCGCGAAACGTGGGATGACCTCGTCCGCGGGGAACGGATGCCCGGCTCGCTCAAGTAATCCCCGGGCGCGGCTCGACAGAGGCTTGGAGGGCGAGCGTCCCGCGAGCCGATTACGATCCCGAATACCGGTACCCAATCCCATGCACGGTGAGGATGGCCTTCGGCTCCGCCGGATCCGGCTCCACTTTCTTCCGCAGCTGCGCGATGTGCTGGTCGAGCGTGCGCGTCGTGCCGAGATAGTCCACGCCCCACGCGGCGTTCAAGAGGTCGTCCCGACTCAGCACTTCGCCCGGATGCCCGCGGAAGTGGTCAATCAGCTTCAGCTCCCTCGCGCTCAAAGGGTGCTCGCGCTTTCCGAGCCGCGACACGAACCGCCTGCGGTCCACTTCCGCCGCGCCGAAACGGAAAACCGCGTCCTTGTCCTCTCCGGACGTTTCCGCGGCGGGGCGCCGCGAACGCCGCAGCACCGCCGTCACGCGCGCGAGGAGCTCCCGCACACCGAACGGCTTCGTGACGTAATCGTCCGCCCCGAGTTCCAGCCCGACCACCTTGTCTATCTCCTCGCCCTTCGCCGTCAGCATGATGATCGGCGTGACCTCGTCCTTCTTCCGGATTTCGCGGCACACGTCATAACCGCTCTTGCCGGGCATCATGATGTCCAGCACCACGAGACTGATCCCGCCGCGCGCGAACAGCTCCAGCGCCTCGGTCCCGTTCCGCGCGGGCCGCACCTCGTATCCCTCGCTCTCGAACGTGTCCACGAGTCCGCGGAGAATGTTCGCGTCGTCCTCGGCCACCAGGATGACTTTCCGGCTCACGACATCCTCCCTTCGGGCAGGCGCAGAACGAAACACGAGCCGCCGCCGGGCCGCGGCTCGAACGCGATGTCGCCGCCCATGTCCCTCATCATCCTTCGCGCGATGCTCAGGCCCAGCCCCGTGCCCGGCTGGCGCGACGTCAGCGAATCGTCCACGCGATGGAAGTTCTGGAAAAGCCGCCCTCGATGCGACGCGGGCACGCCGGGCCCGCGGTCGAGGAACCGGATTTCCCGGCCCTGCGCGCCCGACGCCAGCTCCACCTGCAGCTCCTTCCCTTCGGCGGCATACTTGATCGCGTTGTCCGCGAGATTCAACACCGCCTGCTCGAACGCGTCGCGGTCCAGCGCCGCGGAAAAGCCCTCCGCCGGGCCGGTCACGGATAGACGAATCCCCGCCTCGTCGAACCGCGGCTGCTGCGTTTCCAGGATGCGAACCAGCGCCTCGCGCGCGTCCAGCGGTTCGATGTCGTACTTCTTCCGGTTCTGTTCGATGCGGCTGAAATCCAGCACGTTGTTCACCAGCCGCGCCAACCGCTGCGCCTGCTCGATGATCACGCGCAGGTAGTCCGACCTCTTCTCCTCTTCCCGCACGCGCCCGTCGGCCAGCAGCTCGGCATACATCCGGATGGTGGTGAGCGGTGTCTTCAACTCGTGCGAAACATTGGAC
>JAKJGV010000186.1 GCA_022704185.1 Verrucomicrobiota bacterium
CGCGTACGGCGACCGCGAAAACGGAGGGGTTTTCAAGCACGCGGCGATGATGGCGGTGATGGCGATGCTGGAGGCTGCGCGGCGGGTCAAATGTCGTGAACTGGCCGAGCGCCTCTTCCGGCGCGCATGGGAAACGTTGCGCGTCACAGCGCCGTTCGTGGCCATGACGGATCCGTATGTGCTGGGTGGGAATCCGCGCTTCTGCACACAGTACGTGAATCCGGCCACGGGCGAACATGTGGGTCCTCTGTTGAGCGGCACGGCGCCGTGGATGTGGCTGTGCTACCTGAACATGCTGGGGGTTTCGTTCCGGGAGGGGCGCGTGGTGGTGAGTCCGCTTCTGCCGCTGGAGTGGACGGATGCGATGCTGTCGCTCCGGGTTCCTTCGGGGGAGTACCGAATCAACATCCACAAACCCTGCGGTTTCTTTCGCAGCGCGGATAAAACTCCGGAGATCACGTGCTGCGGGCGCCAACTTGAATCCGAAGTATTGCCCGCTTGCGAGGGAAAACCCGCGGACGTGGAAGTCGCGTTCACCACATGAACCTGTCCCGCCGGAGTACGCGTGCGAGGTATGCGGGTTAGAAAAGACCCGGCACCAGCCGGTACGAACGCGCCTTGTATGCCGCGTAGCCCGGGATTGCCGCCTCGAGGATGCTCTCCTCGTGGTGCAGCTTCAACAACAGGTCCGCGAACAGCACGATCCACGTGCCCAGGCGCACGAAAGAAAACTCCGCGATTAGCCAGCCAAGGGCAACGAGAAGGACGCTCGCATACATGGGGTGCCTGATCCGGCGGTAGGGTCCGGAGGTTGTGATCCGCGCGTCTTGTGCCGGTTCCGGCACGATTCGAAGGTTGCGGAGCCGAATGGTGATGAGCGCCCAGAGGCCGAGCAGCAACCCGGCGAGCAGAAAGAGGCGCGGGAGTGTCTGCTCCGGGAAGACGGGACCCGTAAGGGCGAGAACGGCCAATGCCATGAGCTGGACAGCAACCAGCCACCACGATTTACGCGACACTTTCATCGGCTCACGAGTGTGCCATGCGTTCCGGAATCGCGCGAGCCTGATCAGGAAGAGGCGCTCGCGGGAGCGCGCAAAAACTCGCTTTCATGCGTGCGAGCCGGGAGGTAGTATAGGGGCATACGGAGATTCCGCCATGTCGAGTACATTTGGAGTTCTGTTCAGGGTCACCACTTTTGGAGAGTCGCACTGCAAGGGCGTGGGCGCGGTGGTGGACGGTTGTCCGCCGCGCGTTGCCTTGACGGAGGCGGATATCCAGCGTCAGCTGGATCGCCGCAGGCCGGGGCAGAGCGCGCTTTCGACGCCTCGCGACGAAGGCGACCGGGTAACCATCCTCTCCGGCACGGAGGACGGATTGACGCTGGGCACGCCGATCGCCCTCCTGGTTGCCAATCGCGACCAGCGACCCGGCGATTACAGTGCGATGCAGAACATACCGCGCCCGTCTCACGCCGATTTCACCTACCAGGCGAAGTATGGTGTCCGTGCTTCGAGTGGAGGGGGACGGTCCAGTGCGCGTGAAACGGTGGGGCGGGTGGCAGCCGGGGCCATAGCGGAGAAACTGCTGCGGGAGAAACACGGAGTGGAAATCGTGGCTTGGGTCAGCTCCGTGGGCCCGGTGGACTCCAATGTGCTGTCGGCCGAGACGTTGACAAGAGGCGATGTGGATCAAAACGCCGTGAGATGTCCTGACCAGGCCGCGGCGGAGAAGATGGCTGCTGCGATTGCCGCCGCGCGTGACGCTAAGGACTCTGTCGGAGGCGTCGTTACGTGCGTGTGTCGCGGCGTGCCCGCAGGGTGGGGCGAGCCGGTTTTTGACAAGCTTGAGGCGAAGCTGGCGCAGGCGATGCTGTCGTTGCCCGCGACGAAGGGATTCGAGATCGGT
>JAKJGV010000187.1 GCA_022704185.1 Verrucomicrobiota bacterium
GTCCGATCGCTCCGGGCAAACCTCGGTTCGTCGTCCTCGCGTTGCTGATCGCCGTAAGCCTGATCCTTCTCGTTCTCGCCGGCATGTTCCTGATTCGTCCCGAGGTCAGCCTGCCCGCGCCGGAGGGGATCCTCATGACGCGGATCCAGATGAAGGGGCTCGATCTCGCGATCCGCCAGTACTGGGCGAGGTACCAGCGCCTGCCGGAGGGTTCTCCGTCGGAAATCGTCTCCATTCTTGCGGCCGGCAACAAGGACTTGCAGAACCCGGACCGCATCGTGTTCATGCTGCTGCGCCAGCCGGAATACCGGTTCGGCCGGCTCGTGAAACAGGGCGACGTGGACGAGCACGGCAACTACATTGACGGATGGGGTCGCCCCATGGACATCCAGGTGGATCCCATCAACCGCCGGATGTGGATTCGTTCGTACGGGCCCGACGGGGTGGACGAGCGGGGCGGCGGCGACGACATTGACATGCAGATCGTGCCGGACATCTGACCTGCCCGGCGATTCCCGCGGCGCGATGAATAGGGCCATGACGCACACGTCTAATCCAGTGAGTGAAGACGCGTCCGAACAAGTCCGCATCCGCCGGCTCGTGCAGAAAGCGCGGGGCGGCGACGAGGACGCCTTTGGGGAACTGGTGAAGACGTACCATCAACGCGTGTACAGCCTCGCCTACGGGTTGTCGGGCCGCGCGGATGACGCGCACGAAATCGCGCAGCAGACCTGGATCAAGGCGTGGCAGAAGCTCTCCTCGTTCAAGGAGGACGCCGGGTTCTTCACGTGGGTCTATCGTGTCGCGTCCAACACGGGCCTCGATTACCTGCGGCGCCGGGCGCGGCGCCGCGAAGAGGAGCTGCCTGCGGGCGGCGAATGGCCGGTGGACGCCCGCGTGGAGCGGGCGGCGAGCCAGGCGCCGCGGCCGGACCGCGAGGCGGAGCGCGCGGAGCTGATGAAGGTTTTTGAAGAGACGCTCGCGGAGTTGTCGCCGGAGCATCGCCTCGCGATCACGTTGCGCGAAGTGGACGGGCTGTCCTACGAACAGATCGCCGACGTCATGAAGTGCAGGAAAGGGACGGTCATGTCCCGGATCTTCTACGCGCGCCGGAGGATGCAGGAACGGTTGAGGGAACTGCTATGAAATGCCTCAAAGCGCAGGAATGGTTGAGCCGCGAGATGGATGGAGAGCTTTCTCCGTCGCGCAAGAACAAACTGGATTCGCACTTGGCGGCGTGTCCGGCGTGCCGGGATGTGCGTGAGCGATGGGCTGCGCTGCGGGAGCAATTTCAGGTGCGGGAGATTCCGCCGGGCGCGACGCCCGAGGCGGCCTGGGCGGACGTGCGCAGAGCGATCCGGACGCAGCAGCCGGACGCGGGGGCGCCGGAGTCGCGGTGGTGGGTTGGGGTGGGCCTGCGCTGGGCGTATGCCACGGCCGCCCTGGTTTTGCTGGCCGTCTTCGGAGTGGTGACGCTGAGGAAGCCGGCGGCTCCCGAATTGGCTGCGGCCCCGGAAGGGGGGCGCGTCGAGTGGGTGGAAACCGGCTTGCCGGGAGCCTCGCCGATGGTGTACGAGGATATCGAGTCAGGGCTTGTAATCATCTGGGTCGTGGAGGCCAATCACAAGGAGCTGCCTCATGCCGGTACGTGACAGAATGCTCAGCGTGCTCTTGCTCGGCGCGGCGCTTGCGGTCATGCCGTCCGCGCGGTCCTTCGCGTCCGATCGTCCGGCGTCGTTGCGCGCGACCCTGATTCTTGCGTCCAACGAACCGGCCGCCCAGGACCCGCGCCTCGATACGGTTGAATACAAGCTCAGGCGCGTCTTCGGGTTCGAGTATTACCGGCACTATGGGGAGAACACCGCGGCGG
>JAKJGV010000188.1 GCA_022704185.1 Verrucomicrobiota bacterium
GATAAGGACTCAGCCGCAAAGCGGCTTCGATTGACCACCCCGGCGGCAAGGTGCGCCACATCCCGCGCTTGGCGTTCGTTCCTCACACGCGCGCGGGAGCGGCGCACTATTTGCCGCCCCCTTCAATAAAGACATTGACTCCCGCCCCGTCGCAAGGATACCTTGCGCGTCAGAGGTGCATCATGCAAATTGACATCGCCAGCGTTACGGTCAAAGGGCAGTTCACAATCCCCCGGAAGTTCTGCGACCTGCTGAAGCTCACGGCAGGCTCAAAGATGTTCATCGTCTGCGACGACGAGCACTTGCTTTTGAAACCTCTCAATCCACCCGACTTCAAAACATTCGCGAAGGTAGTCCGCGAGGCCAAGGCATTGAGCGAGAAGGCCAAGAAAGGGGGCGGGAAATGAACGTGTTCCTTTATGCCCGGAAATCCACGGACGAAGACGACCGGCAAATGCTATCCATTGAGGCGCAACTTACCGAGTTGCGGGAATTCGCCAAGAAAGAAGCCCTGAGCATTGCCCGCGAATTCGTCGAAGCGATGACTGCCAAGAAACCCGGCAGACCGATTTTCAACGAGATGATGGCCGACGTTGAGCGCGGGAAGGTGGACGGCATTCTTTCCTGGCATCCCGACCGGCTGGCCCGCAACTCGGTTGACGGCGGGCGGATCATCTACGCCGTGGACACCGGGAAACTGAAAGCGTTGAAGTTCCCGACGTTCTGGTTTGAAAACACGCCGCAAGGCAAGTTCATGCTGAACATTGCCTTTGGGCAGTCGAAATACTACGTGGACAATCTGACCGAGAACATTCAACGCGGCATCCGTCAGAAGTTGCGCCGGGGCGAGTATCCCGACAAGGCCCCGGTCGGCTACCTGAACGAACCGAAGTTGCGGACCATCATCATTGACGAGGCGACGGCACCGATTGTCCGGCGGATGTTCGAAGCCTACGCAACGGGCAAATACACCGTGTGCCAGTTGCAGGAGCTTGTCACCGGCTGGGGCTTGCAAACGTGCTTTGGGAACCCCATCGCCTTGAGTTGGTTCCCCAAACTTCTCGCCAATCCCTTCTACATCGGCCAATTCCGGTTCAAGGGCGAACTCTACGACGGGTCACACCCGCCGCTGATTTCACGCGACCTGTTTGACCGCGTGCAAGATGTCCTTGCCCGGCGGTCACGCGGGCCATACCGGAAGAAACAGAAACCGGCCTTTCCATTACGCGGGTATTTCGTCTGCGGGCAATGCGGCGCGTCGATCACCGCCGAACTTCAAAAGGGCCATAATTACTACCGCTGCACGAAGCGGAAAGGCTCGTGTTCGCTGAAGTACACCCGCGAGGAAATATTGATCGGCCAGCTTTCCACCGAGACCGGCAAAGCCGGGCTTGGCGACTGGCTCGACAAGTGGCAAGGCCGGGTTGCCGAGTTGAAGCAGGGCGAGGCGCAGAACGCCGACGCGATTCTTGCCGGGCAGAAAGTGAAACTTGTTGAGACGCAAACCCGACTTGACCGGCTTCTTGACGTGTTCCTTGACGGACACGTCAGCCGGGACGAGTACACCGCCCGCAAGGAGAAGATGCTTCTCGACAAGAACCGGCTGGCCGAGAAAGTCGCCAAGCTGGAACAGCGGAAGGGCAGTCGGTTCGAACTTTTGGAACGATTCATTTCCCAAGCAAAACGGGCGGAAGACGCGGCTTTTTCGGGCGATGTCGCGGACATGCTCGATTTTCACCGCTTGATCGGTTCGAACTTGAAACTATTCAACGCAACGGAGGAAGACGAAAGACAGAT
>JAKJGV010000189.1 GCA_022704185.1 Verrucomicrobiota bacterium
CACCATCCTTATTCCCCTCGGCGAGCGCGAAGAAGGCGAATCGGTGGTGCTACGGCCGCTTGAATCCACCGACGTGATGACGGCGAGCTTCGCGATTCTTCCGGAGAGTTCGTTGCGGTGGCTGGTTTCGCGGCTTGCGGCGCTTCCCGTGGTGGACGCGGTGTTTTACGATATCACCCACAAGCCTCCGGCCACCATGGAGTGGGAATAACGCGCGGCAGAAGGGTCCGGCGGAGACCACCCGGCACCCCGATTGATGCCGGCCGGGGACACCGTGCCGTCGGAAGATCAGAAGGCGAGGTGGCGCATGTACCACGCGACAAAGGCGGAGTTCGCGCTGACGGGAGCGACGGCGCGCCTGTACGAGATCTTTCTGGACGCGACGCGCGGTTCCGCCGCGGTTGGTGACGTAAACAGGGCGCTGTTCGAGACAGGCCTCGTGCACCACGCGTTGATGTTGCTTGCCCTTGGCGTGGTGCCGGAAGAGCGTGCGAAGGAAGCCCGCGCTCTCATTGATGAGATCGGCAAGACCACGATCATGAAAGACAGCTTCGATCAGGCCCGCGAATACTGGGAGCGGGTTGCAAAGGTGAATCCTTCGGCGCCAGAGAGCAGCGATGGATGAGGCTGTGTCTGCCGTTCTGCGAGCGAACGGGTACCTTTGGGATCTGTACACCCGCCGGGAGGAATACGAGCCGATTTTCCTCGACGGACTGGGAAGATTTCGGTTTTTCGCGTCGCAACAGCGGGCGCCGTTTGATCCCGTCGTCTCGCGTTTTCTTTTTGAAACTGGCGCATTTCCCGCTTTTCCCGCCGGCAGACGCTACGCAATCTGCCTCTCCCACGATATTGACGCACTCCATTTGAATCGGTACCGCAGCGGCGGAGCCGGTCTCCTGAGCCGTGCAAGGCGCGCAGGTGCGCGTTCTGCTGAACTGCTCCTTTCCCGGTCGCTCAAGCGAGGTGATCCGGGATGGAATCTGGAGCGCATCGCCGACATCGAAAAAGAACGCGGCGCGAAGAGCGCGTTCTACTCCCTCGCGCTGGAGGAAGGCGAAAAAGACTTTTACTTCCGGGTTCAAGAGATTGGCGCGCAGCTTCGGACTCTCGTCGCACGAGGGTGGGAAGCGGGGCTGCACGGCGGGCACGAGGCATATTGCGATCCGACGGCACTGAGGCGGGAAAAAGCCCGCCTTGAGGCGGAACTCGGAACGCCGGTGACCGGGTTCCGCGCGCATTATCTGCGCTTCGATGTTCCCGGGACGTGGCGGTTACTGACGGAGGCAGGTTTCCGTTACGATACGACGTTCGGGTATGCGGACTGTGTGGGCTTTCGAAACGGGATGTGCCACCCCTATACCCCGTTCGACCGTAACGCTGATCGTTTCATTCCGATTCTGGAAGTTCCCCTCGCGGTGATGGATACCACGCTTCAGTTGTACATGCGGCTCGACCCCGCGGACGCGTGGACGGTTATCCGGCGCCTTCTGGACGCGGTGGCAGAATGCAGCGGCGTGCTGACGGTTCTCTGGCATCCGCAGAACATGAACGGCGCCTGGGGCGATCTCTACCTGCGCATACTCGATTACGGCTCAGACACAGATGCATGGCTTACCGGACCCGGCGAACTTGCCGGATGGTGGCTGTCTCAGCAGGCGGGGGGCAACGCCTGAGGTATCGCGCCGCGCGACGGCATACCGTACGTGGTGCAACAGGAGGACTCGCGATGGTTCTGGTTGACAAAGG
>JAKJGV010000018.1 GCA_022704185.1 Verrucomicrobiota bacterium
TTTCCTCGTTCGCATCCGTCGCACCCGCCACCAGACATCTATATAGGAGGAATGCGACTGTCAGGACTGCCGGCACAAAGAACGACTGCACCCAGCGCGATATGAAGCCGGCCTTGTAGAGAAGCACGTTCAGCAATGACCCTGCGGCGCGGGCTGAATGATACTCGAACATGGCAAAACGAAAACCGTCCGGCGCCAAGAGCGCAAACGGCAGGGCCCACCCGGCAAGCCCCAGCATCCCGCCCAACCCGAACACAACCCACCGGCTGTCGCCGAGTTTCTTCCGCGATATCAGCAGGTAGAAGCCCGCCACCGGGAGAACCGCACCGGCAGACAAACGCGCTCCGGCGGCGAGCGCGAAGAACAATCCGGACAGAAAAGCAGCGGACACCCCGCCCCGGCTCCGCACGAAACTCAACGCGAGGAAGCCCAGCATGAGAAGCAACGACGCCAGGGAATAAGTCTTCACAACAGTCGTGAAGTAACTCTGGTACACGTTGCACGAGAGAATGATGAACGCCAACACCCCGGCCACCGCGCGAACTTCACGCCGCGCCGCGCGCGCAGCCACCCACGACGTCACAAGAGCCGCCATCAATCCGAAGACCATGGTGACCGCCCTGCCGCCAGCCACACCATGGCGGTCCACCAATTCCTGCACCCGGGAGTAAACGATGGGAAGCAACGGCCCCTGCGTGAACGCGAAATCGCGGTAAGGAAGAACGCCCCGATGCACCTGGCGCGCGGCGTACAGATACCACCCCTCGTCCTGGTTCAACTCGCCCCAGTAGAGATTCATGGCGCCCAGGAAAACGAACACAGCCAGGGCAACCAACCAGAACATTGTGACCCATACTCGGCGCATCAGCGAAACACCCCCTGCGTTCGACAACCGCAAGCTCGATTACCCGAAATGTATTGCATTGGCAAAGCCCAAATCATGCTTTCGTCCATATAAAGGATCGAGCGTCAGATCTTTCCGAGGAAAAGTTCGAGAATCTTGCTGCCGCGCTCCAATTCCTCGAGTTCAATGTACTCATCCACGGTGTGCGCCTGCCTGATGCTGCCCGGTCCGAACACCACGATCTCGGGACACACCTTCGAAAGCGCGCCGGCATCGCTGTACCATGCCGCGCCCTCCGTTTTCGGCCGCAAGCCGCAAGCGGTGCAGGCAGCCGACAACCCGGCAACAAGCGCTGAATCCGAAGCCGTGTGAAAAGGCATGCCCATCTTAATGATCCGAATCTCGTGTCCGGTTGTCTGCCCCACCCTCTTCATCTGATCCAGTTTGGCCTGAGTCTGTTCAATCAGGAGAGAGCCGTCTTCTTCGGGGAGCAGGCGACGGTCCACCTCGATCACGCAGCGATCCGGCACGATGTTGACGCTCGCACCCCCGTGGATGGACCCGATGTTGAGCGTGGGCTTTCCGAGCACAGGATTCGAGGTTCGCGCCGCAGCCTCATCGGTCTCGCTGCCAAGGAAGCGGATGATTTCGGTCATGGCGGCAATCGCACTCACGCCGCGCGCCGGGTCGGACCCGTGTCCCGCCCGCCCCCGCACCTCCACTTCGAACCACAACGCACCCTTGTGCGCGTGGACGATGGCCAGATCGGTCGGCTCAAGAATCAACGCCATATCGGCCTTGAATCCTCGCTCCACAAGACGCTCCGCCCCGATATTGCCCTTCTCCTCTCCCATGGCGCCCACGAAAACCACGCGGATCCCGCGCGACACGAGGGCGTCCAGCACAGGTGGACGCAGGGCGTGAAGCGCCGCCGCCATCGGCCCCTTGTCGTCGCACGCGCCGCGCCCATAGAGCCGGGTGTTCTCCACAACCGATTTAAAGGGAGGCCGCGACATGCCGTCCACGCCGACGGTATCCAGGTGCGCTTCGAGGAGAAGCGTGCGTGCGGCGGCCGACTCGGGGCCAAATGAGGCAATGACATTCGGCCGGCCTGTTTCCCGGTCCTGCCATTCGATGCAGAACCCGCGGGCCTCAAGATAGGCGGCCACGTACTCGCCAATCCTCAACTCTCCCGAACAGGAACGGTCGTTGGTCGTGTCCGGGTTGACACTCGGTATCGCAATCAACTCCTCGAGCAGTTCCACAAGGGATCGTTCGGCCATGATCAGCCTCCGTTCGCGCCACACGATAAACCATCTGCGCCGAACTCTCAACGGAAACAGATGGAACGGGTCCGCATGGCTCACGCCATTCGCGGCTCCACGGTCTTCCGGCTTGACCCTGCGGACCCCAAACACCTATGAGTAGACTGCCTTATGATTTGTCACGAGCATCGCATCATCTTCATCCACCTGCCCAAGTGTGGAGGCACCAGCATCGAAGTGGCTCTCACCGGCAAAAGCTGGAACAGCCCCGAACTCCGTCCCGAACAGCACTTGACGGCGGAAGAAGCCCGGCAACGCTACGGGGAACACGTTTTCGATTCCTACTTCAAGTTCGCCGTCGTGCGGAATACGTGGGACCTGCTCGTCGCCTATTACCTCTGGGGCGCGTCCGGCCTGCTCGGCTGGATTCCACCCGGACTCCCCTGGGGCCGTGAATGGGGGCATCCCTTCGGCCGCAGGTGGCGGTGGTTGGCGCGACGTCCAAGCTTTGCCGAGTATCTGAACAATCCTGCGTCGTTCAACAAACGATTGTACTTCAGTTGGTGCGGGCGAGATCTCACCCGGCAGAAAGAAGCCCTTTCCATCAATGGGAAGTTGGCGGTGGATTCCGTGGTCTGTCTTGACAACCTGCAGACCGAATTCCGCCGCATCACCGAGCGCACAGGGCTTCCACCCCGCGAACTCCCCCATATACTGAAGTCCCGCCGCACAAAACACTATTCGCATTTCTACGACGCCGCGTTGCGGGAGCACGTCCGGCAGATGTACGCTGATGACATCGAAGCGTTCGGCTTCATTTTCGAGCAACGATCCGGTTCGCGGTGGTAGTCGCGCAGCCACTGTCGGCGCAACCCCACCGACCGGTTTGCATTGACGATCGTTCATCCCGCGAAGCATGATGAGCATCATGACACCCTCTTATGTGCCGCTCGTCATATTCGCGTTGAGTTACGTGTTGTTCGTGGTCCTGCCGCAGAGACGGGCGCTGACGGCTTGCGTCGGCGCCATACTGCTCGTTCTGGCAGGCCCGCTCACGTGGCGGGAAGCGTTGGTCGAAACGGTGCAATGGAATGTGATCGCGCTCTTCTTCGGAACGCTCATCCTTGCGGAGCTGTTCATGCTCTCGCGCATGCCGGCCGTCATGGCGGAGCATTTCGTCGCGCGCACGAAGACCGTGCGCGCCGCGATGATCGCCGTCTGTGCGCTGTCCGGCTTCCTTTCCGTTTTTGTCGAGAATGTCGCGGTCGTCCTGCTGATCGCGCCCGTCGCGCTGAGCCTGGCCAAGAAGCTTGAGATCTCGCCCGTGCGGCTCCTGATTTGCGTCGCAGTGAGCGCCAATCTGCAGGGAACGGCCACGTTGATCGGCGATCCGCCAAGCATGATCCTCGCAGGCTACATGAAGATGAATTTCAACGACTTCTTCGTGTACCAGGGCAAGCCGGGCATCTTCTTCGCCGTGCAGGCGGGCGGTATCGCCGCCCTCATCACCGTCATGTGGCTGCTGCGCGCCCACCGGGGTACAACCGGGATGATCCTCGAGGAAAAGCCCCGCAGTTGGGTGCCCAGCTTCTTCCTGATCACGCTCGTCATCGGCCTGGCCTCCGCGTCCTCGGTGGACCCCGAGTTCCGATGGTTCGCCGGAACGTTCACCATGCTGCTCGCGGCCGTCAGTCTCGTGTGGTTCCGGTTTGGCCCGCGATGGACCGCGACAAGAGATCTGGTCAAGACGCTCGACTGGGACACCACGTTCTTCCTGATCGGCGTTTTCGTGCTGGTCGGCGGCCTCAGCGATTCCGGATGGCTTGAACGGCTCGGGACGTGGATCGGCCATCACGTCGGAGACAATCTTCCGTACGCTTTCATCGTGATCACACTGGTCTCGGTGCTGGTCTCGGCGTTCGTGGACAACGTGCCGTTCCTGCTGGCGATGATCCCCGTGGTCCAGCAGGTATCCAACAGCCTCGGCGTTCCGGTACCCCTGCTCATGTTCGCCTTGCTGATCGGCTCGTGCCTGGGCGGCAACATCACCCCGATCGGCGCTTCGGCGAACGTGGTAACCGTCGGCATCCTCAAGAAGCAGGGTTACGTCGTCTCGTTCCGCGAGTTCATGGCGGTCGGCGTTCCATTCACGGTTGCCGCCGTGGTCGCCGCCAGCCTGTTCGTGTGGTGGATCTGGGCGCCGTAGCCGAAAACTGCAAGCGAAGGAGGGACACCTACAAAGCGTCCAGCACCCGCATCCCCTGCAGGCGGCCTGCGGCTTTTTCGAACGTCAGCACCTCGCGCGTTGAAAGGGCATAGTCCGCATGTATCAGCCGATCCACAAAATCGGGCTTGGCGGTGGCCAGATTGGGGGTGGCGAGCACGGCCATTGCTCCGCCGGAAGCCTTGATACCGCTTGCGCTGAAGAAGTGTTTCAGCAGGAAGAGCGCCTCGGCTTTCGGGACTCGGTAGTGATATTGGAGCGCATAGTAGACTTCAGAGACCACCAGATCCGAAACCAGCAATGCTGAACCGCACCGCATCAACATCTCAACTTCTGCAAGCGCGCGCCGTGCCTGAACTTCCGGCTCCCCGACCAGCAAGCGCAGGACGACAGATGTGTCCAGTCCGGTGCTCACGAACCACCCCGCTTCTTGCCAGGCTTCGAAGGCTCTTCACGTTCGCGCCCCGTGGCGATGCTGCTTCGAACCGCGTCCATATCGTGTTGCTTGGCGCGCCCGGCATACTTGCGCGCGATACCGAACCACGCGGGAGTCTTCGCCGCGGTCCGGCGGTCGCCCTCATCTACTTCCACACCCTCTTCCGCAAGCCATCCCTGGAAAAGACCCACCACAACCTCGCGAACGGCCTGTCCCCGCATCGCGCTCTTCGCCTTTACCCTGCGGTACAAGTCATCCGGAATATCCATGGTCGCTTTCATATTTAGCAATATAGCTGTATTCCTGTATTGCTGTCAACAAAGACTTCTTCACGAAGCGCTCGAAGACAATGTTTAGAAGGTATCAGGTTTCAGTGTTCAGGTTTCGGATGTCATCCTCCCTGACACCTGAAACCCGACACCTGACACCTCTCTTCCTCTCCCCACAGTTGCGCATTCGCCATTCCTGCGTTACCTTTGCGCGTCCGTCTCTCTGCGGAAGGCAGGTTTGTTCATGGCGCTGGACACCAGACATCTTAAAGCGGTCATATTCGATTACGGGAACACGCTGATCGAGTTCTCGCACGCGCAGGTGACCGCCTGCGATACCGCGCTCGCCGGTGCCCTGGCCCGCCACTTCGGCACGCCCGACGCCGCACGGCTGAAGGAGATCCGCGACAACGACCGGATGGCACCCTACCGCACCCCCGAGTTTCGAGAGAACAACCTCGTCGAAATCACCGCAAACCTGGTGCGCGACCTGTTCGGCGTGGAGCCCACCGGCGAGCAGATCGCGGACGTTCTGCGCACGCGCTACGAGGTGTTCGTCCGCGTGGTACAGGCCGATCCGTATGTCGCTCAAGTGCTCGAACGGCTCGGGCGAAGGTACAAGCTCGGGTTGTTGTCCAATTATCCGGACGGCGACGCGATTCGAGCCAGTCTCGAGCGCACGGATCTCGCGCAATATTTCGACGCCGTTGTCGTGTCGGGCGACCTCGGAGTCGTGAAACCACACCCCGCCCCCTACCTCACCATCCTGAACGCGCTGAGGGTGAAAGCTTCACAGGCTGTGCTGGTCGGCGACAACTGGCTCGGAGACATCCAAGGCGCGAAGGGCGCTGGATTGCAGGCGATCCTGATCACTCAATGGAAGACACTCGAGATGTTCGACCGCGAGGATCACCACGTCGAGCCTGATGCCGTGATCGGGCATCTGACGGAGCTGATGCATTTGCTGTAGAGTGGAAACTAGAAAGTTGGAATTGGAAACTTGCCGGGCGAGAAAGTGACCCTTGACGCTTGTGCCTTGAGACCAACACTCCACCACTCCATCACTCCATTCCTAGAGCTCCCCCAAACTCAAATCCCCGTGAATCTTGTAGACCTGTCCATCGCGTGAGACGTGCAACGTGCGGCCGGGAAACTGCTTCGTCAGCTCCTCGCGCAGGAGGGTCACGACTTCCTCGTCGATGCGTTCCTCCACATCGCGAGGAACGCGTTGCAGCGTCGAGATAACGACTTCCACTACGTAACCCGGACCGTGCTCCGACCCGTATCCGGCGGTAAACGAAGCGCCGACGTTGAACAGGCCATCGCTCTCGGGGTTGGAGGTGTCCCCGCGATCGGGCCGCGACGGGTGCAGGGGGTAGAGATGCCCGTATTTGTCCTCCAACGCATGGTCAATCCGGTCGAAGACCTGCTTCAACTGCCCTTCCCATGCCACCGCTCTTGCGTGTCTCATCCCAACACCGCCTTGCGGAACGCTTCCGGAGTCCGGCAAACGCGCCCGGACGCGAAATCGAAAAACGCCATGCCGGTTTTCACGCGCGCAACTTCAGCGCGGGTTTTCCTGTTCGACAGGCGGCAGTAAAGGTCGAATCCGCAGGGACCGATTCCCCCCACCCCGACTTCCGCGACAAGCACGTCGCCCATCAACGCCTGCGATTTGTACACCACGACCGCGTCGTGCATGATCAGCGCCGATCCGCCCGCATCCCGCTCCGAAAAGCCGTATCCGCGCAGAAAGCGGACACGCGCCTCATGCGCGAAGCCCAGCACGCTGTCGTTGCCGAGATGCTGGCCGTAGTTGATGTCGCCCACCCGGACCGTCAGCTCCGTTGAAAACGGCATCTGTTCCGGCAAATCCACTTTCGCTCTGCTCATTTAACTCTCCCTGCCCGCGCACTGCTCATTTCGCAACCGGATCGGCCAACCGTCCGATGAAAAGGATCGTGCCCGTGCGGTTGTCGCGAATCAGAAATACGAATGGCCGGTCGGCGCGAAATTCCAGCGGCCGGTCGGTCGGCATCGCCGACGCCGGCTTCATCACCACCGCCGTCGCGGCCGCCGCCTCCGTCCCCTTTTCGTTGACTTCCACAAACGCCTTGTGGATCACCGGGCCTATCATCAAGTCCTTCCCCCCCGTCATCCCGGAGAAATCCGCCGCTCCGGCGAAGGCTTCGGGCATCCCCATCGCCCCGAGCGTTTCCGCGAGGTTGAAGCCGGACTCGATGCGGAAACGCGGGAGCCAAACGTTCACTTTTTGTTTGCGCGCGAGCCGCGTCCAACGAGCGACCGCTTCCGCGGTCAACGTGCTTTCCATGGCGCGCACGTCTTCTCCCGGCCTCGGAAGCAGCACCACCATCGAAAGATCTTCCCCCTTGTACGGGAGCACCAGCAGTTGGAACTTCGCCTCGTCGAGGCAGGTGTACTCCCCTATGCGAAGCATCATCGGGACATCGGCGGAATCCTTCTCTGAACGATGGAACGGTTGCGGCTGGGTCCATCTGGGATCGAAGGCTTCCGACCAGAATCCCAGGAAGTAGATGGCATTCACCAGGACCAGCCGGGTTTCGGGAGTCAGCATACCCGGAGCGACAAGATCCTTGATCCGATCCCGCGTCTGCTTCTCCACCCAGGCGTTGATCTCCTGCCGCGCGCCCTCGGCATCGGCCGCAAAGTCCGCCGGCGCAAGGCCCGCCCCGTAATGTTTCTGCACGAGCGCGGTGTAGGACGAAAGCAGTTCAAAGTCCTTGCGTATCCACAGCCGGTTGGCCACTGCGAGCTCCTGCGAATCCGACTGGTTCAGATCGGCGACCAAGCGCGCGAGCTCGCCGAACGCCGGGTGCAGAAACTCCGGTTCGAGGGTGAAATGCAGGGCCGTCGCCATCTGGCGGGCGGTTTCCCCGCGGGCGCCGCCGTAGGTCATCGCCAACGCGGTCGAAACGCTGAAGGGCGAACAGAACAGATTGCCCGGGGCATCCGCCGCAACAGCCCGGAACAAATCGAACGTGAACTCGTTGATGCCCGCGGACACGGCCGGGACGTCCGGCGACATCGAGACGGCGGCGGACGCGGACAGCATTCCGACACACCAGATCAATGCGTGCAGCTTCTTCATGTTCACGAGTCCCTTCCTTCGCGCGACATCCACGCCCCATTTTTCCAATCATTGGAAAAAGCGCGAGGTTTTTTTCCAATCATTGGAAATCCGCGACCAGGTACGTGTGATCGGAGGCCTTGGGCAGTCTGCGCGGCTCGACATCAATGAATGCGTCGCGGGCGCGGGCTGTCAGCGGCGGACTCGCGAGGATGTAGTCAATGCGCCACCCCCAGCCGCGATCCATCGCGTCCGCGGTCCGGTAGTCGAAGAACGTGTAATGGCCGGCCTCGGGATGAAACGCGCGAAAGACGTCCTTGAAACCCCAGTCCAGGCAGTACTGCAGCGCGGAGCGCGCGTCGGCGTGGTAGCACACATGGCGGGCGCGATCTTCCGGGTTGTAGACATCCATCGGCTGGATCGCGACATTCAGGTCGCCCGCCCAGATCACGGGATCGCGCGTGGAGAAATGCCGGTCCATGTACTCGCGAAGGCGGCGCAACCACTGGAGCTTGTACTGGAACATCTCGTGATCCACCTCGCGCCCCTGCGGGACGTAGGTGTTCACCACGGTGACTTCGCCGAACCGCGCGCGGATCAGCCGCGTCTCGTCCGCCGGGCCGCCGTCGTCGAGTCCGGTGCGAACGTCCTCGGGTGGAGTCGTGGAGAGGATGGCCACGCCGTTATAGGCCTTCTGCCCGCGGAAGGCCACGTGATAGCCGGCCTGCCGGATCGGCGCTTCCGGGAAATCCGCGTCCTGCACCTTCGTCTCCTGCACGCAGACGATGTCCGGCTTGTGCCGCGCCATCCAGGCGAGAACCGAGTCGAGGCGCAGGCGGATCGAATTGACGTTGTACGTGGCGACTCTCACGGGATGACTTTGAAAAAACGCCCCGGATCATACGATCCGGGGCGCCCTTATTTATTGTTATAGCCTGCCGCACCATGAGGCGCATGCAGGGCTTGCAGACGGCACCCGATTAGTACCGGTTGCCGGAGAACTCGCGACGGCCACCACCGTGCCCGCCGCCATGTCCGCCGCGTCCGCCGCCACCGCCGCCACCGCCACGCTCTTCGCGGGGCTTGGCTTCGTTGACGGTCAATGCGCGGCCGTCCATATCCTTGCCATTGAACTCGGCGATGGCCTTCTTGGCCTCCTCGTCCGTGCCCATCTCGACAAACGCGAACCCGCGGGACTTGCTGGTGAACCGATCCAGGATCAGGTCGCAGCTCGTCACGGTACCGGCTTGGGAGAACAACGCCTTGAGGTCTCCCTCGGTCGTCTGGTACGCCAGATTGCCGACATATAACTTCCTACCCATTTGCATTTCTCTCTTTCTGCTCTGACAGGAGGCTTGGGTGACTGTTTCCGCCTCGTGCGGATCTCGGATCGCCACCTTCACTATGGAGGGACTGACAATCTACCATCTCACTTTCACTCACTCTGCAGGCAGCGTGACAGTACTATTCATAGCGAAAAGTGCAAGAACTATTTGCAGGAGGGTTGCGGCTGGTCCACTTTCCGCCCCCACCCCGCAAGGGGGTGGGGAGCGGTATATCGGATGCAAACGCGTCCCCACGGGTTCACCCCGTGGGGAGCGAAAAGTTCAGGCCACCCACGCACCGCCGGGCTCAGTACTTCACAGAACAGCCGTATGGGGCGGTCGCAGGCGCTTCCACGGGCTGACCCGCCATCGCCGATTCGAGCGCGGCGCGGACGTAGTTCTTCGCGGTCTTCGCGTCATCCTTGTTGGCGGAGGAGTTGTCATCTATCGCGCCCTGGTAGATCACTTTCCCTTCCGGATCGATCACGAACATGTGCGGGGTGGTCTTGGCCGCGTACTGCTTCCCGACGATGCCTTCGGGATCGAGCAACAGCGTCGTTCCCGCGAAACCCTTCTCGCCGAGGATCCTCTTGTGCTCGCTCGCCTCGTAGAACCCCTGCTTGTCCGGCGCCGAAGAGCAGATCGCCAGCCAGACCACATCCTTCCCGGTGAACTCCTTCTGCAACTCCTGCATGTTGCCGCTGTCGTAGTGCTTCTTGACGAACGGGCAATCGTAGTTGATCCACTCCAACACGACATAGCGGCCCTTGAACTCGGAGAGCCCGATCAAGGAACCTGCAATATCCACGGCATCGAACACAGGGGCCTCGTCCCCGGTCTTCACCTGCGCGACCGCCGACCCCGTCAACCCGGCGATCAGCCCCGCCACAACCAGCATCCATATCGCCTTCTTCATCGTGTGCTCCTTTCTCTTTGTTTCATCCACACCGTGCAACCGCAAACTGAGATTCACCGCGCAAGCCTCACATCCACCTGCACGGCGCCCGGCGAGCCGTCGCCGGGAACCAGCACGCCTTTCAGGCGCAGCGGCGTGCCCCTCGCGAGATGAGAGAGGGTGAATCGACCCTCGAGGGCACCTTCCCGTTCAAACCATTCCGGATCTTTGTCCACCGCGAGCAGGTTCCGCGCCTCGGGGAAGAAAACCGGCGGCGGCGAAACGCCGAAGCCGGCGGCCTGTTCAACGCGCAACACGATCTTTCCATCCCGGAAAGAGGCCGATACCGACCCTTCCCCGGCCTTGCGCGGCACTTCCGCGGCGGCCCGGTCCAAGGCAATTCGTCCTTCGGGGTCGCTTTCGGCTTCCGTGGCGGCCCTCAAAGACCATGTGAGCGCGGCGGATCCCGGCACGCAGATCTCCTTGCACAGAAGCAGGTCCACCTCGGCCTTCAACTCGGCCGGCTGGCCGCCGGGCCAATCCCGCGGCGGCATGATTTCCGCGAAAAGAACGACCTCGCCCTCGTATCCGAATCCCACGATCCCGTCCGAAACGAATCGCCGCGGAAACGGCCACTGGAGCGGCCCGGCCGTGAATCCGTCCGGCAGCACCCACTTGACGGAGGTGGCCATTCCCGCCTCCCCGGGGTTGATCCAGTACGTGTGCCAGCCGGGGTCAAGACGAATCCGCACTCCGACACGGAACGGAATCCCCGGAGCGAACGCGCGGACATCCGCCACTGGCTCCACGATGGCGCTCTGGGTCCTCACCCCTTCCGCGTGAACGCCGAAAACGGAACCTGCGAGTACCGCTGCTCCTGCAATCCATCCAGTCAACCTTCGGATCATGGTCCTCTCACTAAACCCGATTTTCCCGATAAGTCAAATGGTCTAACTGAAAGCGTGCGGGCCGATCCGGTTCAATTTGTGTCGTATCGGGGATTGAGTTGGGCGCGCGAATCGGCGATAGTGCCCGCGAAAAAACGGGACGGCATTTCCGGCGCGGCACCGATGAACCCCAAAGCAAGGTCTGCAAGCATCGCGGAAAGGTTGATGAGCCTGCTGGTCCTGCTCGCGCTGATCGCGCTCGGAATGTGGTTCCATCAACAGCAATCGGCCCTGTCCCCGGCAGTCACGGCATGGGACGAAGCCGGAGTGTCTGCGGCGAAACAGCCCTCCGTCGCCGCGGAGGCGGACGATGCGGGCCTGGGCCACCTCCAGCCCGACGGGTACGCGGTGATGTCTCCGCCGGAACACTTCACGCCTGAAAACCTGTACGAGAAGATCAACGGGCGCGCGGAGCTCTACCTGCCGGCGGGCTTTCTAAGCCTGCAAACGATCCGTTTCGCGAGCCGCGCCAGCCCCGGCGAATGGTTCGAGCTGTTTGTGTATGACATGAACACCCCGCTCCAAGCGTTCGCGGTCTACAGCTCCCAGCGCCGCGAGGACGCGGTGGCAAGCGATCTCACGGACTTCTCGTATTCCACTCCGAACGCCTTGTTCTTCGCGCACGGCCGCTTCTATGTAGAAATCCTCGCTTCGAGCCCGTCCGAATCCGTTCTTGCGGCGATGGACACCTGCGCGCGGCGTTTCATCGTGGATACCACGGAGCGCGCGGGACGCATCGAGGAGCTGGCGCTGTTCCCGCCGGAGGGACTCGTGCCGGACAGCGTGGTGCTGCTGATCGCCGACGGCTTCGGGTTCGAGCAATTCGATTACCTTTTCACGGCGACGTATGAATCGTACGGGGTGGCCGTGCAGGCTTTTCTCACCGGGCGCCCGACGCCGGGCGAGGCCGTCGCCCTCGCGGCGGCGTACTCGGAATTTCTCATAGACAACGGGGCGGTGTTCCAGGAAACGAACGTCAGCGTTCCCGGCGCCCTGCTGTACAATCTCTTCGGCACCTATGAACTCGTGTTCAGCGCCGGCCAGTTCGTGGCCGGTGTGCACGAGGCCGACAGTCCCGAAGCGGCGGAGCGAATGGCCGCCGAACTGTACCATCGCATCACGCGGAACCGCTGATGAACGACACCGCACAGAATCCATCCGGCATCAGCCGCCGCGAATTCCTGGTTCGCGCGGCAAAAGCGGCAACCACCATTGCCGTGTCGGGCTACGCGGCGCACTGGATTCGAAACAGGGATGAACATCAACCCGCCCGCGCGGAAGAGCCCGGCTTCTCCTTCCCCTCGTTCCTGGTGCCCGGCACGGAGGGCCGGCTCAGCATCATCACGGGACCCAACCGCCGGAGGACGCTGAACGCGGCTCTGGCCACGATGGGCGGAATGGGGACCTTCATCCAGCCGGGCGACCGGGTGCTTCTCAAGGTCAACGCGGCCTTCGCGCTGCCCCCTTCTCTCTCGGCGACGTCCCACCCGGACCTGGTTTCGGAACTCGTGCGGCTGTGTCTCGACGCCGGCGCGGCGCGCGTGGTGGTGACGGACTATCCGATCAACGACGCGACCGCCTGCTTTCATCTCACCGGCATCGCCCGAGCCGCGGAGCAGGCCGGCGCGCAGGTCGTGATCCCGCGCGAAGCCGACTTCCGGCCCGCGACGCTCGCGGGCGGGCGGCTGATCCGCAACTGGCCGGTGCTCGCTCGGCCCTTCGACGGCATCACCAAGCTCATCGGCGTCGCGCCGGTCAAGGATCACAACCGCAGCGGCGCGAGCATGGCCCTCAAGAACTGGTACGGCTTGCTCGGCGGCCGCCGGAACATCTTCCACCAGGAGATCCACGAGATCATCTGCGAACTCGCGATGATGATCAGGCCGACGCTCGTGGTTCTGGACGGAACGGAAACGATGATGCGGAACGGGCCGACGGGCGGTTCGCTGTCGGATCTGAAGCCGACGCACACGATGATCGTCGGCACGGACCCGGTCGCCGCCGACGCGTTCGGCGCCACGCTCCTCGGCCGCAAGGCCGCGGACCTGCCGTTCATCACCAAGGCGGTGGTCGCGGGCGCCGGCACGGCGAACTTCGAGCTGCTCAACCCGATACGGATCAGCACCAACGGATAGAATGATATGAAGATTGTCAACTCGCGCCGTATCAGCCAGCTGTTCTTCCTCGCGCTCTTCTTGTGGTTCTGCTTCGTCACCACGCTGGGGACCGCCTGGTGGCAGCTCCGCGGCTGGCCGGTGAACTGGTTCATTTACACCGATCCCCTCGCCGCGCTCGGGCTGTTCCTGGCAACGCGCGCGATCCCGGCGACGTTTCTATGGGCGATCGGCGCGGTCGTGCTGACGGTCGTGTTCGGACGCTTCTTTTGCGGCTGGATCTGCCCCTTCGGCACGTTGCACCAACTGGTGGGCTGGCTGTCCCACGGGCGCCGGCCCCTCATCGAGAAAGTGAAAGCGAACGACTACCGGCACGCCCAGCGGATCAAGTACGGGCTGCTGGCCTTCCTGCTCGCGGCCGCGGCGGGCGGCCTCGTCGTCGAATTCGCCACCGGCACGCGCTTCTCGGGCCTGTCGCGCGTGGTCGCGGGTTCGCTGCAGACGGGGCTGCTCGATCCCATGGCGCTGATGTACCGCTCGGTCAATCTCGCGCTGCTGCCGCTCGCGGACCGCGCCACGCTCGCCACCTCTCTCGTGCCGCGGGGGTACGCGGGCGCCGGACTGATCGGCGGGTTGTTCCTCCTCGCGGTTGCGCTCAACGTCTGGATCCCGCGCTTCTACTGCCGGTTCGTCTGCCCGCTCGGAGCGCTCTACGGCGTCCTCGGGCGCTGGTCGCTCTGGCGCATCGGGAAGACAAGCCCGCAGTGCTCGATGTGCATGGAATGCGAGAGCCACTGCGAGGGCGCGTGCGAGCCCTCCACGAAGATCCGGCCCGCCGAGTGCGTGCTGTGCATGAACTGCCTGCGGGCGTGCGACGACGGGGTCATCGCCTACCGGAACGCCGCGTCCGTCGGTGGCGAAATCACGGGGCTCGATCTCACGCGGCGGGGACTTCTCGTCTCGCTCGCGTCCGGCGCGCTGGCGGTGCCGATGCTCCGGCTGGGCAGCCTGCTCGGCGCGAACTGGAACCCGCGGCTTATCCGTCCGCCCGGCGCGCTGCCCGAGCCGGATTTCCTGAATCGCTGCCTGAAATGCGGCCAGTGCATGCGCGTCTGCCCCACCAACGTGATCCAGCCCGCCGGGCTGGAGGGCGGCGCCGAGGGCGTCTGGACGCCCACGCTCAACTTCAGGATCGGCACCAGCGGCTGCCAGTTGAACTGCGTCGCCTGCGGCCACGTGTGCCCGACCGCCGCGATACGCCCGATCACGCTGGACGAGAAACTGGGCCGCAACGGATTCGCCGATGCCGGGCCCATCCGCCTCGGGACCGCCTTCGTGGATCACGGCCGCTGCCTGCCGTGGGCGATGGACCGCCCATGCATCGTCTGCCAGGAGAATTGCCCGGTCAGCCCGAAGGCGATCTTCGTCCGGGAAACGTTCATCCCCGTGCGCGACGGGATGCATACCGTGTCGCATGCGGACGAGCTGACGATCGATCTCGGCGCGCCCGTGCTCGCGCCGCAAACCTTTTCGACCGGCGACTACTACTGCCGTCCGCTTTCCGATCCGGACGACTCGCCGCGCCGCATCGTGGCCAACACGGACTCGATGATCACGCTCGACTCGAACCGCCCCTTCGCGTCGCCGCTGCGCCCGGGCGCCCGCGTCGAGCTGCTGGTCCGGCTCCAACGCCCGGTGGTGGACCCGCGGTACTGCATCGGCTGCGGGGTCTGCGAGCACGAGTGCCCGGTCATGGGAGTCAAGGCCATCCGGATCACCGCCGAAAACGAAACGCGAAATCCGGAGCACAAGTTGCTGTTATAAGGAAAGGAACGAGCCATGAGGACGAGCGATCATTCGATGCCGCGCCGGGACTTCCTGAAGGTCGTCGCCGCCGCCGGATTCGGCTCGCTGCTGCCCGCGGCCGCGGAGACGCTCGCGCCGAAAATCCCGAAGCGGCCGTTCGGCAAGACCGGCGTGGAGGTGCCCATCCTGTCGCTCGGCGGCATGTTCGACATTCCGAACAACCAGCTGATATTGCGCCGCTGCCTCGATTGGGGCGTGACGTACTGGGATACGGCCGACTGCTACGAAGGCGGACGCAGCGAACCGGGCTTCGGGCGGTTCTTCGAGAAAAACCCCGCCTCCCGCAAAGACGTGTTTCTCGTGACGAAGTCGTGCGCGCGCGACATTCCCGGAATGACCCAGTTGCTCACGCGTTCGCTGGAGCGAATGAAGACCGACTATATTGACCTGTATTTCCTCCACGGGATCGGGAGCATTGACGACGTCACGCCGGATATGAAGGCCTGGGTCTCCAACCGCAAAAAGGAGGGCAAGATCCGCTTCTTCGGGTTCAGCACGCACCGCCACATGGAGGATTGTCTCGAGGGCGCGGCACGGCTTGGATGGATTGACGGGATCATGTTCAGCTACAACTTCCGCCTGATGCACAAGGACGGCATGAAGCGCGCGGTGGACGCCTGCGAGCAGGCGGGCATCGGGCTCACGGCCATGAAGACGCAGGGCGGCGGGTCGGTTAAGGCGGACAGCGAGAAGGAGCGCGCGCTGGCCGGACGCTTCCTCGAAACGGGCTTCACTCCCGAGCAGGCGAAGCTCAAGGCGGTGTGGGCGAACCCGCAGATCGCCTGCATCTGCTCCCAGATGCCGAACACCCGCATCCTTAACGCCAACATCGCCGCCGCGCTGGACCGCACCACGCTGGACACCGCCGAAATGGAGGCGCTCGAGCGATACGCGCGGGACACCGCGTCGGATTACTGCACGGGCTGCGCCAACCTGTGCGGCGCCGCGGCCCGCGGCGCGCCGATCAGCGACGCCATGCGCTGCCTGATGTACTACCGCCATTACAGCGATCCCGTGCTGGCGCGCGCGGAGTTCGCGCGGATCGCGCCCGCGCTTCAACTCGGCGCCGCCTCCCGTGCCGCCGCCGAAGCCGCATGTCCGAACCACCTGCCCATCGGCGCGCTCGTGGACGAGGCCCGCAGGCTGCTGGGATGAATTGTGGAAAACGCGCGTTTTCTTCCGTGTCCCGTTATGCAACAGGGCATGCAACGCAACCGGGCGGGCGTTTCTTCGAACCGATCCGGAATCAGCAAATCCCGCGATAGTTGCTTGTACTCCGCGCGCAAGAATCATATTTTCCGTGCGCGGCTCGCCGTCCGTGATGAGGCCGGCCCCGACATCGAGGTTCAATTCACAGGGAAGAATCGCACATGAACGCACCGGAACATCACGTCACCGCACCCGAGGACCGCATTCGATTCGGCCAGAAACTGGCCTACGGTCTCGGCATGCTCGCCAACAACGTGCAGGCCGCCGCCGTCGGCGCGATGGGCATCATTCTCAATCTCGGCCTCGGAATGAACCCCGCGCTCGTCGGCATCCTGGGCTCCGTGCCGCGTTTCGTGGACGCGTTGACCGATCCCGTCATGGGCTATGTCTCCGACAACACGCGCTCGCGCTACGGGCGACGGAGGCCCTACATCTTCGTGGGCGCGATCCTCGCGGGCCTGATGTTCATCATCATGTGGCAGTTGTATCCCGGCCGCAGCCAGCGGTTCTACTTCTGGCTGTTCATGATCACCTCCAACCTTTTCTTCGTCGCGTACACCATCTACGTCACCCCCCTCATCGCGCTCGGCTACGAACTGACGCCGGATTACCACGAGCGCACGCGGCTCATGGGGTTCAGCAACTTCCTGGGGCAGTTCGCGTGGCTCGCCGCCCCGTGGTTCTACCGGTTCACGGAATGGAAGCGCTTCTTCGACAACCCCGTGCAGGGCGCGCGCACGCTGGCGATTGTGATAGGCATCTTCATCGCGGTATTCGGCGTGATTCCCGCGATCTTCACGCGCGAACGTTTCAGCGGCGGCCCGAAAGACCGCGAGGGGCTCTGGAACAACGTGAAGAAGTTCTTTCTCGGCTTCATCGTCACCTGGAAATCCGGCCCGTTCATCCTGCTGTGCTTCGCCACGTTCCTCGTTTTCAACGGCTACATGCTCGGCAGCACGTTCACTCCGTACGCCATGATCTATTACGTGTTCGGCGGCAATCGCGAGTTGGGCGGAACCCTGATGGGCTGGTTCGGAACGCTCAGTTCCGTCTGCACGTTCTTCATCATCATGTTGACGGCATGGATCTCCAGCAAGATCGGCAAGCGCAAGACGTTCTTCATCATGATCTCGCTGTCGCTGGTCGGTTTCGTGCTCAAGTGGTTCTGCTATAACACCGAGAAGCCTTATCTCCTCCTGGCCTCCGCGCCGTTCATCGCGTGCGGGATCGGGTCGCTCTTCACCGTCGTCGGCGCGATGGTCGCCGACGTCTGCGACCTGGACGAGCTGAAGACCGGCGAGCGCCGGGAAGGCATGTATGGGGCGATCTACTGGTGGATGGTCAAGATCGGGATGTCCGCGGCGATGCTCATCGCCGGGTTCCTGCTCAACCTTACCGGCTTCGATGTCGCGCTGGACACGGCCCAGAGCGAGCGAACGCTCCTGCTGCTGCGCGCGTTCGACGTGGGCATCCCCCTGCTCACCTCGGCCATCGCCATCGTGCTGATCATGGCGTACAGCATCACGGAGAAACGCGCGTACGAAATCCGGGCCGAACTCGAGAAGCGGCGCGGAAAGCGGGCATAGGTCCCGAATCCGGGCAGACGTTGCGCCGTGACTGCCGAGAAACCGCTTCTGCGGCTCGACAGAGTCTCGCCCTCCATTCAAACACCATGCCTTTGGCGGATTCATGGAGGGCGAGCGTCCCGCGAGCCGAATCCCGACCTGTGCCGGGCTGACTTTCGGCGCGCGTGCTGGCACAATACCGTCCGATGCCGGATATCGTTCTAGCGACGCTGAATGCCCGTTTCGCGCACTGCGCGTTCGGCCTGCGTTACCTGCTCGCCAACCTCGGCCCCCTGCAGGAACGCGCAGCCCTCCACGAGTTCGACATCAAGCACGCGCCCGCGGCGGTCGCCGACACGCTGCTCGCCTCGCAGCCGCGAATCGTCGCGCTCGGCATCTACATCTGGAACGTCGAGCCCTGCACGGCCATCGTCCGGCTGCTCAAACAGAAACGGCCGGACCTCGTCGTCGTCCTCGGCGGACCGGAGGTCAGCTACGAGACAAACCAACAGGCGATTTGCCTCCTGGCGGACTACGTCGTGACCGGAGAAGGCGATGTCGCATTTGCGGAGCTCTGCCGGGACATCCTGGACGGCCACCCGCCCGCCGCAAAGCTCGTACCCGGCGCGCCCGTCGAGCTGGAGCGCATCGCCCTGCCCTACGACTTCTACACCGACGAAGACATCGCCCACCGCCTGGTCTACGTCGAAAGCTCGCGCGGCTGCCCGAACCGTTGCGAATATTGCATCTCCTCACACGATATGCCGCTTCGATTCTTCCCGATGGACCGCATCCTTGCCGCGTTCGAGGAACTGCTGGCCCGCGGCGTGCGCTCGTTCAAGTTCGTGGACCGGACATTCAACCTCCGGATGGACCGATGCCTTCCGATCATGCAGTTCTTTCTCGATCGCCTGCGCCCCGGCTTGTTCCTCCATTTCGAAATGGTGCCCGATCGCTTTCCCCCGGAGTTGAAAGAAATCATCCGGCAATTCCCGCCGGGAACCCTCAATCTCGAGATCGGTGTCCAGACGCTCAACCCCGATGTCTCCGCGCGCATCCGGCGCAACCAGGACATGCGACAGGTCGAGGAGAACCTCCGCTTTCTGCGCAATGAGACGCACGCCCAACTGCACGTGGACCTGATCGCCGGCCTGCCCGGCGAGTCCCTCGAAAGCTTCCGCGACGGGTTCGACCGCCTCTGCCGTCTCGAACCGCACCGGATACAGGTCGGCATCCTGAAACGCCTGCACGGCGCGCCGATCGTCCGGCACGACGCGGAATGGGGCATGGTGTACGACCCGGCGCCGCCCTACGGAATTCTCGAGACGCGGCTGATCAATCGCCCATCCATGCTGCGGATCCGCCAGTTCGCCCGTTTCTGGGATCTCGTCGCCAACCGTGGCCGGTTCCCCGGCACGCTTCCCTTGATACTCGGCCGCGGACCGTCTCCTTTCGACGCGTTCATGGCGCTCAGCGATTGGATGCACGCCCGCTTCGGAAGGGATTACGCGATCACGTTGCTGGACCTCGCCGAGTCGCTTTTCGTTTATCTGACCGAGGAGGCCGGGGTGAACGCGGAGGTCGTGGGCGACGCGATGTGGTCGGATTACCACGCGGGAGGCAAGCGCCGCGACCGGCCGAGGTTTTTGAGGAACAGGGGATTGGAGATTGGGGATTTGTGCACGGAGCCTCAATCCCGAATCTCCAATCTCTAATCCCCCCCTACCCCGCCTTCCGGTTTGCGATGGCCTTCTCGTACACCGCGAGGTACTCGCGCGCGGCCTTCTCCCAGGAGAAGTTCTCGGCCATCGCGGACGCGCGCAGGCGCTGGATGTGCTGCGGACGATCGAACCACGTGGAGACCGCCCAGCCCATCGTATCGTACAACGCCGCGCCGGACGGCTGCTGGAACTTGAAGCCCGTGCCGCTGCCGTCCCATTCGTTGTAGTTGCGCACGGAGTCCTCGAGCCCGCCCACGGCCCTGACGATCGGCAGCGTGCCGTACTTCATGGAATACATCTGGTTCAGGCCGCACGGTTCGTACAGGGACGGCATGAGGAAGAAATCGGAACCCGCCTCGATCACGTGGCTCAGCTCCACGGAGAACCCGATGTACGAACCGACACGGCCCGGGTTGGCCGCGGTGAGCCAATGGAAGAAATGCTCCGTCCCCTGGTCGCCCATGCCCAGCACCGCCACCTGCATGACCATCGAATTCAGCGCGCGGGGCAGCGCCTCCATCAGCAGGCCGAACCCCTTCTGGTGCGCGAAACGCGAGACGATCCCGAACAAGGGGATCTTCGGGTCCACCGCAAGCCCGAGCCGCCGCTGAAGCTCGGCCTTGCACTTCGCCTTGCCCCCGAGGTCGCCGGCGGAGTATCGCGCGGCGATATACGAATCCGTTTCCGGGTTCCAATGCTCGTAATCGGCCCCGTTGAGAATTCCGACGAGATCGCCACTCCGCGCGTTGAGATATGGGGCCAGGCCCATGCCCCCGTCGGGCGTGAGGATCTCCGAGCGGTGGGTCGGCGAGACCGTGGTCAGCATGTCCGCGAACGCGACGCCCGCTTTCAGCAGGTTGATGCCGCCGAAGTCCTCGAACTTGTTCGGCGTGAAATGCTCGTACCCTACGCCGATGTACGGGAACGCGCTCGCGTGATACTTGCCCTGGTAGCCGATGTTGTGAATGGTCAGCACGCTGGCGGAGTTGGAGAGCGGCGACAGGATCCGATCCCACGTCTTGAGGAAGACCGGCACCAGCGCCGTGGGCCAGTCGTGCGCGTGCATCACGTCCGGAACGAACCCGGTGTCCTTGCAAACCTGGAGCGCCGCCTTCGAGAGCAGCGCGAAACGAAAGGCGTTGTCCGGATACTCGCCGCTCGGCTCGTCGTAGATCCCGCCGCGCCCGAAGAACCGCTCGCAATCCACGAACCACACCGGCACTTCCCCATCCAGCTTCGCGGAGTACACGCCCACCCACTGTTCTTCGCCGCCGCCCATGTGCACGCACGCGGAGCGATCGAACACAATGCCATGCCGCTGGCGGTCAATCGTCCGGTACAAAGGGATCACGATCCGCGCGTCATGCCCCATGCGCCGCAGCGCCTTCGGCAGCGCCGCCACCACATCACCCAACCCACCCGACTTGGCGTAGGTCGCGCATTCGGAACCGACGAAAAGGACGTTAAGGCCCTTCTTTCCGGCCACAACCGGGGCGACGGCCGCGGGCGTCTTCTTCGCAGGCGTCTTCTTCCTGCCTGTCTGAGCCGGACGCTTTCCGGCCGGACGCGAAACCACACCGCGGCGCGATTTTGAACGAGGCATCTCAGGACTCCTTGATCGGCCGGTCATCGGCCTTCATACGACAGGTCATTGCTTTCGCCCGACGGGCATGATGCAGAGCGGGGCTTCTCCTTCCGGCAATCCGAGGACGCGGGCCACCTGCGCATCGTCGAACGCGGCCACGACCACGGTGCCGAGATCCAGCGCCACGGCGGCAAGCGACACGTTCTGCCCCGCGTGCCCGGCTTCCATGTGGACATACCGGCGCCCGCGCTCGCCATAGCGGTCCGTGGTCCGCGGATAGTTAGCCGTGAAAACGATCATCGCCGCGCCGCCCGCCATCCACGTCTGGCCGAGCGAGGCCTCCGCAAGATCCCTTCGGATGTCGCCCGCCTTGATCTTCGTCAGCGCATGTCCGCGCGGATCATACCGGTATACGCCCGGCTTCAACTCCTCGCACGAACCGACCACCAGCAGGGTTTCCAGCGGATACAACGCGCCGGCGGAAGGCGCCGTGCGATAGGCCCCGACGCTGGTCACGCCCTGCGCTGCCCAGAGAAGCTGCCCGAGTTCCTTCTTCGTCAGCTCGTCTTTCCGGTATTCCCGCGTGGAACGCCGTTCCAGCAAAGCCTTGTTCAGATCGCAGTTCACCTGGTAGTCAGGCGGAGGAAGCGTGATCTTTTCAGACATCGTAGTGCCCTCACCCGTTTCCGACGCGCAAGCCTGAAGCGCAACGCACAGAATCGCTGCCCACGCCGCCGCTCGCAATCTCGGCGCCCTTGTCGTCATGCAGCCACTCCCCGGCAATGTCCATTGCATTATGACAGCCCGGCCCGCATGCGCCAGCGGTTTTTTTTCGCACCGCGAACCCAATCTCGAATTTTTAATCTCCAAGCACCCCCAATAATCAGCAACAAATAGCCGATTTTCCATTTTCCCTTGTAACCCGCGGGAAAGACCGCATAGTGTCGTGTCCCTGAAATAGTGTGTCACAGAAAAGCGGTCTGGAGACCGCTTCTACACCGTAGACGCGCTCTCCAGAGCGCGTGGGTCGTGCAAGGTAACTCTGGGACACGACAATAGCATAGATACCCGTTCGACAAATCATGAGAGTACTTATCATAGGCGCAGGCAACGCGGGCCGAAACCTTGCGACCAAGCTGTGTGCGGAGAAGCGCGACGTCGTGCTGATTGACCGCAATCCCGACGCTTTGGCGGAGGTCCAGTCCCAGCTCGATATCCTGACCATCGAGGGCGAGGGCTCCAGCCCCGTCGTGCTCGACAAGGCGGAAGTCGCCAAGGCCGACCTCGTCGTGGCGGTCACGGACAGCGATGAAACCAACATTCTCGCCTGCGTGATCGCGCATGTCGCGGGCGTGCCGCACAAGGTCGCGCGCGTATCGAACCGCGACTTCCTGACCCCGCCGAAACAACTCGATCTCCAGCGCGTCGGTATTGACCTCGTCGTCAGCCAGAAGGAGGAATGCGCGAGCGAGCTCCTCAACATCCTCCGCATGCCGGGCACGCTCGAGTCCGTGGACCTGCTCGACGGGAATGTGCTCGCCGTGGGCATCCGGGTTCACATGGACAGCCCGCTCCTGCGTTCGCCGCTGCGGACGTTTCCCAACCAGGAGATCCTGCGTTTCATCCGTTTCATCAGCATCGTGCGGGGAGATGACCTGATCGTCCCGCGCGGCGATACGGAGTTCCTCGTCGGCGACGACGCCTATTTCGTCGGCCGCCGCGAGGACGTTTCGCGCTTCCTCGAATGGGCCTGGCCGGAGCGGGCGATGGCGGACAAGGTGGTCATCGCGGGCGGCGGCGACCTGGGCCTGCGGCTCGCGCAGCTCCTGGAAGGCACCGACAAGGAATCCGTCCTGATCGAGCTGAGCGAGGAGCGGGCGCATGAATGCTCGGAGCGGCTGGACCGGACGCTCGTGATCAAGGGCGACGCGCTCGACCGGAAAACGCTCGAGAACGCGGGTGTGCAGAAGGCGGCGTTCGTGGCGACCATGCACGACGACGAGAACAACATCATTGCCTGCCTGCTCGCGGAAAAGATGGGCGCCCATTTCACGCTCGCCGAGATCAACAAGCCGGAATACGTGCCGATCGTCAACGATCTCAGCCTGCTTGACCGCGCCGTCAGCCCGCCGTTGTCCATGGTCAGCGCCATCCTGCACTTCGTCCGGGGCAAATACGTCAAGGAAGCCGCGCTTTTCCACCATCTGCCCGGCGAGCTGCTCGACATGGTCCTGCCCCCGAAAAGCAAGTGGGCCGGAAAAGCTGTTAAGGATATCAAGATGCCTTTGGGGGTCGTGCTCGCCGGCGTGCTCCGCAACAAGGAAGTACTCGTGCCCACGGGCGATCTCGTGGTGCAGGCCGGCGACCGCCTGGCCATCTTCGCGATCCCGCAGGTGGTCGGAAAACTGGAGAGCATATTCCGGCGATAAAGACGGGGGCCGCCTGTCGTCTTGATCTTTGCGCATTCCTTGGGAGAATAGAGCCTCGTGAACATTCGTTCGGTCATGCAATTGATCTCGCACCTGCTGACCGTCATCGGCATCGCGATGACCGTGTGCTGGGGCGTCGCCATGCGCATGGGCGACCCGCACGAAGCCGTGCAGGCGCTGGCCGTATCCAGCATGATCACGGTGTGCTTCGGCCTGGTGCTGTATCTTCTGACGCGCGGTCCGGTGGACCTCTCGCGCCGGGACGGCTTTGCGATCGTGACCCTCGGCTGGGTGATTGCGTCCGTCTTCGGTGCGCTCCCCTTCTACCTCTCCGGCACGATTGTTCACCCGGTTTCGGCCGTGTTCGAGACGATGTCGGGGTTCACCACGACAGGGGCAAGCGTGCTGGCTTCAACCGAACACCTGCCGCGCGGCATCCTGTTCTGGCGCGCGCTCACCCATTTCTTCGGGGGCATGGGCGTGCTTGTTCTTTGCGTGGCAATCCTGCCGTTCCTCGGCGTCGGAGGCATGCAGCTGTTCCGCGCGGAAATGCCGGGCCCCTCAAAAGACCGCCTCACTCCCCGCATCGCGGCCACGGCAAAACTGCTTTGGGCGGTGTATGTCATGCTGGTGGTGCTCGAAACCCTGTTGCTCAGGGCCGGGGGGATGTCGTGGTTCGACGCCTCGTGCCATTCCTTTGCCACCATCGCGACCGGAGGTTTCTCCACGCGTTCCCAAAGCATCGCCGCCTACAACAGCCTCTATATTGAATCCGTCGTGATTCTCTTTATGTTCCTCGCGGGCTGCAGTTTTGCCCTGCACTACCGGCTGCTGCAGGGCAAGGTGGGAACTCACTTCAAGGATCCTGAATTCCGCGCGTACCTCGGCGTCCTGATCGTCGTGACCGGCGTCGTCGCGGTGAATACCTGGAAAAGCGTCTACGCGGATTTCGGGAGCGCGCTCAGGGCGGCCTGCTTCCAAGTCACTTCCATCATGACCACGACAGGGTTCGCGACCGCCGATTTCGACCGGTGGCCACTGCTGTCCCGCATGCTGCTTCTGCTGCTGATGTTCGTCGGCGGGTGCGCGGGGTCAACCGGCGGCGGCATCAAGGTCGTGCGAGCCATGACGGTGTTCAAGCAGATGCGCCGCGAAACCCGGCTGTTCATGCAGCCCCAAGCGGTTCTCCCCGTGAAACTGGGTCAGACAAGCTTGGAACCGGAAGTGGTCTCCAACATCATGGCGTTCGTGATGCTCTTCATGATGACCTTCATCACGGGCTCACTGGTCATGTCTTGTTTCACCAATAGCCCGATCACGGCAATCTCATCAGTCGCGGCCACGCTCGGGAACATCGGGCCCGGACTCGGGCTTGTCGGTCCGGCCAACACCTATGCCTTCATCCCGCCGGCCGGCCAAGGCGTGTTGGTATTCCTGATGCTCCTCGGCCGTCTCGAACTGTACACTGTCCTCGTCATGTTCCTGCCGGGCTTCTGGAAACGGTGAATACGCCACGCTCCCCACCCCCTTGCGGGGTGGGGAGCGTAAGTCTCGCCCTACCAGTCCGAATCGCAGGCGACGTCCACCCACACGCGCACCGTCTCGTAACGGTAATAGCCCGGCTCCCACACGCGGCCCTCGCGACGATGATGCCCGCGCCGGCCACCCTCCACGTGGACCCACCGGCCCGGCACCCACACCGGCTGCCGGCGATACTCGTAACGGCCCCTCGGCCGCTCGCGCACCACGACGCGCTCCGGATACGGCACCGGCACATAGACCCGCTCCTGGTACACCGGAGGAGGAGGACAGCTCGGTTGCACATACACGCGTTCCTGGTACACCGGCCCCGAATTCGCCGAATTGGCCACCAGC
>JAKJGV010000190.1 GCA_022704185.1 Verrucomicrobiota bacterium
GGCGCGGCGCGCTTTCTCCACGACGTCGAGAAAGAACTGCTCGAGATCGCGGCGGGGGTGGTCCACGTCGGGCTCGGCGCTGATGAGTTCGCGCAGCCCGGCCAGCACCTGCTTGAGCGCGACGGCGGAAAGCTCCGGCAGCGTGACGCGGCAACGGCTGCGCACTTCCAGCAGCTCGCGGATCGGCCCTTCAGCCTGGGTGCGGCCGTTATAGAGGATCATGATGCGGTCGCAGACATCCTCCACATCCGCGAGCAAGTGCGACGAGAGCAGGACGGTTTTTCCGCGCCGCGCGAGGGTGAGAATGAGGTCCTTCACCTGCCGGCAGCCGATCGGATCCAGGCCGGAGGTCGGTTCGTCGAGAATCACCAGGTCCGGGTCGTTGATCAATGCCTGCGCGAGTCCGATGCGCCGCGACATGCCTTTCGAGAACTCGCCGACAAGTCTCCTTCGCGTATGGCGGAGCCCGATCATGTTGAGCAGTTGCTCGATCCGGTCGCGCCGCTCCCCCGAGCCGAGGTCGCACAGGCGGCCGTAGAAATCGAGCGTCTCCTCGGAGGTGAGGTAGGGATAGAGATAGGATTCCTCCGGCAGGTACCCGATTCGAGCCTTGGCCTTCACGTCGCGCGGCGATCGGCCGAGCACGCGAAGATGGCCGTTCGTGGGGTGCAGCAGGCCGAGGATCAGTTTCAGCGTCGTGCTTTTGCCGGAGCCGTTCGGCCCGAGCAAGCCGAAGACTTCGCCCGGCTGCACGGTGAAGGAGAGGTCCTGCACGGCGCGAACCTTGGGCCGGCGCCAGAAGTCGCGAAAGATCTTCGTCAGGTTCCGGGCTTCAATCGCGGGCTGGACCGATTCCGTCATCCGTTGCTCTCCGGCCCGGTCACTTCAGTTTCTCCAGTGCCGCGCGGAGCTCGGCGGGGATCGGGCGTTTCTTCCAGGCATCGCGATCCACGGCCACCTGCACCGTGCGCACGCGGCCGACCTCGATTTCATGCTGGTTCACGAGGCGGTAGGTCAACGTGAAAGAGGTGCTGCCGATGCGCTCGGACCTGATCTCGATCCGCAGCCGGTCGCCGACGCGGATGGGGGCGGAGTAGTCCGCGGACGCGTGGACGATGGGGATCCGGTAATCCGCGTGCCTGAAGAGTTGCCCGAGCCCCATTTCCGCCGAATCGAGGTAGTGCTCGAATGCGTCGTGCGCCATCGTGAACTGCCGCGAGAAGAAGATGACGCCCGCGGCGTCCGTGTCTCGAAGTCGAACCGTTGTTTCGTGTGTGTACATGGTGTGACCGGAACCGCTACAGGGCGTTCATCTGGCTCGCGAAGGCGGCGGCGAACATGGTGAACCAGAGGACCATGAAGATCAGCATGCCCACAAGGCCGATGATGAACACGATCCCCGTCATCTGCATGAAAGTCTTGAGTTTCACGAAGAACAGCGAGAGGCCCGTGTCCACGAAGCTCACGCCGGCCAGCGCGTTTTTCGCGGCGAGCAGGGCGGTGCCGGCGATGATCTGCAGGACGCCGTTCAGGATGCCGAAGCAGCTCACGGCGAGGAAGATGCCGCCGATGATGTTCATGATGGCGACGAAACTCATCCAGCCGAGCAGTCCGTCGGGCAGTGCCGCGCTCGCCATCGGGGCGGCCGGGACGCCGGACCGGAGGTCGGGCACGGCCCCGAGCGGTTTCCATTCGGGCATGCCTTCCGTCCAGACGAGGTCTTGGG
>JAKJGV010000191.1 GCA_022704185.1 Verrucomicrobiota bacterium
AATCCCGTTCATCTTCAAGGCCTCGTACGACAAGGCCAACCGGACCTCGCACAGGGCGTTTCGCGGTCCGGGGCTGGTGCAGGGGCTGGAGATTCTCGCCGAGGTCAAGGCCCGGTACAAAGTCCCGATCCTCGTGGACGTGCATCACGACACGGAGGTGCCGCTTGCGGCGAGGGTCGCGGATGTCCTCCAGTTGCCCGCGTTTCTCTGCCGGCAGACGGACTTGGTGCTGGCGCTCGGCGAGAGCGGGAAAGTGGTGAACATCAAGAAGGGGCAGTTCCTCGCGCCGTGGGACGTCCGCCACGTGATCGCGAAGGTGGAGAGCACGGGGAACCGGCGGATCATCGTCACGGAGCGGGGCGCGAGTTTCGGCTACAACAACCTGGTCGCGGACATGCGAAGCCTGCTGGTGCTGCGCGAACTCGGGTATCCCGTGGTCTTCGACGCGACGCACAGCGTGCAGTCGCCGGGCGGCGCGGGCGATCACACGGGTGGGGACGGGCGCTGGGCTCCGCACCTGGCCCGCGCGGCCGTGGCGACGGGCTGCGACGGGGTGTTCCTGGAGACCCATCTTGATCCGGCGAAGGCGTTGTCGGACCGCGAAAACGCGATCCCGTTCCGCGCGCTGCGCGGCCTCTGGCGGCAACTCGGGAGCATTGATGAAATCGTCCGTTAAGAAACACGCCGCCGGGATCGAGGCCATCGTCTTCGACGTGGACGGCGTGCTGACCGGCGGTGAGATCATTCATAGCCCGGACGGGGAGTGGAAGATTTTCGATGTCCAGGACGGGCAGGGGTTTGCGATGGCGCGCCTGGCGGGCCTGAAGACGGCGTTGCTGACCGGCCGCCGAAGCGCCGCGGTGCGGCGTCGCGCGGCGGAACTGAAGGTGGATGTGCTGGTGGATGGATCGCGGGACAAGGGCGTGGCGCTGGATGCGATCCTGGTGAAGCTGGGCGTAGCGCCCGCGAAGGCCTGTTATGTCGGCGACGATCTGCCCGACCTGCCGGCGTTGAGGTCGGCGGGGCTGCCGGTCGCGGTGGCGAACGCGGTGCCGGAAGTGCGCGCCGCCGCGGCATGGGTGACGAAGGCGTGCGGAGGAAAAGGTGCCGCGCGAGAGGTCATTGAGGGTATACTTAAGGCGAAGGGCGCATGGAAGGCGTTGGTGAACAGATATCGGAGGAGCGAGGTATGAATCGAAGAAGCCTTTTGTGCGCGGGGGCTGTCGGACTGTCGGTGTTCGTGCTGGCGGGCGCGGTTTCGGGGCAGCAGGCTCCGCAGGCGCAGACCGTCACGCAGTTCCGCGTGCCGGAATACGATGATGACGGCAACCTGAAGTCCCAGTTGTTCGGCGAGTTCGCGAAGATCCTGCCGGACGGCGTGATCGAGATCATGGGCCTGAAGATTGACTTTTTCCAGGACGGCGAGGTCGGCATGACCGTGACGGCGCCCCAGTGCAAGTACAACCAGAAGCAGGCCCAGGCCGAGTCGGATTCCGATGTTCGCATCGAGCGGGAAAACATGGTGGTCACGGGCGTCGGTTTTGCGTGGAGCGGGAAAGACGAGAAATTCAGGATCATGGATAAAGCCAAGGTCGTTCTGAAAAACGCACGGAAACAAATGGAATCGGGAGCGCAGGAATGAAGCATCTTCCCCTTGTGTTGTTGATCGGGGTCCTTT
>JAKJGV010000192.1 GCA_022704185.1 Verrucomicrobiota bacterium
TCTCTCCTTGCCCTGCGAAGCTCGAAGAGCGAAGCGGGGTCCTTGCCCTGCGAAGAAGTGCATTGAACGAGTCGGGGTCCTTGCTCCACGAAGCGGAGGCTGCTTCGTGAAGAGCACAGAACAAAGAAGAAGCCTTGCCCGGTGCGCTTTCGTGTTGGTCCTTCTGCTGACCATCCCGCTACTTTCAGTTGAAGCGCAGAACATGGTCTCGCGGCCGGTCGGCTTCGTCCGCATTCCCATCAGCTCCAACGAAGCGACACTGCTTTCCGCGCCCTTCCAGGCCTTCGCCGACTCAGGGACCAACGTCGTCGTAACGTGGGATGCGGCGAGCCAGCAGTACATTTCCGAAAACATGGCCGAGGCCGCACAACCGGGCCGCGGCTTCTGGCTGGAGTCCTCCGAAGAGTCGTCCGTGATCTTCCTGTGCGGGGAGGTGGTGCTGGACGAGACCCGGACACAGAACCTCCTGCCGGGACTGAATCTGGTGGGATATCCGTATTCAACCGCGATCCCCGCGGAGGAAACGACGCTGTCGGACCTCAACCTTCTGGATCGCACCGGCACCAACCGCCCGTCCACGTTGCAGCCGGGAGCCGGATATTGGCTCAACGTGACGGGAACGGAGGCGAGGGCGTGGGTGGAAGTGAGGCCCTATGCCGATGCGTTTCCTGCGGACAGCGAGCCGCCGGTGATCGAGCGCCTGGACGTGGTCGGCGGGACGGGGGTGGTGCTGACGATCCGGGGCGCGGGAACGCCGGGAGAGCTTTTGGAGGTTTACTGGCAGGATCTGGACCCGACAGCGCGCCTGAGCACGACCAGCGGCTGGCAGATTGCGGTAGCGCAACTGGTGCCCGGCGCGGACGGGACGGTTCGCTGGGCGGATAACGGCGCGCCAGGGCGGGCTGCAGTGAACGAAGTGTTTGGCCGCTACTACCTTGCCGCGCGCGGCGACCTGGACGGGAACGGCGACGGTATACCGGATGCCCGCGCGCGATTCGTGGCCGGAATAAGTGCTCCGGGCTCGTTCGCGGCCGGAAGCATGGAGGGTGAGCTTGCGTCCTCCGAGTCGCCGGAAGGGTTGAGTCCGGAAGGCGGAGAACTCATGGAAGGCGCCGGGACCAATGCGTTGCCGGCCAACCCGGTGCAGCAGCCGGTGGGCTTTCGTGTGATCTACGTGGACGGGCAGCACGGGAACGATGCGTTCAGCGGACGATGCGCCACGGCGATGTGGAACGATGGCCCGAAACAGACCATCCGGGCGGGGCTAGGTGCGGCGGATGGGGGAGATACGGTTGTGATTCGCGAAGGGCAATACGCCGAATCGCTGCAAATTGCCGGCAAAGACGTGCGGGTGCGGATCGAGGGAAGGGTCAATGTCTTGGGAGGTGGGTCGGATGGGCCGGGGGCGCAGGTGCAAACGGAAGCGGCCTCCGATTCCGTTGTGATTACGAACACGCCATAGGATGCCGGGAGAGACGGGCAAGGAGAGCGCAAATGAGAACGAACAGGCGGCGGATACCGGGCGGCTTGCACAGA
>JAKJGV010000193.1 GCA_022704185.1 Verrucomicrobiota bacterium
TTTTGATTCATGGGAACCAGAGTGTAGCCCTCTATCGGATCAAGCGCAATCGCGCGCATCCTTGCCAGCGCGGCCCGCGCGTTGCCTCAAAATAGGTGACACCGGCGGGGGCCGGGAGGAGGGGAGGAAAAAGGATTCGTTGACTCAAAATACATGACACCGAAGAAAGGGGCATGAAAACGATGAGTCAACGGACCAAAAAGGAGTTGTTGGAACACTGGCGACCCAAGTATCGCCAGGGAGGTCGAGGGCGAAAACAGCAGATCTTGGACGAGTTCTGCGAGTTGACCGGACATGACCGCAAGCACGCGATCAAATTGATGAATGGCCAAGCCGGGAGACGAAGGAACCCGCCCGGACGGAAGCGCAGGTACGGGGAAGACGTCGTTCCGCTGCTCAAAGCGCTTTGGGAGCGGACGGATCAACTGGGGTCCAAACACTTGGTGGCGGCCCTTCCGGAATGGTTGCCGTACTACGAAGAACGAACAGGCTCTTTCGACTCGGCGCTTCGCGAGCAGTTGTTGACGATGAGCGCGGCGACGGTGGATCGCCTGCTGGCTCCATACCGGGTGCAAACCGAATCGTGGCGTCGGCGCATGCCGAAACCCGGGACGATCTTGCGTGCTCAAATACCGGTTCGGACAGGACCTTGGCAGGTGGAGGGTCCCGGATGGATGGAAGTGGACACCGTGCCGCATTGCGGAGGAAGCATGGCGGGAAACTTCCTCTGGAGTTTGACCTTCACGGATATCCACACCGGCTGGACGTGCGGAAGGGCGATATGGAACTGCGGACAACACGGGGTCGTCGAGGCGGTCCAAGAGGTGGAAGCGAGTCTTCCGTTCCCCTTGCTTGGTTTTGACTCGGACAACGGACACGAGTTCATCAATCATCATCTGCGTCGTTATCTGGTAGACCGTCCCCGGGCCGTGGACTTTACTCGCTCGCGCGCCTATCACAAGAACGACAACGCCCATGTGGAGCAAAAGAACTGGACTCACGTCCGCCAACTGCTCGGCTACGAGCGCTTGGAACATCCCGAGCTGGTAGAGGCGGTCAACGACCTGTATCGAACCGCTTGGGATCCGCTAAAGAACTTCTTTATCCCATCGGTCAAACTCACTCACAAGCAACGCATCGGCAGCCGATACCGCAAGAAGTACGATGCGCCTCAGACGCCCTTCCGACGGCTGATGACCTCAGGCGGTCTCAACCGAAAGGCTAAGAAGACCCTGATGGATTACAAGCGCTCGATCAACCCATTGATCTTGAAGGAACAGGTCGAGACCAATCTGCGCAAGATATGGGCGCTGGTACAAAAACTGGACAAAAAAGAAATGTCGAAATGGGAGCAGACAGGGTAACCTCTCGGTGTCGTGTATTATGAGGCAACGATCTGCCTCCTCCCGGCCCCCGCCGGTGTCACACTATTTTGAGGCAACGCGCCCGGCACTCGCATGAGCCCAAGAATTCTGAACGCGTCTGGAGCGAACCATCTGCCGTGCTCCAAAACTCGCTC
>JAKJGV010000194.1 GCA_022704185.1 Verrucomicrobiota bacterium
AAAAGGACTTCCCTGCCACTCGTGAGAGGCAGTGCGGTAATCGCCCTGTAATGCCTGACTTATGCCCGCCAGTATGCGAACATCCGCGTCCTTGATCCTCATACGAACAATCTCCTTTGCACTGGCGCGTTGTGTTGGGCCGTCGGTGTCCAGTTCATCCACCCCACATCGATTTCTGCGAAACGCTTTTCCATCACTCGCAGGGCTTCTTCGTTATTATCCACGAGGATGCACTTGCGTCCAAGTTCTACGGCCGATTCCCCAAATGATCCACTGCCGGCAAAGAAGTCAAGAAGCAGATCGCCAGGCCGAGAGTGTACCTTCACGATCCGATCCAGAACGCCTCTCGGCTTTTGCGTGGGATAGCCGGTCTTCTCGCGTCCGTTTGGACTAACGATCGTATGCCACCATGTGTCCGTTGGCGTCTTCCCTTTGGCTGCCTTCTCTGCCCCCACAAGACTGGGAGCCATGTAGGGGATACGATCGCATTCCTCAAGATGAAATTGATAGTCCTTTGCGTTTTTCGCATACCAGAGGATGTTGTCGTGCTTTGCGGGCCATTTCGTCTTGGACCGTGCGCCGTAATCGTAGGCCCAAACAATCTCATTTAGAAAGGAATCTCGCCCGAAGATCGTGTCCAGCAGAACTTTCACATAATGCACTTCCCTGTAATCGATGTGAAAGAAGAGGCTTCCATTGCACTTGAGAACTCGTCGCGCTTCCTCCATTCGCGGTTCTAGAAACGCAAGATAGTTGTCAAAGATGTCCACGTATTCCTTCGTCCCCAATTTGATCGTTCGGTAACGCCTGCCCTGATATCCCGTCCGGTCGCCATTCTCGTCTCTAACAGTGGACAGGCACGACCGACGCTGCACCTTACCCGTGTTGAAAGGTGGATCAATGTAAATCAAGTCCACCGATTCAGCAGGGAGCCTCTGCAGAACCGGCAGGTTGTCGCCGAAATATATCGTTAATTCTGCCATGAATGTTCTCTCCTCTCCAGCCTAACGTCCACGCTCTCCCTCACCTT
>JAKJGV010000195.1 GCA_022704185.1 Verrucomicrobiota bacterium
GAGCTCTTTTCGGCTGAAAGCAGAAGGCAATGCCACTTCCGGCACGTCTGACGCGGGGAAGCGTACGCCCTGGCGGCCGGTTGATGACAATTCGAAAATGGTAGGCTCAGTCATGGGTCACCTCCACCAGCGCGTCGTGAAAGAGATCAATGTCCTCTTTGGAAATTTTCTCTGTGACGGCAATTAACAAACAGCCTTCCAATTCGGGGTAATCCTGGCCGAGATTGTAACCTCCGAGAATGTCATAAGCGCGAAGGTCATCGAGCAGATGGTCTACCGGCTGAGGGCTGCGGATGACGAACTCGTGGAAGAAGGGTTGATCCGAAAAAACCTGTGAATAGCCCTGGATGCTGCTGATTTGGCTGGCAGCGTAGTGCGCTTTTTGGTAACACAGGTTGCTGACGGCTTCAAAGCCTTGCTTTCCAAGCAAACTCAGGTAAATTGTAGAAGCGAGAGCCATTAATCCCTGATTGGTACAGATGTTCGAGGAAGCTTTCTCGCGGCGGATGTGCTGCTCGCGGGCTGTCAGCGTGAGCACATAAGCCAATCGTCCGGCGTTATCCACGGTTTCACCAACGAGTCTGCCGGAAATCTTGCGCAGCAGGTCGTTTGTCACCGCGAAGATTCCAAGGTAGGGACCGCGCCGATTTCACCCGGAGGCGTGAGAACGCCCAGGACTGTCGGGTTGACCGCCACCGCGACCAACGCGCCAGCGGAGTGGGCCGCGGCGATGAGCGGTTTGTAGTCTATCACGCGCCCGAAGAAATCCGGGTATTGCACCATTACCAGGGCGGTGTTGGAATCAATCTGCGCGATAAGCTTGTCCATCGAGGCATCAAGCCCGGTTTCAGGGTCGTCCCCTTGGATGAGGATATCATGGCTGCCCTGGGTATACGTGCGCACAACCTCGCGATATTGCGGGTTGACCGCGCGGGAAATCAAGAATTTCGTCCGTTTACCTTTGAGATG
>JAKJGV010000196.1:0-608 GCA_022704185.1 Verrucomicrobiota bacterium
TCTTTCTGGATTTCTGGTAAGCCTCATGATCGTTGCTTTCTTTCTCTGGTTGGGCATTTCCCGTTTCCGGAAGATGGAAAAAACATTTGCGGATATCATATGAGCGACATTGTCATCAAAGCAGAAAACCTCGGTAAAAAATATACCATCGGCCACCAGTCGCAAGGGTCCAGCTATACAGCGCTACGCGATGTGTTTGCAGAAAGTGCCTTAACTATCTGGCACAAAACAAAGGATCTGTTGCGTGGAAATCCAGTCATACAAGGGGATACGCTGGAGGAAGTGTGGGCGCTTAAGGATGTGAGTTTCGAAGTCCGCCAAGGCGAGGCAGTAGGCATTATCGGCCGCAGGCAAATCCACCCTGCTCAAGATTCTTTCCCGGATTACAGAACCAACCACGGGACGCGTAACCATCAGAGGCCGTGTCGCCAGCCTTCTAGAAGTGGGCACCGGCTTTCATCCCGAACTGACCGGGCGCGAGAATATCTATCTGAACGGAACCATTCTGGGAATGACCCGCAGCGAGATAAAAAGCAAGTTCGACGAGATCGTGAGTTTTGCAGAAATAGAGAGATATTTAGATACGCCTGTGAAGCGATACTCCAGTG
>JAKJGV010000196.1:685-944 GCA_022704185.1 Verrucomicrobiota bacterium
TTCTATTAATAGACGAAGTCTTAGCCGTTGGCGACGCAGTGTTCCAAAAGAAATGCCTGGGCAAGATGAACGCGGTAGCCAAAGAAGGACGAACCGTTTTATTCGTCAGTCACAACATGGCCGCCATCCAGCGGTTTTGCCAGAGCGCGATTATGCTGCAAAGTGGAAATATAGGTGGAATCGGGAATACTCTGGAAGTGATTGCATCTCATATGAGCTTCATAGAGGAACACCCCAGGAAGGGGCCCATAAAATCAGG
>JAKJGV010000197.1 GCA_022704185.1 Verrucomicrobiota bacterium
CATCTCCATCGCCCGGCGGTATAGCTCCTCATCAGGGATCTTGAGGGCGGCGGCGGCATCGGCAAAGCCTGATCTCTGTCTGAGGATGTTTCTTCCCTGCTCGAAGTTTCCCCCCTCGTGGACATCAAATAACCGGATCAATAGACTGAAATCCTCCTCGCCCAGGGATTCTTTGAGCTCCTCTGCACTCCAGGTATAGAATTTGCCCTCCACCCCCTCGCTATCAGCATCCTCTGCCGAGTAGAAGCCTCCCAGGGGCGATGTCATATCCCTCAGGATATACTCCAGGATCTCGCGCACTGTACGGGCGTACTCCTCCTCCCCCGTGGCCTGATAGGCCTCAGTATAGGCCATGGCCAAGAGCGCCTGATCGTAGAGCATCTTCTCGAAGTGGGGGACAAACCACTCCGCATCGGTGGAGTACCTGTGAAAGCCGAAGCCCACATGATCGTAGATGCCTCCCATCCTCATGCCCTGAAGGGTGCTCTTGGCCATCTTCAGGGGCAGTGCGTTCCCGGTCCGCCTCCAGCAGCGCAGGAGAAATAGTATGTGATGGGGAGTGGGAAACTTGGGGGCAGTGCCAAATCCACCATTTTCAGGATCATAGATGGAGGAGAGGGCGCTGTAGCCGCGGGAGAGGAGGGAGGAATCGAATAAAGAGCCCTGGAAGGCATCCTCTGCAGGCCCCCCCTGCCCCTTACTCGCTTTGCCTCTCTGCTTTCCCTTCAGATGATCTACAATGATCTCCGCCGAGGCCAAGAGGCTCTCGCGGTCATTGTCCCACATCTCCTTGATCTGGGGGATAAGCTCCATCAATCCCATCAGGCCTAAGTGCCCTTTCTTTGGGATGTAAGTGG
>JAKJGV010000198.1:0-228 GCA_022704185.1 Verrucomicrobiota bacterium
CGATGAGGGTGATGCGGATCCCCTTGTTCAGGAAAGCGAGCTCCCGCATGCGGTTGGAGAGAATGTCGAAGCTGAACTCCACTTCCTCGAAGATCTCCGGGTCAGGCATGAACGTGACCGTTGTTCCCCTGCCGCGGGTCTTGCCCACCTCTTTCAGGGGCGCCTTCGGCACGCCGCGCTCGTAGGCCTGCCGGTAGACCTTGCCCTCGCGGCGAACCTCCAGTTCGA
>JAKJGV010000198.1:330-855 GCA_022704185.1 Verrucomicrobiota bacterium
CGATACCCCTTCCGTCCTGTGAATGTCCACGGGAATTCCTCGGCCGTTGTCGTCTACCTGGATGCTGTTGTCGACTCGGATCCTGACGGTGATGACGTCACAAAAGCCGGCGACCGCCTCGTCCACGCTGTTGTCCACCACCTCGTAGACAAGATGGTGCAGTCCGTCACGTCCCGTGCTCCCGATGTACATGGCGGGCCGCTTGCGGACCGCCTCGAGACCGTTCAATACCTTGATGCTGTCGGCGCTTGTTCTCCTGTCGTTCTTGCGCGGAGTGCCTTATGGATTCCCGCTTCGCGGCAATGACCAAGAAAGCAAACCCCCGCGGTCTGTATGGGTTGGTCTTTTCTTTTGCCCTGAGCCGTAAGGCCTTTGCCTTGCGCCGATCAGATTTTCAACGGCATGACGATGCACATGAAGCCGGCATCCTGCGCCGGCTTGACGATGGCCGGCCTCAGCCCGCTGCGGATTTCCAGGGTGAATTTCTCCTCGTCGACGGCCTCGATGGCCTCCAGGAGGTAGCGG
>JAKJGV010000199.1 GCA_022704185.1 Verrucomicrobiota bacterium
TGCTCAACCCAGGTATAGTACTTGAGGTTGAACCATCTGTCACGGTTGTTGACAGTCCCCTCCTGAACGTAATCCAGCTTGGCGCTGTGGAAGATGCCTGTCAGGCGAGATTCTGCCTTGCCGGCGTCCATCTTTCCGAACCGGTCATCCAGCGCGCTCATTACCGAGTGGTAGCGATCTATAGTGTCGGTGAGCACAGTTACGATGTTGTCGTTGCTGCTCATCCTGTAGTACTTGGCGGTCTTAATCGAACCCAGAACGTTGCACACTCCGGAGATGCCGAACAGGGTGGCCATCTCGCGCACAGTCTCTTCCGCCATTCCGGCCTTCGCCGCTAAGTACTCCATGCCACGAGGGTCGGTGAGCAGTTGCAGACCCAGCTTGCTCTCCATATCATCGATACACATGAGGCAGTCCATGTTCATGACGTTGTGGATCCACGTCACGTGCTTGTCGCCGATGCCCTGGATATCGTGGTCGCCGTATCCGTTGTTGAAGAGTGTCGGGCACTGAATCGGTTCAAGGCCGACTATGCGGTGCTCTGGGAAGACCTCCTTCAGCCTGTCGCCTGCTGCTATGGTGCCTCCGGATCCCATGGCCGACACAAATGCCGCGCATCTACCGTTGCCTATTCCCTGTTTTGCGAGATCAGCCACGAGTTCCACTGCGGTGTTTCCGGTAACGAAGTAGTGGAACCTGTAGTTGCCCATCACTTCGAACTGGTTTAGCACCCTCATTTCAGGCTGGCGCTTGAGCTCCCAGC
>JAKJGV010000019.1 GCA_022704185.1 Verrucomicrobiota bacterium
CCGTCTACCGCCTCGAACTACGACTCGGCGCGCCACTGCCGCGGCGAAGCGGCGAGAGCGAAGCGGGGCGAGAATCGCATCAGTCTGTGCATCACCATCTCTGTGACGGGGTTGCCAAACCTCTCGATCCGTGTCAGTCTGGATTTCGATCAGGAGAATACGATATGCCCTCAAAACCATACGTCCGTCCCGACGGCCGGAAGGCCAACCAGCTTCGACTCGTGGAGTTCACAACGGATTTCGCGCCGGCGGCGAAAGGGTCCGTGCTCGTCCGCATGGGGCGAACGCGCGTGCTGTGCGGCGTGACGGTGGAAGAGGCCGTGCCCCGCTGGATGCGGACGCAGAAGGTTTTGGGCGGGTGGCTGACTGCGGAGTACAGCTTGCTCCCGTATTCGACGGGGGAGCGGACCTCGCGCGAGGCGACCGCGGGGCGTGTCGGCGGCCGCACGCAGGAGATTCAGCGATTGATCGGCCGGTCCCTGCGGGCGGTGACGGACCTGGACAAGCTTGGGAATCGCACGATCTGGGTGGACTGCGACGTGATCGAGGCGGACGGTGGCACGCGGACGGCGGCTGTGACGGGCGCGTATGTCGCGCTGCGGCTGGCGGTGAACCGGCTGCTGAAGGATGGCGTGCTGGCGGAAGACCCGATTCGCGAGGCCGTGGCCGCGGTCAGTGTCGGCATGGTGCAGGGACACGCGCTGCTGGACCTGTGTTACGAGGAGGATGCGGCCGCTGATGTGGATATGAACGTGGTTGTAACGGCATCGGATCGCTTCGTGGAAATCCAGGGCACGGCGGAAAGCGGGCCGTTTACGGCGGTGGAAGCGGACCGGTTGCTGGCCTTGGCGCGCAAGGGCGCGCACGCCCTGATCCAGGCGCAGGCGCACGCCTTGCGGAGAAAATAGAAACGCGCGGACCGGCGTCCGCGCGCTTCAAAGAATTTCTGTTCCAGGCGATCAGTCCAGGAAAGGCTCGACCTTGGCTTTCAGCGCCGCCTTGGGCATGGCGCCGACCATCTGCTGCTGCACCGTGCCGTTCTTGATGACGAGCAGGGTGGGGATGGACCGGATTCCGAACTGGCCCGCCAGCTCCGCGTTCTCGTCCACATTGACCTTGGCGATCTTCAGCTTGCCCGCAAGTTCTCCGCCCAGCTCTTCCAGGACGGGGCCGATCGCCCTGCACGGTCCGCACCACTCCGCCCAGAAATCCACCAGCACGGGGATGTTGGAGCTCATGACCTCGCTCTGCCAGTTCGATTGGTCAATGTGCACGATGTTCTTTCCTGCCATGGTTAAAACCTCCTGTGAATGATGCATTCAACTATGCGCCCCGGCGCACAGAATTCAAGTGCAACCGGGAAGAAAAAAGCAGGAACCCGATGGGCGTGTGCCGATTTACAGGCTTCCGGGATACGGGAATCTTGCCGGGATCAACTCCGCGACGGTGCCGACCTGGCTGGCCAGGACATAGATCAGAACGGCGGAAACGAGCACGGCCGCGATGGCGATCCAGGCGAATGCAGGGCTGTCTTCCTCCACGATCTTCGGCTTCGCGCCGGGTGTGTAACCCGTATCCACCGGCGTGCGCGTGATCACGAGCGGTTTGCTGCCGGCCCCGCTGGACCCCGGCCTCTTGATCCGGATGGTCTTCTTGCGCGTCGGAGGTTGTTCGGCCACCTCGGGGGGAAGGTCTATCCGCGCGGTCTCGCTCTTTCGCGCGGCCTCCGCCTGCGAAACGGGAACAACGACATCCTCTTCCGGTTCCGGCTCGGGCGGACGGGGCATCTGCGTGGTCGGCGGAGTCTCGGGCCGCTTGATCCGGATCGTGCGCGGCGCGCCCGGGGCTTCCGTGCTGCCCGCGAACTTGGACGAATCAATCAGCGCCGTCCGGCGCTTGAAGATATCCTGTTCGTCGTCCAGCATTTCGCCGAGATCGATCCGGGCGGTGCGCTTCTTTGCCGCATCGGAGGGCTCCGCAGTGGCCGGTTCAATCCGGGTCGTGTCCCCTTTCGCGCGGTCCTCGTCAATGATCACGCGCGCGGTCGTCTTCTTGGCAAGCTCCAGCTTGTCCGCTTCCGAAACGGGTTGAATATCGGCGGGCGTGTCTATCCGCACCGTGGACTTCTTGAGCGCCTCTTCCTTCTGCTCGTCCGTCAGGGGCTGCATCCCGCTGCCCAGGTCAATGCGAACGGTCGCCTTCGAAACCGCCTGCTGCTTGTCCTCCTCGGTCATGGGCTGCATTTCGGAGGGCGAACTGATCCGGATCGTCGAGCGCTTGGAAAGCTCATCGAGATCGGCCTGCGGCACGGCCGTGATGCCTTTCGGCAGCTCGATCTTGGATGTGGACTTCTTCGGGTCGGACGGCATTCCGGGCTTCACCGGGGCCGCGGGCGGCCGCACGGCGCGTGTGAAATCAATGCGCGCCGTCTGCTGCTTGTCGGGCTGCGCCTGTGAGCGGACCTTGGGAGGCGGCTGGATCCCGCCCGCGGACGCAGGCTTCTGGACGGAATCTGTTTCGGGATGGCCGTTGCCGTTCAGCTTGATCTTCGGCGGTGGCATGCCGTTCGTGTTTTCGCTGAGTTGATCCGCCATAGCAGTTCTCCTCAAGAGGCTCTCTGTTTAACAAGATAGTTGTTTCGCAGCAGGGGGTCAAAGCAAAATCGCTTTCTGCTGACAACGCGCGGGCGTAGCCGTATGATCTCCGCCATGTTCAGCGAGGGGCCAGCATCTTCGATCACTCCTGCCGCAGCCGCGCGCGCCGCATCGATCCTTTCCCTGTTCCTTTTGCTCGGTGGCTGCGGCCCGGCATCGGTTGAGGAGGGCGCATACCAGGAGTCCATGGAAGCCGAGTGGCAGATGCGCGAATCCATCCGCCAGACGTTGAGCGGCGGCCGGGAGGAGGATGCCGCCATCACGATGGTTCGCGAACACAAGGTGCCGGAAGCGGATGTCAGCGTGGCGGAATGGGTGCAGCGCGTGCTCGACGCAGTGGATGGCGACGTGATGTTCCCGCGGTGGCAGGCGTATCGCCGGGCGGTCGGCCGGTACGAGGTGTGGTTCAGCTACACCGTGCTGGCCGGTGACGGAACCGTGGACAAGCGTGGCCTTGCGTGGGTGGTTGATCTGAACCTGAAACTGGTGGAGGGGCCCAGGGATCTTACGCCGCGAGAGCTCGGTCACGACATGTCCGGTCAACACCGTTCGCCAAAGTCGGATGCGCCTCCCGCCGTGGAACTCATCCAGGACTGATGCATCCCATCGCTTCATCGCCGTTCTCCGCTGTGCCGGGCGCAGCGGATTCCATCCGGATCCGCGCGCTTCGCGCCGCGGTCCTCTCCCGCCTTCTCCCCTGGTTTCGCCTGCATCGCAGGGCACTGCCGTGGCGGCGCCGGCGGACCCCCTATCGCGTGTGGATCGCGGAGTTGATGTTGCAGCAGACGCGCGTGGACCAGGTCGTGCCGTATTACGAACGCTTCATGCGGCGATTCCCGTCCCTCCGGGCGCTTGCCCGCGCGAGCCGCGCCGAGGTGCTGAAGGCCTGGGAGGGGATGGGGTACTACGCGCGCGCGCGGCATATGCACGATGCGGCGCGACTCATCGCGGGCCCGCTGCGCGGACGGTTCCCTCGAACGCCGGAAAAACTGATGAAACTGCCCGGTATCGGCCGTTACACGGCGAATGCCGTGGCCAGCCTGGCTTTCGCTTTCGACGCGGCGGTGCTCGACGGCAACGTGATCCGGGTGCTTGCCCGCGTGCTGGCCTTCGACCGGGATGTCACTGCGACAAGCGCGCGCGAAGAACTGCAGCGGGTGGCGGACCGGCTGATCGTTCGGGGGCGGGCAGGGGAGGTCAACGAGGCGTTGATGGAACTCGGGGCCATCTGTTGCCTGCCGCGGAATCCGGCTTGTGACCGTTGCCCTTTGCGTGGGGTGTGCCGCGCGCGCCTTGCGGGCCGGCCGGAGGCGTATCCCGTGAAGCGCCGCCGCAAGCCGGTTCCGCACAAGGTGGTCGGCGCGGGCGTCGTGATCAATCGGTGCGGCGAAATCCTCATCGCCCAGCGGAAAGAATCATCCATGCTCGGCGGCCTCTGGGAGTTCCCCGGCGGCACGCGCGAACGCGGCGAATCCATGCCGGAATGCATTGCCCGCGAGCTGAAGGAGGAACTGGGGATCTCGACAGAAGTGGGGCGCCGCCTGGTGGTCGTGCATCACGCGTACAGCCATTTCACGATAGATTTGCATGCGCACTGGGCGCGCATCGTCAAAGGGCGCCCGCGCGCGATTCATTGCGCGGACTTCGCATGGACCACGATCCAGGGGCTCCGGAAATACGCGTTCTCGGCCGCGGACCTGGCGATCATCGAGGCCCTGGAAAAGGCTACACCGTCATCAATTCCTTTTCCTTGGCCGCGAGCAGGTCGTCCACCTTCTTGCTGAAGTCGTCGGTGTACTTCTGGATTTCCTTGAGGCCTTCGTCGCGCTCGTCCTCGGAGATTTTGCTGTTCTTCTGCAGCACCTTGATCTGCTCGTTCGCGTCGCGCCGCACGTTGCGGATCGAAACCTTGGCCTCCTCGGTCATACGGTGCGCCACCTTCACCAGCTCCTTGCGCCGCTGCTCGCTGAGTTCCGGGATCGGCACGCGGATCACGCGGCCGTCGTTCATCGGGGTGATCCCGATGTTGGCCGCCAGGATGGCCTTTTCGATCGCCTGCAACGAGGTCGGATCGAACGCGTTGATGACGATCAGGCGCGGTTCCGGCGTGGCGATGCTGGCCAGTTGCTTGAGCTTCGTCTTTGTCCCGTAGTAGTCCACTTCGATGCCGTCCACGAGGCTCGGCGAGGCCTTGCCCGAGCGGAGCCCCGACAGCTCCTGCTGCAGAACGGTTACGGACTTGGTCATCTTGTCGTCGGCTTCCAGCAGAACATCATCCAGTGTTTCCATGGGTGTCTCCTTGCCCTCGGTCAATCGTGCACCCGCGTGCCCACGGGTTCATTCCGTAACACGCGGATCATCTCGTCTTTCTTGAAGAAGTTGAACACAATTATGGGAATCCTGTTTTCCATGCAAAGCGAAAACGCGGCGGCATCCATGATCTTGAGCTGCCGGCGGAGCGCCTCGGCGTACGTGATTTCGCGGAATCGCTTCGCGCCGCGCACCTTCATGGGATCCGCGTCGTACACGCCGTCCACTTTCGTCCCTTTCATGACGAGGTCGGCGTTGATCTCGCTGGCCCGGAGCGCTGCGGCGCTGTCGGTGGTGAAGTACGGGTTCCCGGTCCCGGCGCCGAAAATCACCACGCGGCCTTTCTCCAGGTGGCGGACCGCGCGGCGGCGGATGAACGGTTCGGCCACCGCCGGTATGGCGATGGCGCTCATGACCCGCGTTTCGATCCCGGCTCGCTCGATCGCGGCCTGGAGCGCGAGGCTGTTGATGACCGTGGCGAGCATGCCCATCGAATCGCCGGTGGTCCGGTCTATTCCGCCGTTCTGTCCGGGCAGCCCGCGGAAGATGTTCCCGCCGCCCACGACGATGCCGATCTCGACGCCCATCTTGCGCGCCTTGCGAACCTGGTCCGCCACCGAATCCAGGGCGCGGGGGTCCAGGCACCCGCCGTTCTTCCCGCTCTGAAGCGCCTCGCCGCTGAGTTTGAGCAGCACACGCTTGAAGAGGGGGCGTCGGGCTCGTTTCGCTTTTGCCATGGCCGGTCCTTTCGATAAAGGGGGTCTGTTCCGAATTCCGCTGCATCATAGGGAAAGGCGCGCCGCGTTCCAAGTTTCAAGTTGCGCGGGTTCTGAGGTTTGCCATGTTCCGCCGCGTTTGATAGCATGCCGTCGTGTCGGGGCCGAACATGCAAGGGGGGCATATGCGCAAGACGGCGGTAATCTTCTTGAGCCTGGTCATGGCGGTTTCGTTGGCTGGCTGTGAAAGCGACAGCAGCAGCTCGGACGGGGGCGGGGGCGGTGGGTCCGGCGTGAGCGGGACATGGAACGGGACCGGCAACTACGAGTACAACAGCGTGCCGGTCACCCAGTTCACGCTGAATCTCTCGCAGAACGGAAACGCAGTGTCCGGTTCGTATGCCATCAAGCGCGACGCGCGCGACCTCATGCAGGGCTCGGTGTCGGGTTCGGTCAGCGGGAACAGCATCAACATGACCATGAGCCCTCACGGTCACGCCAGCGGAGGCGTCAGCGGCAACAGCATGAGCCTGACCTGGCATGAGTCCGGATTCGGCGGCGGGGACTTCACGGGTTCCCGGAACGCCAGCGTGAACCTGACGCGTTGAGCGGGGTTCAGCGTTCGGCCGGATGCTTTTCCGATTTCGGAGCGGCGCCGAAGACCACGTCCAGGCACCATGCGTTGTACCTGGATACGACGGGACCCCGGGGCTGGCGCGCCAGCTCTTCCTCGATGTCCGACCGGCTGAATCCAAACACGAACCGCGCGAACGGCAGCCAGAGCCCGCCGCCGGCCGCAAGCCCGAGCACACAGGCGATCAATATGACGGTCATGAACCCCAGCAGGTGGGGAAACGACAGCGGATCGTCCGGACCGATGCCGGAAATCCTGCCGTAGGCGAGGGCGGCGCCCAGCATGGCGGCGACCATGAGGGGGATGCTGATGACGAGGTAGCTGATCGCCATGCGCTTCACGCGCGGGGTCTTCTCTTTCCACGTGCTCATGCCGCTACTGGCTCATGTGCCAGCCGCCGTTGGGACTCAACACCTGCCCGGTCAAAAACTTCGATTCGTCGGCCGCGAGATACACCGCCGCCCACGCCACATCGTCCGGCTTGCCGATTCGGCCCAGCGGCGTTTGCGCCGCGACGAGAGACTTGATCTTGCCGAGAAACGCGGTCAGGTCCGTCTCGATCCATCCGGGCGCGATGGCGTTCACCCGGATCCCGCGCGAAGCGACTTCCCGCGCCAGCGAGCGCGTGAAGCCGAGAATGCCGCCCTTGGCCGCCGCGTACGCGGCGGTGCCGGGCGCGCCGCTCGTCCCCATGATCGAGCTCATGTTGATGATCGAGCCCGACAGGCGGGAATTCATGATCTTCAGCGCCGCGCGGCAGCAGAAGAAGGTGCCGTTCAAGTGGACCGCGAGGATCCGCTGCCAATCCTCGTCCGTCTCTTGCACGGTCAGGTCGAGATGCGTTCGGACCGGCCCGCCCATGACCAGTTCCATGGCCTGCGCCGAAAGACGTTTCCGGAAAAGTTCGGCGTATGCGGGCCGGTGGTCGAACCCGTTGATGCCCGCGTTGTTCACCAGGATGTCCAGCCGCCCGTGCTTCGTTGCGACCTGTTCGAACATCTGTGCCACGGCCGCCGAGTCGGATACATCGGCGATCAGCGCGTGCCCGCCGATTTCTGCGGCCGCCTTTTCCGCCGCTTTCGCGTCGAGATCGTTGAGGACCACCTCCGCGCCTTCCTCGCGGAAGCGGCGCGCGATCGCGAGCCCGATCCCCCGCGCCGCCCCGGTGATCAACGCCACTTTGCCGTTCAATCGGTTCATCTTCGCTCCTTGCCGCCAAACAAATCGCTGATCGAGGCTATTCCCAGCATCCGTTCAGTGTCAACTGGGATTGCCATCGTCACGGCGGTTTCATTCGCAACGCGCAAGAGAGGGCACATCAACAGAGGCGGTTGAGGTCCCCGGTTTCGCGGCTCGACAGAGTCTCGCCCTCCATCGGAAGCACATACGTTTCTCGGACTCCTGGAGGGCGAGCGTCTCGCGAGCCGGTGCCTGTATTGGTTCGTTTGGCTTTCTCAACAACCCCGCATTGGAAGAATCGCGGAGCCTTCCTTCAAGGCCCGGAAAACGAACATTCACATGCCCGCGGGAAAAGGGCACAATTTTTTGATCCAGCTCCGGCGGACCGGTGTCTGGTAAGGAATGAAACGCATTCTCTACATCCTTTTCAGCGTGGCGATGACGGCCGTCATCTTCGGCTACCTGTTCAGCCACGTGACGCCCGGCGAGGTGTTCGATCTGCTGCGCCGCGTGGACGCGCGCGGGGTGGGGCTGTTCCTGCTGGCGTCGCTCATGATGAGCATTTTCCGCGCGTGGCGCTACCTCGTCCTTCTGCGCGTCTCGGGCCATTCGCCGGGGCGGTTGACGATGTTCCTCGTGGTGCTGGTGCGGAATACATTCTCCGATCTGCTGCCGGCCCGCATCGGCACGCTGGTGTACATCTACATCGTGCAGTCGCGGCTCGGAGTGCCGTTCGGTGCGACCGCGTCCAGCTTTGCGCTGGCGGCGCTGTTCGACCTGATGGCGCTCGCGCCGCTGATCATTGCCGCGGTGCCCGGGCTCGGTCTCGGTTCGGTCCTTTCCTCCGGTGTGCTGGTCGGCTTGAGTGCGCTGCTCGCAGGCGGCACGATCGCGGTGCTGATCGCGCTGCCGTGGCTGCTGGGCTTTTTCGGAAGGATTCTGGCGCGGCTGCGTTTCCTGGGCGCGGAGCGAATCCGCCGCATCCAAGATGCGCTGGCTTCGGTGGTGGAGGACCTCGGCCGCGCGCGGGCAGCGGGCATTTACGGGCGCGTCATGGTATTGTCGCTTATGGTTCGCATCTTCAAGTATGCGTCGCTGTACCTGTTCCTGTTCGCGCTGGTCGCGCCGCTGGGCTACGCGTGGGAGGACTTGCCCGTGGCGCGCGTCTTTGCGGGTCTTTGCGCGGCGGAAGCGGCGGCCAGCCTCCCGGTTTCCGGCATCGCGGGCTTCGGGGCATACGAGGGCGCGTGGGCTTTTGTCTTTCGAATTCTCCTGTTTCCGGCACAGTTGGCGAAGATGAGCAGCATCGCGCACCATCTGTTCACTCAGCTCTACGGCTACAGCCTCGGGGCGGTCGCCCTTCTTCTGCTCCTCCTCCCGTTCCGTCGTCGCGCGGCGGCGGCGTCCGCCGCGCCGCGGCGCGAGCCGGCGGCGGTCTTCTACGGCGGGATCGTTGCGCTGCTCCTCGCGTTCGGAGCGTCCGCGTCCGGCTTGTACCGAATCCTGCCTGCATCCGAAACGCGCGCGGTGGAAAAGGAAATCGTCGGCGAGCCGACGGACGAGGAATCGCGGGCGCTCGAGCAACTGGCCTCCACGATTCGCGCGCAGGTGGTCTATCACCGCCGCGACGGTATCTACATGAATCGGATCGGCGATCCGAAGCCGGTGCGGCTGGTGACCCCGGGACGCTACGCCCGCTGGTCGCCCGATGGCCGGCACATCGCGTTCCTGCAGGACAAGGTCGTGGCGTGCATGCGGAGCGACGGGAGCGGGGTGGAGGTCCTTGCGCGGCCGGAAAAACCGCAGGCCGTGGCGTGGCATCCGTCGGGCCGCGAGGTGTACTTCATAGACGGACAGATCATCCGCTCCGTGGACGTGAAGTCGAAAACGGTTCGGGATGTCGCGAAAGGACGCCGCTTCCTGGAGCTTGATGTCGCGCCGGACGGGAGACTGGTGGTGACCGTGCGCGAGCGGGGCGTGCGGATGCTGGGATTTGATCCGAAGAGCGGGGAGTTCCGGCGCATCGCGGACGGTTGTTCCGCCAGTTTCTCGCCGGACGGAAAACGGGTCACCAACAACGCGCAGGGCCACGAGGGATTGGCGTTGCGGGATTTCGAAACCGGCGCGTCGCGGGGCACGGTGTCGTCGCCGCCGGGGCTGCAGTCGGACAATCAATGCTGGTCCAACCGCGCCGACTGGCTGGCGGCCAGATCGGAAGGCGCGTACGAGGACATCTTCGTGCATTACATTGCGGACGACACGGCCACCCGCGTCACCTTCACCGGCGACTGCGACCGCCCGGACCTGTTTGTGGAGCGGTGAGTCGTAGCGCCGATTTCCATATCGGCGCAAAGGCACGGAGTGGGCGATACATTTCTCACATTGGCACGCTTGCCCGTTTCTTTCGCACGACCTTGACAACCGGGCGCTTTCCCGTATGGGCTGAGTCCGACAAGGGGGGGGTATGGTGGTTGCGCACGTCGGCCATCGGGGGCCGTGCCTGTGTTCATCGCTTCGTCGCCTGGCAGTTTTCACGTACACACACTCTCTCTCCTAGCCTTTCGTCCCCGGCGATTTGTTCGAAGAACTGGAGTAATGGAGTGGTGGAGTGTTGGAGTGGTGGGAGGAATCTGTCGTCCCATTGCTCCAGCACTCGATTACTCCATCACTCCATCGTCCCCGTTCGCTCCCGCTGTTGGTCAACCCAGGAGGAGAAACCATGAGTACGCGTAGTCACGTTATGCTGGTTGCGTTGCTGATGCTGGTGGTGTGTGGAGCGATGGCGCAGGCGCAGGTGCCGCCCCTGCTGAACTACCAGGGCCGGGTCGCGCTGAACGGCACGAACTTCAACGGCACGGGCCAGTTCAAGTTCGCGCTGGGGAATACCAACCTGTCGGTCATCTACTGGCACAACAGCACGTCATGGGACTCCCCGGACTGGGAGCCGGTGACTGCGGTGTCGTTGACCGTCACCCGCGGCCTGTTCTCGGTCCTTCTCGGCGACACGAACCTTTCGAACATGGCCGCGCTTTCACCCACGGTCTTCACCAACTCGCAGGTGTGGCTGAGGACGTGGTTTGACGACGGCGTGAGCGGGGCCCAGCGGCTGATGCCCGACCAGCGGATCGTGTCGGCCGGGTACGCCATGCAGGCGGAAAGCGTCAGCCTTGGCGCGATCACCACGGACATGCTGGACGACGATGCCGTGACCGGCGCGAAGATCGCCGATGCCACGATCACCTTCGCGAACATCGCCCAGGGCGGCGCGAGCGCCGGCCAGGCCCTGGTCTGGAACGGCACGGCGTGGAGCAACGCCGCAGCCGGAACGACCCTCGCAGGCTACGACGAGAACGGCCCGTTCTCCACGGCGCCCGATGCCAGCGGAAGCGGTGCCATTGCCATGGGCGTGAGTGCCAAGACTGAGGGCGACTACGGTGTGATTGGTGGTGGGTCAAGGAACTGGATCGAGGAGTACTCCTCCTTTGCGACGATTGGTGGCGGAGATAGCAACCGCATCGAATCTTCCGCAGCTTATTCGACGATTGGTGGCGGTAAAGATAGCCGGATTTGCGAAGGATCATTTGCGGCCACGATCAGCGGCGGCTTTATGAACTGGGTGGGCGCAGACGCCTATCTCGCCACCATTGGCGGGGGGCAAGGCAACAGAATTTCTGCAGACTCACGTCTAGCAACGGTTAGTGGAGGCAATGACAACAGTATCGCGACCAATTCTTGGTACACGACGATCATCGGAGGCGATGGCAACTCCATTGGGTCCAACTGCCACTACGCGACGGTGCTGGGCGGGCGCGGCAACTGCGCGGCGGGGATCGCTAGTGTTGCGTTCGGGAGGCGGGCGAAGGCGACGAATGATGGGGCGTTTGTCTGGGGCGACAGCACAGACGCGGACGTTGGATCCATCGCCAACAACTCGTTCACCGTGCGCGCCTATGGCGGGGCAAGGTTCTGGACGTCCGGGGGTGTGGGGCCGTATCTGAACGCGGGCAGCCCGGACTGGATCTCTTCCAGCGACTGCAATCTGAAGGAAAATTTCCGTCCGGTGGATACGCGCGAGGTGCTTGAGCGGCTGAGCCGCGTTCCCATCACCGAGTGGAACTTCAAGACTCAGGCGCCGGAGGTACGCCACCTGGGGCCGATGGCGCAGGACTTCCACGCGGCCTTCGGGTTGGGCGGGAGCGATGATAAAGGAATCGGCAATCTCGATGCTTCCGGCGTCGCGCTGGCGGGAATCCAGGGGCTGTATCGGGAGAACCAGGAGTTGAAAGCACAGCTTGTCGCGACGCAGGAACGGCTGGAGGCGATGGAGAAGAGGATCGAGGCGATGGGGAGATGAAGGATTGGAGTAATGGAGTGGTGGAGTGTTGGAGTGGTGGGGGGAGCGGATCCGCCCCAGTACTCCATGGTTCCATGACTCCAGCACTCCGGTCTTCCGCACCTCCGTCAGTCCTTCGCGCGGTCGCTCCAGTCTTCCGCGGGCAATCCGGGGAAGCGGCGGAAGTGTTTGAGGTTGCCGCTGACGAGGCGGGCGTTGTGTCGGAGCGCGGCGGCGGCGATGAGGATGTCCGCGTCGGGCAGGCGATGGCCCTGCGCTTCGAGCCGGGCCTTCTCCTCGCCGAACCGGCGCATGATCTCGCGGTCGGTCTCGACGCATCCGACGGTCAGCAGAAACCGCTCGACCCGCTCGCGGTTCGCGTCGGGTTTCGAGGAGCGCGCCGCGCCGTAGAACAGCTCGCCCGCGGTCATGAAGGTGACGGCGACGTCGTCGGCCTCGCGCTCCCGGCGCTCGAGGATGCTCCTGTTGCCGCGCAGGAGTTCGATGCAGATATCGGTGTCGAGGAGGATCACAGCGCCACCTTCCGGCCCATGGAGCGGGCGCGGCGGATATCGGCGACGATTTCCGCCGTATCGCGTTCGTCCTCCCACGTGCCCGCCAGTTCCTTCCACAGGGCCAGTTGGATGTCGCGGGGGACGCGTTCAAGCCCGGCGGTGGGTTTTCCGGCCAGATGCGACCGGACGCCCTCCTCCAGCACGACCAGGATCTCGCTGTTCAGGCTCCGGCGCTCTTTGGACGAAAGCGCGCGCAACGTTTCGAGAACCTCTTCCGGTATGTCACGAACCGTCATGGAACTCATGGCCAGAACTCCTTATAACCATTATGGTTATAATATATGTTCATAACGGATACACGTCAAGCATGCTGTTTTCAGAAAGCGAGGTTGTGATGAGAACGAGGAAGAGTGGAGTGATGGATTGTTGGAGTGTTGGAGTACCGGGAAGAATCAGGGCATCCCTTGTCCCGCTCCTCTCTCTTGTCCTCGCGTTTCCTGTCTTCGCTGCCCACCAAGCGGCGGACGACAACGGCGGCTGGGCCGGGTTCTTCGTGGCGAACAGCGTGGCGAACCCGTCGCTCGGCGGCATCGCCAGCGGACCCAGCAACCGGGCGTGGGCGACTTATGCCAACGGGCCGAACTTCAACCAGGCCGTGGCGTTCCGAGAGCTGACGGACGGCGTGCTGGTCTCGGGCCAGACGTTCACGGTCTACTTCGAAAACGGCGACGTGGCCGCCGGCGGGTCGTGCGGGTTCTGCCTGCGCACGGGGTTCGTGGCGGGGGTCTGTGACGACTACAACGTGGGGCGGCAATTCGAGTTCGGGTTCATGGGCGGGAGCAGCACGTACTTCATCGTGGACGGCACGAGCGGCGGTGACCAGTTCGACACGGGCGTAGGCTGGACGACCAACGGGCTGAAGATTGCTCTGACGATGACCTCCGCGGTCAATTACAGCCTGGAGGTGGTCGTCCTAGATGTGAAGGCGACCTCCCGGTTCTCGCGGGCGCTGGCCGGTTCCGGGGGCATCCGGAGCGTCGCGCTCTATAACCGGAACACGGACGTCGGCGGCGAGGCGGGGGACGTGTACTTCAACCTGGTCTCCGTGACCGGGGATCCGGCGTCGCCCTACGCGCTGGTGCCCAGCGCGCAGGACGGCGGCGGGCGGCGGATCACCAACGCGTCGCTGCAGGTTGTGGACGCGAGCGTGGGCGGGCCGTTCGGGCTGTTGACGAACGCGCAGGTTCACGTGCTGAAGTCCGGGTACCCGGCCCAGCTCTACGAGTTCGCGGGCCTGCAGGCGTACGCCAGTCCGCCGACGGTCCCGGAGGCGAACACACGCCAGCTTGGCGCGCGTTGGATCTACGACGATTGGACGGGCTACGCGGTGGACGGGACGCCGAACTGGAGCATCGCGGGCGGTCCGCTGGCATCCATCAGCGGCGGGGGCCTCGCGCTGGCCAGCAACGTGTACCAGGACACCGCGGCGGGTGCGCGGGCGGTCTTCGGCGGGTACACGGACGTGGTGAGCCTGGTGGTGGTGAACACCAACTGGGACGACTACTACGCGTATGCCGATGACGAAGTGGACGACGCGTGGCAGGTGGACCAGTTCGGCGAGAACGACCCGAACGCCCTCGGCGACGAGGATCCGGACACGGACGGCCGGAACAACCGGATGGAATGGATCACGGGCACGCTGCCGGAAGACGACACGTCGTTTTTCGCTGCATGGGGGAGGCGCATACAGAACGTTTCGACGCAGATCGACATCTACTACCATCCGAGCTTCGTGGATCGGAATTACGAGGTGCTGCGGGTGTCGAATTTGACCGGCATGGTGTGGGGCGCGGTGTCCGAATACTCGCTGAGCGAAAGCGGCGGGACCTCCACGGTGCGCGACTTGAACATTCCCACCGACCAGATGTACTACCGCGTCAAGGTGACGCGTCCGTAGCGCCGATCTCCAGATCGGCGCGAGAGGGCGCTACTCGGAGGTCAACCCCATGGGCAGGACGGGGAGGGTGTCGAGGCGCAGGGTGTGGCTCATGTCGAAGAGCATGAAGCCGCGCGCGCCGAGCTGTCGAAGAATGAGGATCTGCTCGATCACCTGGTCCCCGCCGAGCTGGCTTTCCGCCGCTGTGACGCCGAGGCCCGGAAACACCCGGCCCTTCGCGCCGGGCAGGGCCACCTGCGAGCGCGTCAGGTCCGCGAACCGGGCGTTGTCGGTGCTGTAGTTCATCGGGCAGACGAAATCCACGTAGTTGTTCTTCAGCCACGCGCCCCAATCCTGGCCGATCGAATCCACCGTCGCCGGATACGCGCCCCACACGGCCGCCGACACCTTGACGCTTGCGTTGAGCGCGCGCACCTGTTCGCGGACCAGCCGGACAAAGGAAGTGATCTTGCCCGCCCGCCACTTCCGGTACGCCGCCACATGCTTGCCCTTGCCGCGAACCTCGGCGGGCCAGCTCCCGACCTTCACGCCGGTCTCGCGCTCGAACTCGCGGCGACACGTCGGACAGAAACAGTAGTTCGCGTTCGGATAACGAATGTAGTCGAGATGGATGCCCTGGACGGCATAGTTGGTCACAACCTCCCGGATGGATCCGATGGCCAGCGCGATGTTGTCCGGGTGCGACGGGCACAGCCATGAAATGCTGGTCCCGTCGTGCGAAACCTGCAAGCGGCCCTGCTTGCGCATCTGCGCGGTGAAGTCCGACGGCGCGTTCTCCACGTTCCAGCACACCTTCCAGACATGAACTTCGATCCCGCGCTTGCGCGCGGCTTCGACGCACTGGGCCAGTTGGTCGCCGTAATAGGCCGCCGTGCGCGACTGCGGCAGGTAGCGGCTCGGGTAGTGCGCGAGCCCGCCCCAGAGCATGTTGGGGAAGACCGCGTTGATGCCGTGGTCCGCGAGCACGCGGCAGGTGCGATCCCAGTCGCCCGGGAACCAGCCGGTCCCGTTGTGTTCCCAGACCCCGCGGAACTCGCCCGGCTGCCCGCGCTGTGCGCGGGCGTAGGCCTCCACGAGCGCCTCTTTCACCGCGCGCCCGCCCTGAACGACTTCCTCGTGACGGCCCTCGGAATACGACGCCTGCATGCGCTGGTATTCCAAGTCGGCCTGTTCCAGCAACTTGAGGACCCGGCCTTTCTGGGGCGCGCTCTCCGCCGCGGCGGAAAGCCGCCGGTGCGCATCGCCGAAGTTCCGGAACGAATCGATCTGCCCCGCGCGCTCGAGTGCGTTCTGCGCGGCGTAGGTCCACACCGCCGGATCCAACGAGGCGAGCAGCCCGGTCAGCATGTCCCGCTTGTTCGCCGCGTCGTCATCGAGCAGCACGTGGGTCATCCACAACCCGTTGTCGGAGGCCAGCCACGCGGGCTCCTCCGCGCGTCGGCCGTGCGAGTCTTCCCAGTAGGCGATGACGTGCGTGGACCGGCGTCCGGGCGACGCGGGCATGATGTTGGACGATTCCTGGTACACGCGCTCGGGCACCTTCCAGAACGAAGGCTTGAGGAAGGCGAACGAGCTCCAGCGCCCCGGCGCGTCGGCCTTCCGGTACTGTCCGAGCCGCACGCCCATGAGTTCCGCCAGCGCCGGCTCGGCGCCGTAGAATACGATGAGCTTGCCGCCGCGCCGAACGAACAGCTTGAGCGATTCGATTTCGCGCGCGGGCGGATGGGGGTGGTGTGTCAGGATTGCGACGCGGCTCTTCATGAGTCCGCCGTGAATGACCTCCTCGTCCGTCAGGACCCCGTGCGGGATTCCGGCGTCCGACAGGAGGCGGGCAACCCTCGTGGAGACGCGTGTTCCGTAGCGGCGCTCCGCTTCGGACGGCGACGAGAGGGTGTTTCGCACGACGGCGATGCGGCTGTCGTCCGCCCTCAGGTCGTAGAGCGTCAGGCGCGCGTTGCGGCCGTCCGCTTTCCACGCCGAAAGGCGCACCCGTTCGATGCGGTGCCAGCCCGTGGGCTTTTCCTCGGTTGAGAAATCGGTCTTGGCGAAGGCGACCCGGCGGCGGCCTGTGCCGCGCATCGGGATGCGCGCGACGTACCAGCCGTTGCCGCTCTTGAAGTAGAGGGTGGGGGAACGCAGCGCGCCGGGATCGTCGCACGCGAAGTCGAGAATGATCGTGCCGTGGCGCGTGAGGTCCAGCGAGACGGCGCGATCCCAGTAGACGCGCTCGCGATCCGCGTCGAAGGTACACGGAAAGACGAGCCCGCGGCCGCTCGGAACGGGCATGACCGGCGGCGAGGAAGGGGAGGGTTGCCATGCCTTCCGGGCCGCCGCGGCGGACGAATAGACGAAGCTGTCTATGGCGGTTACCGCGAACAGCGGCGCGGCGGAGACGAGGAACAGGCATGCCGCGATGAATCGCGTCCAAGGCGACCGGCATGTGTTTCCATCAGCCACGAAGCGTCTTCTCCGTCGTTGTTCCGGCGCACTGTAGCTTGCCGGCGGCGATCAAGCAAGGCGTGTGCGCCGGATCGGAGTTGATTGTGGTGAAAGATCTGAGGGAGCCATACAAGAGGAGCGATGGGCGAAAGGGTCCCTTTCGCCCATCGCGCTTCGCCTGACCGGATTGCCTGGAACTACGCCGTTCGATCGTCTGCCGGAGGAATCGCGAGGAATGGCCACCGCCCGTATTCACCCCACAACGGATAACCAACAACCCATTCTTCACAAGTCGTAGATCTTTTCGAAGCTGTCCACGAAGCGGACGTCCTTGAAGAAGGGGCCTGCGACGAACAGGTTTTCGGCGATGGGCCCGTTGACGACGAGGTTGTCCACGCGGCTGGTCTCGCGGGTGGTTGTGCCGGCGGCGTCCATGCTCCCTTCCGAGAGCAGCGGGATCCATGCGCCCGGCAGAACTTCCTTAAAGGAACTGTAGCGATACTCGGCGGTGCGTTCCTTCATGGCCTCATCGCGGTAGAACTCGATGCGGGCGAGGCGCTGTTCCGCGTCCAGTGAAAGCACGACGAACAGATCGCCCTTTCGGTAGCCTTTCCGGACGGGGTATTCGTCCGTGGCTTCGATGTCCGTTTCGGGCAGTCCCTGCAGCCGGTGCAGGTGGTCCATGGCCGTTCCGGGCACCTTCCGCAACTGGATCTGCATTTCCTCGTCCAGCAGGCGGACCGGGCGGGAGAATCCGCGCGGGTCGTCTTCGATGTAGCTGTAGAAGACCTCGCCGTCGCAGACGATCCGGCGCTTGATCGGGGCCGCGTTCTCCACGTGCAGGCGGTCCGGCTTCTGGTAGTAGACGCGGCTGAGGGTGCGCATCTTGCCGACGGGCGACTCTGTGTCCTTGCGGACCTGGCAGACGACGGACGTCACGCCGTTGTAGCTTTGATAGATCCGCTCCGCGACGGTTTGCGCGTGCGACGCGAGCGTGGAGAGAAGGAAGATTCCTGCCAGGCCAAGGCGCACGGACATCGTTATTCCTCTTCGTCGTAGCCCAGCTGGGATACGCGGTCCGCCAACCGGACGACCAGTCGCGCCAGTTGGGCAAGGACCAGTCCCATCAAGCCCATCAGGAAGGTGGCCAGGAACACCAGCAGCGAGATCCACCAGCTGTCGCTCAGCCCTCTCGATACGAACATCCAGACCATGGAAATGACGCAGAGGATGAGGCCGGCCGTGCCGAGCGCGACGGCAAACAATGCGAGGCCCATTCCGCCGACTTCTTCGTCCTCGTATTCTTCCTCTTCCTCGTCTTCATCCGGGGTGGAGAGCGTGATCTTGCGCTTCGGGATGTGAACGACCGGAACGCCGGACGATGCGCGCGTGTGAACCGGTGTGCCCGGCGAGGTTTGCGCGGAGCCTGCGGTCTGATTGCCCGGCACCACCTGGTCTTCGCCGCACTTCGGGCATTCGAAGTCGGCCCCGGCCTCGTCCAGTTCGGCGGAGAGTTTCGTCCCGCACGACTTGCACTTGAATATGATCTGGCCCACGGCAACCTCCTATGGCGCGGTCGCTTCCATCGGCGGTGAGCATGACACACCGTGTCAGGGCGTGTCAACGCGGTTGCGGGCCTGTGCAGGGAAGGGCCCGCCGCTTGCGGGCTGCCGTTGAATCGTGACATGGGGCGCCTTCGACGGCACAATCGCGCGAAGTGATGCGTATGTCATTCCAGAACCGGCGGCTCATGGCCCCGATGGCCGCCGTGGCGGCGCTGATCCTCATCGGCGGCGTTCTTGGCGCCCGCCGGCTTCTCGCGAGGCCGTCTTTCGACGTTTCGCCTTTCGGAAAAAAGGTTTTGCGCGAGGGCGGGCGTAGGTGGCTGCATCTCGAAACCCCGCACTTCTTCTATCACGCGCCCGACACGGAACGCATGGTCTTGGTCCAGGACGTCGCGGAGTTTGCCTACGAGAAGGTTTGCGAGTATCTGCCCGGCGCGGAGCCGGTTCGCAAAGGGCACGTGTTCTCTGTCAGCGCGGACATGTGGGATCGCGTTTTGCGGGAGGCGGACCGGCGGCGCGACAGCCTCGCGATGCAGGCGGGCCACGAGTTGTTCGTGTTGGAGGGCGGCGCACCGGCGGAGACCTCGGTGCGGCTCGCCCACGAAATTGTGCATTACCGGGTGTGGCAGCTTTGGGGGGAGCGCCTGCCGGTGTGGCTGGACGAAGGCCTTGCGGGGTGCGTGGGGTGGGATATCGCGGAGTCGTTCCGGCTGCGCAAGGGCTGGCAGTTATCGCGCGACTGGCCGGCCGCCGAAGAAGGACCGGCGGTTGATCTTGCGCAATTGACGGGGTTTTCAGAGTATCCCGCGCCCGGTCCGGAGGCCCAGCTGTTCTACCGGCAATGCGAAGCGTTTGTGCGCGCTATTGCGCGGCGAATCGGTTTCGCTAAACTGCCCGGGTTTGTGGATGCGCAGGCCGAAGGGGAGTCGTGGGACGCCTGCCTGCGCGGACGGTTTGCGTTCACGGATTTCGATTTTCGATGGTTGGCGGAGGAAACAAGCCGCAACCTCGCAAAGGGCGGAGAGACAAAGTAGATGGCTACGGGCAAATCCAGGGGAGCATCAAGGAAAAGCGGCACGGGGCCGGTCCCGGCGGCCGGCGCGGGCGATGCCGCCCCGGTGCAATTGCTCTACGGCGAGGACGAGTATCTCGTCGCCGAGAGCAGCCGCGCCCTGGTGAACCGTTTGTGCCCGCCGGCGGACCAGGCGTTCGGCCTGGAGATCGTCGAAGGGCGCGTGGACAACGCCGCCGAGGCGGTGTCGGCGATCCGGCGCTGCATGGAAGGGGTCCGGACGGTCGGGTTCCTCGGCGGCCGGAAAGTGGTCTGGCTCAAGGACGCGAACTTTTTCAGCACGAGCGTGACCAGTGAAGCGCAGGACACGAAGGCCGCCGCGGAGCAACTGGTCGAGTTGATCCGCGCCGGGCTGCCGCCGGGACAGGTACTGGTGATCAGCGCGGGCAAGGTGGATCGGCGGTCCGCGTTCTTCAAGGCGTGCCAGTCGGCGGGTCACGTTCAGGAGTTCAGCGTGCCGGATAAAGATTATCTCCTGGACCAGCACGCGCGCGAGACGGCGACGGCGGCGTTCCGCAAGGCGGGACTGATCGCGCGGGGCGACGTGATCGATGAGTTCACCGACCGCACGGGCGCGGATTCGAGGCAGATCATCCAGGAGGTCGAGAAGCTTTCGACCTACCTCGGCGACCGCCGCGACGTGACTGCGCAAGACGTGCGCGCGGTGGTTTGCGCGACGCGCGAGGCGGGGGTCTTCGATCTCGCCGAGGCGGTGGGGAATCGCAAGGTCGAGGGCGCGCTGGGGACGTTGCGCCAGTTGATGTACCAGGGCGAGAACGCGGTGGGCCTGATCATCGGCCTGGAGTCGCTGTTCCGCGAGCTGATCGTTTTCCGGGAGTGCATGGACCGCCGGTGGTTGCGCCTGCGGCGGGACGGGGCGAGGGTCTCCGCCGAGTGGGCCTCGTCGAAGGAGGCGGATGCCGTGCTGGGCGCGATGCCGAAGGACCCGCGCTCGATGCACTGGTTCCGGGCGGCCAAGCTGGCGGGGCAGGCGGAGAATTTCACGAGCGGCGAGCTTGCGCGGCTTCAGGCCGTGGTGCTGAAGATGCACGAAACGATGTTCTCCTCGTCGCTGCCGATGGAGATGCTGATGGAGTTTCTCGTGCTGAAACTGCTGGGGCGGGAAGCGATTCGGGCGGCGAACGCTGAACGCTGAACATCGAACGTTGAACAGGGAAGAGAAGTAAGAGGGGCCGATGATACTGATACTTGAAGCGAACACCGATCCGCACGGCGCGGAGTACAAGAAGCTGATGGATGCGCTCGCGAACCTGCCGAACATCAAGTCGCGGGTCCACACGGTGCACGGCGCGCAGCAGACGCTGACGGAAGTTTATCTGATCGGCGACACGGCGGGCCTGCTCATCGAGGAGATGCGGAGCCTGCCCACCGTCGAGCGCGTGGTGAAGGTGTCGCAGCCCTATCGCGTGCTGGGCCGGCACAAGGACGACCACCGCGCGACGTCCTTCGAGTACAACGGCGTGCGCTTCGCGCAGGACAACCTGCATGTTTTCGCAGGGCTGTGCGCGGTATCCACGCCGGAGCATGTCGAAGCCATGATGCGCGCGTTGCGCGACAACGGGCAGGTTTGCACGCGCATGGGAGCCTACAAGCCGCGCACGAGCCCGTACTCGTTCCAGGGGCACGGCAAGGACTGCCTGCCGTACGTGTTCCGCCTCGCCGGCCAATACGGCATCAAGGTCATTGCGATGGAGATCACGCATGACACCCACGTGGAGGAAATCCGCGACGCGCTGCGCGAGACGGGGCATCCCACCGGCGTCATGCTTCAGATCGGGACGCGCAATATCCAGAATTTCGAACTGCTCAAGAGCGTCGGCCGCCAGCAGGACTTCCCGGTCCTGCTCAAGCGCGGCTTCGGGATCACGTTGGAGGAATCGCTGAACGCGGCGGAGTATCTCGCGAGCGAGGGCAATCGCAACGTGGTGTTCTGTCTCCGCGGCATGAAGACCAACATGAGCGATCCGCACCGGAACTTCGTGGACTTCTCGCATGTTCCGGTGGTGCACCGGCTGACGCGCATGCCGGTCTGCGTGGACCCGTCGCATTCCGTCGGCTCGCGCGACGTCGCGCCCGACGGCATTCTCGATGTGTTTCACGTCACCGCGCAGGGCGTGATTGCCGGGGCGAACATGGTGCTCGTGGATTTCCACCCGGAGCCCGCCAAGGCGCTGGTGGACGGGCCGCAGGCGCTGACGCTGCAAGAGCTTCCGCGGTTTCTCGAGGATGTCCGCATCGCCCGCGAGGCCTACGAGAAGCGAGTCGCGCTGGCCGGAAAATCGGCCTCAGGCTGACGGTTTTTTCTTGCTTCGGATTCAGCCTTTTCAATGTTACAACGCCCTGAGCAAGCGAGATTCTGGTGAAGCGGATCATGAGACGTCTTTTTTCATTCCTGGCGCGGATGGTCCCCGGGCTGGCCCTGTGCGGCCACGCGTGGGCCGCGGAGCCCCTGGCCGCCGAGGCGGCCCTGGCCGCGACGGGGGTTGCGACCAACCTGTGGTTTCCCCTCGGCGAGGGCATGGAGTATCGCGCCTACTGGGGGGTCATCCCGGTCGCCTACGCGCTCGTGACCAACGAGCTGGTCGAGGTGGACGGCCAGACGCGGCTCGCGATCCGCATACAAACCCGATCCAACGATTTCCTCTCGAAGATCTATCCGGTGGATGATTTCCTGGAATCCATCGTGGACCTCGACACCTTCCTGCCCATCCGCTTCACGAAGAAGTTGCGGGAGGGGCGATACTGGACGCACGAGGAGACAACGTTCGATCACGCCGCCGGCAAAGCGTATTGGAAGTCGCACAAGAGCGGAAACGAGAAGGTGCTGGATATCGAGCCCGACACGCGGGATCTCATCTCGTTCATGTACTTCATGCGCCCGAAGCGGCTGTTTGAGCCCGGCGAGCACATGAAGTTCCGCGTGATGGCCGACGAGAAGATCTACGACCTGGAAGTCCGCGCCGAGAAGAAGGAGAAGTTCCGCGTGTCCGATTTCGGCTGGATCGAGAGCGTGAAAGTGGAGCCGGTGGCCGAGTTCGGCGGGCTCTTCGTCCGGCACAAGGGGCGCGCGTGGATGTGGGTTTCGCTGGATCCGCGCCGGCTGATCACGAAGATCTCCGTGCGTATTCCGATCGCCAACGTGCATGTGCTGATCCATTCCGTGACGGGACCGGGGGATGATTTCTGGGTGAAGGGCGTGCCGCCCAAAGACGAGGATTGATCCATGACGATACCGATTCAACGCGCGAAGGAAGTGCTTGCGGAGTGCGGGCGGCAGCGGGTGCTCGTGGTGGGCGACCTGATGCTGGACCGCTACATCTACGGCAACGTCAGCCGCATCTCGCCCGAGGCGCCCGTCCCGGTGGTGCATGTCACCAGCGAGAAGAGCATGCCCGGCGGCGCGAGCAACGTGGCGTGGAACATCCGCTCGCTCGGCGGCGCAGCCGTGGTCAGCGGCGTCCTCGGAAAGGACGCCGCCGGCGCCGAGCTGCGCAGGATTCTCGACCGCGAGGGGGTCTCCACGGATGGCAGCCTGGAGGACGAGCAGGTGCGCACCATCGTGAAAACCCGGATCATCGCCGAGCGCCAGCAGGTGGTTCGCGTGGACTGGGAGGGGCCGGAGAGCCTGGACGCCGCGCTGCAGAACAAGTTCTGCGGGCTGATCCGCGAGCAGGTTCAGAAGGCGTCGGGCGTAATCCTGGAAGACTACGGCAAGGGCGTGATCCAGCAGGCGGTGGTGGACGCGGTGCTGCAGGAGGCGTCGCGCAAGGGGATCCCGGTCGGGCTCGATCCCAAGGACAACCACGAGCTGTCCGTGCGCGGGATCACGGTGGCGACGCCGAACCGCAAGGAAGCGTTCATCATGGCCGGGATCAAGGAAACCGCTCCGGCGGCGAACCCTCTGGAGGACCGGTCGCTGCGGCGCGTCGCCGAGGTGCTGGTCGAGCGGTGGGCGCCGCGCATGCTCGTGATCACGCTGGGCCCGCAGGGCATGTGCCTGGCCGCGAAGGATGCGCCGCCGCGTCACGTGCCGACCCGCGCGCGGGAGGTGTTCGATGTCAGCGGCGCTGGCGACACGGTGATCGCCGTGTGCGTGCTCGCGCTCGCGGCCGGCGCGAATCCCGTCGAGGCGGCGGAGCTGGCGAACTACGCGGCCGGCGTCGTCGTCGGCAAGATCGGCACGGCCAGTTGCACGACCGACGAGTTGATCCGGTATATGGAGCATGGGAAGAATGGGGTGGTGGAGTGATGGAGTGGATGAGTTGTTGGGGAGCTGCAACCTGCAACCTGAAACCTGCAACCTGAAACCCGTATGAACAAACCCAATCTCCAATCGCCCAATCCTCCAATACCCCCGTCCTCCATTCTGGCCGTGATCCCCGCGCGCTGGGGTTCGACCCGGTTCCCGGGCAAGAGCCTGGCCCCCCTCTGCGGGAAACCGCTGATCCAGTGGGTGATCGAACGCGCCCGCGGCGCGCGCACGCTGGGCGGCCTCATCGTGGCGACGGATGACGAGCGGATCCGGCGCGTGACCGAGGGGCTCGGCGTGAAGACGGTCATGACCCGGCCGGATCATCCGTCCGGCACGGACCGCATCGCGGAAGCGGTGCGCGATATCGCCGCCGAGGTCGTCGTGAACGTGCAGGGCGACGAACCGCTGATCGAGCCCGCGCTGATTGATGCGATCGGGAGTGCGCTGGCCGGCGGGCAGGACTGGGACATGTCCACGGCGGCCGCGCCGATACGCGAGGAAGCGGACGTGGCGCGGGCGTCCGTGGTGAAAGTGGTGTGCGACGCCGGGGATCGCGCGCTCTACTTCTCGCGCGCGCCGATCCCGTTCGTGCGGGAAAAGGATAGTTTGCGGACGGCGGACCCGTTATACTGGCGGCACGTGGGCATTTACGGCTACCGGCGGAGCTTT
>JAKJGV010000001.1:0-3054 GCA_022704185.1 Verrucomicrobiota bacterium
CCCGCCTTTCTTCAGCTTGCGCGGAGCCTTCCGCGCCGGGGCGAAATCCGCCACCGCCGCGCACAGGATCGCCACGTCCGCGTGGTCCGCCAGCCGCATCACCGAGCGGTACATTTCGCGCGCGCTCCGTGTTAAGAGAGCCGGGATGCCGCGCGGCAAAGGGACCTGGAGCGGCCCGTGGATGAGAATCACGCGCGCCCCGCGCTTCGCCGCAACAGCGGCAAGGGCCACCCCCATCCGGCCGGTGGAGCGGTTGCTGAGAAAGCGGACGGGGTCAATGTCCTCGACGGTGGGCCCGGCGGTTACGATAACGACGGACGACTTCAAGGCTGGAGGCGCAATGCCGCGCCGTGACCGGGCGAGCGCCTTGGCCTTTCGAGCGATCATGGGGCGGCCGCGAGTCCCGCTTTCATCTCCTGCACCATCTGGCGCAGCGCGTTCACGTCGAAAGGCTTCTTCACGATCCGGACCGAAGGTGTATACGCGCGCACTTCCGCCGGGATCTCCGCGTCGTAGCCGGTCACGATCGCCACCTGCACGTCCGGGCGGAACGTCCGGATCTCCTTCAGCGTCTGCAATCCGTGCTGGCCGGGCATGCGCAGGTCCAGGAGCACGATCCGGATATCGGCATGCATCGTCAACAGGTGAAGCGCCTCGTAGCCCGTCGCCGCCTCGTAAACCGGACATACCTCTTTAAGCGTGCGCGTCACGATGCTGCGAATCGCGGATTCGTCGTCCACGACCAGCGCCTTCAACGTGCCTTCCGGCACATCCGCCATTGCGTACTGCGCCTCGATCTTCGATTCCTGGTCGCCCAGCGTCGCGAGGTCCGGCGGAACATACATGCCGTTCTCGCGCATGAACGCCACCAGGTCGGACGGCCTGATGAGATTCGTCCTGCCCGGCGTTTGATAGGCTTTCAAACGTCCCTGGCGCACCCACTGGAACATCGTGTTGCGGCTGACGCCGCAGAGCATCGCGGCGCGGGGAACTGTGATGAAGGTCGGCTGGCTGAGATCGTTCTTGTTCAAGCCACGTGTCCTTTCGTTCAGAAAGCTGCCCGAATTCAGGCAAAAAAAGGCCGTGCTGTAAAGAAAAACCGGACCCCGGGCGGATCATTCCCCGGCGGTAGAAGTCTGTGCGTTTTCGTTGGTTGAGGAGGGGTGGCCCACAGCAAGCGCATCGTTGCTGCGGCTTTCAAGGATGAAGGGGATCGCGGCAAGAGCAACCAACGCCACTCCGACGCTCAAGAGCGCGCATACCCGGGTCACTTTCTTCCGCATGATCGAGGCTCCCTTCCGTGGCCTGAAAGTGAACTCTTATCGGAAGGAATACCGGCGCGCAACAGGAAGGAGGGCGACTTCCGATTATCCTACAAACTCACTTCACGGCTTCGCCCTTGAACCAGGTGTAGAAGAAGGTGCCCCTTGGCGGATAGCCCGCCTGGTTGAGGTCGGAAATGCCCTTTTCCCACGCGGCCTCGTCAACCGCCCCGGCTTGCAGCGCGCGGGCGCGGGCGGTCTCCACCATGGGGACGATGATCTTGTGCACCACGCCGTCCAGCAGCGCCGGTTGTCCCGCGTCCGCGTACACCCAGCGCGGCTCGACGCGGCGGACGTGCAGGTCCGCCTTGCGAAGCAGCGGAAAAATCGTGCGGCCGATCAGCGGATCGTGGCCCAGGCGCTGCTGCTCGCGGATCAACGCATCCCACACGACGCGCGATTCGGGCGTTTCCGGATGCCAGAAACACGAGCCGTGATCCCCCTCGATCACCGTGAGGGTTCCGCCGGGCTTGAGCACCCGGCGGAGCTCGACGAGCGTCGCCACCGGATCGGGAACGTGTTCCAGCACGAAGCAGACGAACACGTGATCGAAGCGATCGTCGTTGAACGACAGGTTGTTGATATCCGCCTGGTGAAAACGCGCGTTCTGGAGTCCCGCTTCCTCCATCCTTCGCCGCGCGCATTCCAGCGACTCGCGGTTCAGGTCCGCGCACGTGAACTGCGCTCCGGGACTCCGCCGCGCCAGGATCGCGGTCTGCGCCCCCACCCCGCAACCCGCCTCGAGCACCTTGCTGCCGGACGGATACGAAACGTCCGCATGCAACAGCTTCTCCAGGATGACCGATTGCTCGTTGAGCCTCTGGGCTTCCCGCGAAGAATACCCATGAACGTAATCTGCCATGGCCCGGGATGATGCCCGCCCGCGCGTCACGGGTAAAGACCAAAGCCCGGACCATGACCCTGGAAACTCGCGCGCGCGTTTGAATTTCCCCGCGTTCCGTGTATTATTCCCGGCATGCCTTCCCGTCCATCACGCAGGGAGAAGAAGCCCTCGACACTCGGGGTGGTCTTCCACGAGCTTACGTCCGGCTTCTACTCCCTGATCATGACGGGCATTGATCTCGAGGCGTTCAAGCTCGGCTACCAGCTCCTCATCACCGTCTCCAAGCCCCTGATGCCGGGACAACGGTCGCCGTACGACATCCTGGAAAAGGCGCGCGTGGACGGCCTGGTCGTGCTCGACGCCACGTTGACGCCCGAAACGCTGGCCCGCCTCAAGGATTCCGGGCGCCCCATGGCGATCATCCAGAACACCTTCTCGGACGATGCGATCTCCGCGGTGGTCGCCGACAACATCGGCGGAGCCTACCAGGCGATGAAACATCTCCTCGGGCAGGGATACCGCAAGCTGCTCATCGTCGCCGGCTCGCCCGCCGTCGAGGATTCCGACCTGCGCATGCGCGGCTGCGAGAAGGCGCTGGCCGAATACGGGATGACGATCAACGACGTCGGCGTCATCGTCGGCGACTACCAGGCCTCCGAGGCGCTGCACGCGCTCCGAAACTACCGCGAGCGCCACGGGCTCCCGCGCGCGATCTTCGCGTTCAACGACGAGATGGCCCTCGCCATCCTGAAGGAATTCCGGCAGCGCGGCATCCAGGTCCCCGACGAGGTCGCGGTCGTCGGCTTCGACGGCATTGACGCAGCCGACCTCATGGGCCTGACCACGGTGAAAGTACCGATGGTGGATATCGGGCGCGAGGCGATCCGG
>JAKJGV010000001.1:3064-33691 GCA_022704185.1 Verrucomicrobiota bacterium
TGGTCGCGGAGCGCATCGAAAACCCGGCGGTCCCGCCGCGCCACGTGGTCAAGGAAACCACGCTGGTGATCCGCGAATCCTGCGGCGCGCGGGAATAGGGCCCTACAGGTTCTTCAACAACCCGGTCGCGGTGTTGAAATCGCCGATCAGCTTGTCCCACTCGTCCACCTGCTCCTGGGCGAACAACTCCTGCCAGAAGTCGTCGCTCCACAGCGCGCGCAGGTCCTCCGAGTCCTTCGCCTGCTGCTCGACCCACGTGAAGTATTTGAAGTTGTGCAGCGCCTTGCGGTCGAAATAGGTCAGCTCCCGCATGTAATCGGTGCCGACTCCTTCGAGGTACCGGCCGAAGTGCCGGCCGGCGAGCCCCGCGGTGTACTTCCCGTGCTGCTCCTCCATCTCCTTGCTGCGGGACGCGTACAATTCCATCGAATCCGTCAGCGGTGTGAAGATCACATCCCGCGGGCCCAGTTCGTAATACTTCGCCATCTTGATGGCCGCGACGAGATTGCAGATGCACGAGATCCCGAGCTGGTCGAGGCTGTGCACCACGTCGGGGCGAACGCCCTGTTCCACAAGGAAGTGACGCCCCGCCTGCTCGTTGAACAGCCGCAACAACTGCATGACCTGTTCGTCGTCCACCGCGATCACCGCGTCGGTGTTCTTCACGTTGTGGATCCACGGCACGTGCTTGTCGCCGATGCCCTCGATGCGGTGCGCGCCGAATCCGAATTGGTAGAGGGTCGGACATTGCAGCGCCTCGACCGCGCCGATGCGGATGAATGGATGCTTCGTCCTCAGGAAGTCGCCCGCCGCGATCGTGCCGGCCGAGCCGGTCGCGCTGACGTAACCGGACAACCGCATGGCCTTGCTCTCAAAATGCTTCTTGAAGATCTCCTGGATGACCCCGCCGGTCATCTGGTAGTGCCAGATCGAGTTGCCGAACTCCTCGAACTGGTTGAAGATCACGATCTTGTCGCCGCGCTCGCGCCGGAGCTCCCAGCACTTGTCGTAGATCTCTTTCACGTTCGACTCGGTTCCCGGCGTCGCGATGATCTCGTCCGTGCCGATGGACCTCAGCCATTCGAACCGCTCGCGGCTCATGCCCTCGGGGAGGATCGCCACGGCGGGACACGCGAGCAGCGCGCAGTCGTAGGCGCCGCCGCGGCAGTAGTTGCCCGTGGACGGCCAGACCGCCTTCTGGGTCGTGGGATCGAAATTGCCCGACACCAGGCGCGGCACGAGGCACCCGTACGCCGCGCCCACCTTGTGCGCGCCCGTGGGAAACCACTTGCCGACCACGCCCACGATCTTCGCGTCCACGCGGGTCAGCTCCGACGGAAATTCGATCCAGTTACCCTCGTTGAAGCCGCCGCCTTTCGGTTTCGGCTCGTTCTTCCAGGTGATGCGGAAGAGGTTGAGCGGGTTGATGTCCCAGAGCCCGACGTCTTTCAGCTTCTCGCGGATCGCTTCGGGAACCCGAGAAGGATCTTTTTGTTCCGCGAAACGCGGCAGAATGATGTTCCGCTCGCGCGCCCGCTTGACGGCCTTTTCGAGAACCTTCTTGTTGGTGGATTGGATGATTCTCATGGGTCAAAGACCTCCTCCGGCCGGGCCAACCACGGCCCGGCGCTGTTTCGTGAAAGTACGCAGCCGTCCCCGCCGCGTCAATACGCGCGCGGCGGCAAAAGGGGCCTCTACGCGCGGGCGGGCGCGGTGGAATTGCGGACCGCCAGCCGCGGCGGAATCACCGTCACAATCGGCACGCGGTCGCGGTCCTCTATGGATTGAATCAGTTGTTCGACGGCGGTCCGCCCCATCAGTTCTTTCTCGACGTGAATCGTCGTCAGCGGCGGGTGCGTGAGCGACGCCCACGCGATGTCGTCGAATCCCACAAACGAAACGTCCTCGGGCACCTTCAGGTTCGAAAGAACATACAACGCCTGCAGCGCGCCCGATGCCATCTCGTCGTTGAAGAAGAAAATACCGGTGGGGCGCGTCCGCCCGGCCAGCATCTTGCGGACCGCCGCATAGCCGCCGCGCGAGGTGAAATCGCCCTCGATGATCTCCAGGGCCTCCGCAGAAATGCCCGCCTCCCGCGCCGCCGCCAGCGCGCCGTCCAGCCGGTCGCGCGTGACTTTCCATTCCCGCGGCCCGGTGACGAGCGCGATGCGGCGGTGCCCCAGCGAAACCAGGTGCTGAACCGCCAGGTAGCCGCCCATTTCGTTGTCCACCACGATGGAAGCCGCCTTGCGGCCGCGCACCCGATCGTCAATCACCACCGAGGGCAGGCCCGTGGACAGCAGCTTGCGGATCGGGTCCATCTGCGCGGGACCCACGAAGATCGCGCCGTCCAGCCTCGCTTCCAGCACCATCTTGGAGAAGACGCCCGGCGCGATGTTGTCGGAGCAGAAAACGAGGAGATGGTGCCCCCGCTGGTGGAGCGCCAGGCGCACGTGGTCCATCATCTCGGTGTGATAGCGGCCCGTGTTCCCGCCGTCCGTGATCGTGGAGATCCAGCCGATCGCCAGCGGCCTCTTCGCGCGACCCGCCTTGCGCTCCGGATCGGGCTCCGCCACGAACGTGCCGCGCGCCGCCACCGTGTAGACCAGGCCGGCCGCCGACAGCTCCGCGATCGCCTGCATGACCGTGGCCTTGTTGATGTTGAACTGTGTCGCCAGGTCGTCCATCGAGGGCAGCATGTCGCCGGGCTGCAGCCGGCCTTCCTCGATGTCCTTGCGGAGAAACGCCGAAACCTGCTGGTAAAGAAACTGCGACTTGCCCGTGCCGCGCACGAGCTTCGCGCCCCTGCCCGTCTTCACGCCCGCCGATCTCTTCGCTCTCGCCATAAATCCTTGCCCCTTGATCCCGCCGCCAAACGGACGAAGCCATCCCCTGGGCAAAAAATCATACTAGTATAGTTTCGCCGTGTAAAGGGATGCTTTTTACAGGCGCGAGACGAAGTAGGCGGTCAGGAGGAGCAGGCCGATGAGGGCTTCCGAAAGCGCGATCTTCCTCACGTTCACGGACGGGACCAGGCGTTGCCAGAAGTTGAGGCCCCACAAGTCGATCGCCGCATCCACCAGCATCGCCACGCCCACCCAGAAGAAGAACTTCGACATGGCCGGAGTGTACCGCCGCGCGCGCGGCCGGCCAACTGTTTTGAATTCCGCGTCCGTTTGGACTATGCTTCCGCCGGAAATCCAACGGAGGACCTGAAAGCATGAAACGGATCGTGGAAAACGTGTGGTGGTGCGGAGCGATAGACTGGGACCGGCGCGTGTTCGACGCGCTCGTGCCGCTGCCGGACGGGACCAGTTATAACGCATACCTCGTCCAGGGATCGGAAAAGACCGCGCTGCTCGACGGCGTGGATGATACGCAGCTCGATACGCTTCTCGAACACCTCAAGGAGGTGTCGAAAGTGGATTACATCATCTCGCATCACGCGGAGCAGGATCACTCCGGCGCGATCCCCGCGCTCATGGAGAAGTATCCGGAGGCGAAGGTCGTCGCAAGCGCGCAGGGCAAGAAGTTCCTCGTGGACCTGCTCGACATCGCGGACGACCGCGTCGTGGCGGTGAAGGACGGCGAAACCCTCGCGCTCGGCGGCAAGACCCTGCGCTTCCTCATGACCCCGTGGGTGCACTGGCCGGAAACGATGTCCTCCTACCTCGTCGAGGATCGCATCCTGTTTTCCTGCGATTTCTTCGGCTCGCACCTCGCCACGTCGGAGCTGTACGCGAAGGAAGGCGTCCGCGTCTACCGCGCGGCAAAACTGTATTACGCGCAGATCATGATGCCGTACGCGAAGCACGTGGTGAAGAACCTGGAAAAAGTGTCCGCGCTCGATATCGCGATCATCGCGCCGAGCCACGGGCCGCTTTACGACAAGCCCTCCATCGTCGTGGACGCGTGGAAGGAGTGGGCCGGCGCCGCGCCGGGGAATCTCGCGGTGGTCGCTTACGTGTCCATGCATCACAGCACGCAGAAGATGGCCGATCACCTGGTGGACGCGCTGATCAAACGGGGCGTCGGGGTACGGCGCTTCGACCTCACGAGCGCAGACCTCGGCGAAGTCGCGATGACGCTGGTGGACGCTTCGACCATCCTTCTCGGCACGCCCGCGATGCTCAACGGGCCCCACCCGCTGGCGGCGAGCGCCGCGTTCACGATCAACGCGCTGAAACCGAAGGCGAAGCATGTGGGGCTCTTCGGCTCCTACGGCTGGGGCGCGAAAGCGCTGGAGAACCCGCAGGCGCTCATGCCCGACCTGCAGGTCGAATGGCTGCCGCCGGTTCTCAGCAAAGGACTCCCCCGCTCCGCCGATTTCGACGCCCTCGACGCGCTCGCGGATGCGGTCGCGGCGAAACACAAGGGCTGAGCGCTGGCTTCACGGAGGATGACCTATGACGTCACGCACGCATCGGCTCGAAAGTCTTCTGTTCACCGTCCTGCTTTCCGCTTCGGCCCTGGGCGCCGAGCGACGCATCAAGTCCGAGCTGTGGGGAGGTGTTGATCTCACGGGCGGCGACGTGACCTACGAGATCGGCGGACAGATCCGGCAGGGCCCGATGGTCGAGGATCTTCACTTCCCCATCAGCCGCCTCGAATGGCCCCTCAATGCGGCGATGCTCAGCCTCGGCGGTTCGGTGGAAGTCGGCGCGTTCGACGCGCGCGCCGTGTTCTCGAAAAACGCCGCCCGGGATGCCGGCAAGATGAAGGATTCGGACTGGGAGATCGACGAAATGCCCGACGTCCTGACCACGTATTCCGAAAGCGACACGGAGTTCGACGCGTGGCAGGCGGACGGCAGCGTGCGCTACTGGGTCCTCTTCCCGACCGGCAACCCGAAAGAAACGGTCCGCCTGGGCGGCGGTATCGGCGTGCTGTACCAGGATTTTTCGTGGGAGGCGAAGGATACGGATCAATGGTACCCGCAGCGCCCCGACCTCGGCCACGATATCCTGCGCGGCGTCACCATCACGTACGATGCCCAGGTGCTGATGCCGTACATCGAAGTCGGCGGCAAGATGACCTACGGGCCGCTGTACTTCGAGGGGCGCCTCGGCTGGTCCCCGTACACGCAGGTCGAGGATGTGGACGACCACAAGCTGCGCTTCATCCGCGCGGAAACGACCTCCGATGGCGCGGGCGCCTTCGCCGAACTTCTCGGCCGTTACACGTTTTCCAACGGCGCGTTCCTGCAGTGCGCCGTCCACATGCTGGCGTTCGAAACGAAAGGCACCGAGAAGGACTTCGTTTACGCGGGCCCGGATTACGGCACAAGCTGGGAGATCGAGCACGAGGTCCGCAGCAGCCAGGCCCGCTTGACGCTGGCTGGCGGCATGGCGTTCTGATGTATCTTCGGCTCGCGGGACGCTCGCCCTCCAAGCACCCGCGTCAATCAGGGCAAATCTGTTTTCGTCTTTCCGAATGGCTACCGCGTGGCGGCTGACAGGCTGCACCAAGCAACATGCAGGTCAACATCCCTTCAGCGATTCCGCGCATTCGGCGATCAGCGCTTCATCCACTTCGCTCACTTCCATGCGCCGCCCGATCCCGCGCGGGAACGTCAGGTGAAGCTGCCCGCCGAGATGCTGCCGGAACGATTCGAGGCCCCCGAGAATCTTCAGCCGTCCGTCCGCGCCGGCCTCCGCCAGCTCCGGCCGCCACAGCGCGAATCCGCATTCCTTCAGACCGCGGCAGATGTTCCGGTATTCCGGCTCGGACAGCCACCCCTGCCGCAAGGCGTAGCACGAATCCAGTGCAATGCCCGTCGCGACCGCCTGGCCGTGACTGATGCGGTATCCCGACATCGCTTCCAGCCGGTGCGCGGACCAGTGTCCGAAATCGAGCGGCCGCGCCCGGCCGAACTCGAACGGATCGCCGCTCGTGCGGATGTGTTCGAGATGCAGCTCGGCGCAGCGGATGATGAGCTGCTCCATCGGTTCCTGCGCACGCGCCTTGAATTGCCCGGCATGGCGCAGGAGGAACTCGAAGAACGCGGCGTCGCGGATGATCGCCACCTTGAAAGCCTCCGCCGCGCCGTTGATCCAATGCTCATCCGTGAGCGTCGGCAGGAACGCAAAATCGTTGATGACCGCCCACGGCGGGCTAAACGTGCCGACCGTGTTCTTCCCGCCCGACAGGTTCATCGCGTTTTTCACGCCCACGCCGACATCGTTCTGCGCGAGCACGGTCGTCGGCAGCCGGACGAGGCGCAGCCCGCGATGGAAGAGCGACGCCGCGAACCCCACCGCGTCGAGCACCGCGCCGCCGCCGAGCGCCACCACGTACGAGTGGCGGCAGAGCTCCAGATCCACGAAGAAGCCAATGACATCCCGGACAAAGCCGAGCTCGCCCTTGATCGCTTCTCCGCCCGGAACTTCGCGCGGCGCTTCCGCCAGTTCGACTTCCGTTGCGTGCGCCGCGAAATACGCCTGGATCCGGTCCGACAATCCCGGATGGCAGGACGCCACGCCGGAATCCACGAAGACCACCGCGCGCGCACAGCGACCACTCGATGTCGGGAGCATGACTCCCGCCAAAGAAGTGTTGCCCGGATCAAATACGTTTCGCGTGAAAACCACCGGATACTCGAACTCGACGGTAAGGACTTGCTTGTAGAATCGGTCACTCATGATCCATCAACATCCCGGGGGGCCCATCGCGTTTCGCACCGTTTCGGCAAGTTCGATCAGCGAGCCCGGAGCGCGTTCGAGCTCCAGCGACGTGGCCCAGGCGACCTCCGTGCCCGCGCCGTCGCGCCCGTGCGTTCCGCGAACCCGGTCCGGATCGCGGCTGATGGACGGCGGGGGCCAGCCGAAGAACAGCTCGCAGGGATCATACCCCGGCTTGTTGTGGATATCCACGTGCGTGGCATAGTCCGGCGCCTCGGCCGGATCGGTCCACCATGGGTAGGCGAACCACGCGCCCGGCTTCGCCACCAGCAACAGGTCGCCGCCGCGCGCGGCGTCCAGCCCCGCGTCGCGCTGGGCGCGGCGGTCGAGCACCCGCTCGACGCCCGCGGCCGCGGCAAGGCGTTCGCGCGCCGCTTCCAGCGCGGCATCCTCGGCGGCATAAACGTGTGCGACCTGGTGGTCGGCCATCGCGAACGCGTGCGAAGCGAAGAAGTCGGGATAAGCCATGCCGCGGACTTCCCGCACCTCGAGCAAGCCCGCGTCGCGCAATATGCGGTTCGGATAAACGGCGCCGGAGGTCACCGGCTCGATCGCGTAATCGCCGAAGAACAACCAGTCATACCCCGCAGCCTCGGCCGTCTTCCGGAGATTGGAAAGATAACCGAGCGCGATTTCCAATGATTGGAAACTCCTCGGGCTGTCGGGCCCAAAGCGCTGCAGGTCATAATCGAGGTGCGGGATGTAGCTGAGCAGGAGGTCCGGCGCAAGCGCGCGGTCCTCCATGATCCGCGCCGTCGCAGCCACGATCCAGTCGCTGGACTTCCGCGACGCGAGCGGCCCCCAGTAATGCATGAGGTTGAACGATCGCCCGAGCCTGCCGCAAAGCGTTTCGTAAAGCGCGGCGGGCTGCGAGTAGCAGTCCTGGATCATACCCCCGTGATGCTTGTGCACCGGCTTGGGCGAAAGCAGAACATCCACGGACTCACCGAGGCTCTGCTGCCAGAACAGCAGGCCGACCCGCTGCCCCGCATCGCGCGCGGGCTGCCAGATGCGCCGGCCCGCGACCAACCCCGCCGACTGTTCCCAGAAGAGGATGCGCCGCAGGTCGCCGACGAACAACCCGTTGGAGACCACGCCGTGGGCGTGCGGCGGCGAGGCCGTGCGGAACGATGCCTGCGCGACGCAGGTAACGGCGGGGAAGACGGGTTGCGCGGGGCGAAACGCCCAGTCGGCGGCCAGGTCCCCGTGCTTCCGCACCAGCGACCAGCCGAGCGCCGCGACATCCACGACCAGGAGCTTCTTTTTCACGCTGGAAGTCATAACCCGCCGGCCGCCCCTTATGCAAGAACGGGAGCCGACGCTGATATGCAGTGGCTGCGCTCAGCTCTCGCTGAACCGGCGGCTGAGCATCCGGTGAATCGGCCACACGGCCAGCAGCGTCACGCCCCACAACATCGAAGGCTCGCCGGCATTGGCCGCGGCCACCAGCGAAGCCTGGAGCAGCGGAATCGTCCCGAGCAGGAGCCCGATCAACCGCGGCACGAGCCACGAGCGCAGTTCGTGATCAATCACAAACACGGCGCGCGGGGCCTCCGTCGGCAGCGCGGCCTCAAGTGCATCGCCCACCGACAGGGTCAGAATCGCCGCGAAAACGAATCCGCCCGTAAAGATCAGGACGGTGGCGGTTTCCGTGACGGGCTGAAACTGCGAAAGCAGCGCGAACGCCGCGCCCAGCACAAACGCCGGCGCCCAGCGCGACGCTCCGAGACGGCGCGGCGTGATCTCCTCGCGCGCGAGATGGGTGATGGATCCGACATACAACACGAGAATATCGAACGAGAGCATGACCTGCGGCACATGCCACTCGCCCGCGGACGTGGCCGCCGCGCCAAGCAGCAGGCTGAACCCGCGACACAACCCCATGACGAGCGCCCCGAGATACGGGATCTTTTTCGCGCCAAGATTATACAGAAGAATGGAGAACAGCAGCGCAAGGCCGACCAGGCGCGCAGGACCGCCGAGTATCCAGCTAATCGCCAACGCCGCGGCGAACAGGCAAACCGCCACGGCCAGCGCCGCGGAGGAACGAATATCCCCTGCAGGCAGCGGACGTCCGGGCCGATCGCGCCGGTCCTCCGCGAGGTCCGCCAGGTCGTTCGTCACAAGGCCCGCGCCGTAGAAACAGAGGCTCGCACCGATGGCCGCGAGCAGCGGGCCGGGCTCCACCACGCGGTCGGGGGAGGCCAGCAGGAATCCCGCGACGGGATCGCCGGGGACGGTCAGGAGGTTCGGCACGCGGAGCAACCGAAGCCACGCGGAAGGCGCCCTGACCGGAGAGGAACTCATGCCTTCACGTTTACTCTTCGAGGCCGGCCGGTTCAACGGCAATGTCCGCCGCAGCCGCCGCGGCGCGCCGGGCCTCGACGCGCGAGCCCTTCCAGTGGCCGAGGATATGGCCGGGGATCAGCACGGCGACGTAGACCACCGGGTACGGGATCACGTATTGCGTCGTCTCGCCTCCGATGTACGTGGCATACGCGGGATAGAGAATCCGGTATCCGTGGGTTTCGTCGAGCGCGGAAGGCTGCGCGTGGAGGTAGCTGATCGCGTCGTTCGACGCGCGCGCCTCCGCGTAAAGCGCCGCAAAGGGAATCATGTAGAAGAACGCGTAGGTTCCCTTGTAATGGCGCGGCGCGAAATCCTTGGCGTGACCGCCCTCGTGAATCGCGACGGCCTTGTGATCGGAGTAGATGTTGATCGTGTTGGTGTACGGATTGTAGTTGTCGCCGCCGATGATGCGCCCGGGCAGGATCGTGTAGATCAGCGTCGCCAGCACGCCGAACGTATATCGCCAACCCGCGCCGACGGACTTGTTGCGGAAGAGGCGCGACCATTCGCCCCCGGGCGCGTACTGGTTGATGCGGACCTTGACGTTGGTGACGGAGTTGCGATGGAGATACTCGCGCAGGGCCGCGACGGTTTCGTCGGAGATGACGTGGTTGTCCATGCGCGAATCGAGGAGAAGGATCTTCGAGGGAATGCCGAACACCCAGCCCACGGCATCAATGAACGCATTCGGCCGGCCAAGTTCGATCTGCGGTTCGTCCGGCTGGAGTTGGAGCATGTTCTGGCTTTCGGGCCGGTCACCATAACGATACGGGACCGTGGCGCAACCGGCTGCAGAAGAAAGGATCAGCGCGCCGAGAAGCAAGGAGTGCGATCGTTGTTTCACTGTTTTCCACTTTAGAAAAAGAAACGAAGCAACGCAAGCGGCCGCGCATATCCCGGGCGTGACCTTCGCAGGTCAGGGCCGAACGGAGCGCCCGGCCTCTCTTTGCTCCCCCGATTTTCCCTCCCGCGCTCCTCGCCCCACCCCTTTTCTTCCCGCTCATCCCTCCGGCCGCCTGTGACGCCTGCAGTTGCGGCCGTTACTTTGAGCGTCACACCCAAGAACGAGAATAAGGGCGGTTAACCCTGCGCAAGCCGCGCCCTTACGCGCCGCGCGATGCAGTCCCCGAAATGGTCGAAGGGGCGAAGCCCGGAGGGCGAACATTGCACGACTACTCGCGCAGGGTTCGGGTTAAGAAGCATCGGCGTGTCGACGAGTCAAAGCTGGAAGGACGGATGCGCCGCGCGGTTTCGCCCGCACGGCAGCGTGCGTTGCCCGCTATTGCCGGGGTTCAATTTCGAATTGAACCGTGTTCAGAATGTCCACCAACACCGGCTCGTATTGTTCGAAGTATTCCGGCGGCACGCCGCACATGATGTGATAGGCCGTGCGGTCACGCACGAAATCGAGCGCCAGCACGGCCGTGGTCTTCAGGCGCGCCCGGCGCTTGACCGCCGGCACACCTTTAAAGAAGAACGGCTCCTTGTTCAGCACAAGGCCCGATTCGCGTTCGCTGCGTTCAAGGTCCTTCATCAGTTCCGGCAGCGTATCGTAATCCACCGGGGTCACCATGATGCTGATATCCGTGGCATTTGGTCCGAAGAAAACCACTTCGTAAGGATCGCTTTCAGGCCGCACCTTCATGCGCCACCCGACCGGCTTGACGATGCTGAAAAGCCCCTTGGGATGCTCGAATCGCTCGCCGTGCAGGTTCAACACCAAGTTCTGAAGGTCCGTCGGCACGTCGTACACCAGGGGCCGTTCCCGCCTCGAGAACCACGCCAGGTCGAGCATCAGGCCGGCCACGACCAACACCCCGAGGATCAGTGCCACCGCCTTGAACGGGAAGCGCCCGCCGCTGCTGGTTTGTTCTCTCATGCCCCGAACCTAAGACCCGGCGCGCAAAGGATCAAGCCCGGACCCAGCGTGCCGATGGCTCTGTGGGAAAAAAGGCTGGAGGGGCGGAACGGGATAAGAAAGAGAACGGCCCGAAAAGGCAGGTGTGGGGCCGACGCAACTCAGAAGAACACAGAGACTTCGACCACAAGTTGGTGGCAATAGAGGGGAGAAGACCGCCGACGCGATTCTCCTAGGCGAAACGCGATGGGCGAAGGGGTCGAATGCGACGCCCGCGGAGCGGGCTCGCATTCTCGCGCGGGAACGCGTCAGACGGGGTCGAGCACAAGGCGCGCGGGACGGTGCTGGACTCCTGTCCGCGCCGTCCCGCGCAACGCCGTGATCGGCCCTGTATGGCGCGTGATCCGCGCGACCCTTTCGCCCGTCGCTCCTTGCGCGTCCTTCGCTCCAAACCTACGGCGCAAACGGTCCGGGCCAAGACGCCGGCGTCACCGCTGGTAGACCGACGGGTCCACGTACGGGAGATCCAGCTGCGGCTTGAAGCGGGGGGTCTGGCTGTAGAACGCGAGCGGATTGTCGAACAGAAGCTGCCGCACCTGCTTCTCGGTGAACCCCTCGCCCGCCATGAACTCCGCGACTTTCGGCAGGCTGCACGGATCGGAAACGCCCCAGTCGGCGGAGCTGTTGACCAGCGTGCGCTCGATCCCCCATTTCTTCAGAATGCCTGAAACGCGAGAAGGGTTGAGCTTGGAATACGGATACACCGTCAGCCCCGCCCAGACGGGCATCTTCCGCGTGAGGTCCATCGTGTCTTCCGTGTTGTGATCCACGATGATGCGGCCGTTGTCGTAGTTGAGCTCCCGCAGGATATCCAGCGTGCGCTCGACGCCGTGGCGCTTGCTCACCTGCGGCGTGTCGTGCGGCGTGTGGATCAGGATCAGCATGCCGCGCTCCTTCGCCATCTCGAGCTGCCGAAGGAATACCCGTTCCTCGTTCGGGGTGATGAGGTTGAATCCGATCTCGCCCACCGCCACGCAGCGTTCATGGTCCAAGTACGCGCCGATCCCCTTCAGCACCTCCTCGGCCAGCGCCACGTTCTCCGATTCCTTGGGGTTCACCGAAACGCACGCGTAGTGGTCGATTCCGTACCGCCGCGCGCGCTGGGTTTCGAACCCGAGAATCAGCTCGAAATAGTCGAGAAACGTGCCCGCATGCCGGCGATTCGTGCCCAGCCAGAACGAAGGCTCGATCGCGACGCGAATCCCGGTCTTGTACATCGCCGTGTAATCGTCCGTGGTCCGTGAATACATGTGGATGTGCGGTTCGATGATGATCATGGCAACAGCCTATCAGAAACCGAGTTTCAGCGCGAGCCCGAGGACATGGGTCGCGTTCCATTCCCCGTTCTTACGATCCGTCTTGTGCATGTAGTAGAGCTCCGCCTTCAGCTCCTTGGTCACTTTCGCCGAGACGCCACCGATAATCCGGTTTTGATTGACTTCGCGGGCGTCGAAATCAATGAAGAACTCATCCGCGACATAGGGTTGCACCTGCCATGCCGTCCATTTCCACGGGGCTTCTATCTTGATCCGGTTGCGGTAGCGCCAGAAGTCGTCGTCGCCTTCGCGCATCCGGTACTCGAAGCGGTTGCGATCGCTGATCTTGAACCCCTGCACTTTTCCCCGCAGCGTCGCCTCGGCCGCGGGTCTCTGCTCTTCCGCCCATTCGCCCTTTTTCTTTTCCTGCACGACGCGGTACAGCGCGGCGATCTCCGCGCATTCCGAAACCTGCATCGCGAGAACCGGCTGGACGTGGACATAGTACAACTCGCTCATGTCGTCGCCGAAGTACAGTTCCACCTCGGCCTTCATTGTGAATTGCTCATTCACTTTGTACTCGACGCTGTCCGTGTTCCAGAACTGCCAGTCCCCATCGTCGAACGCCCCCGCCGAAAACGCGGACAGAAGCAACATCAGCGCCCCCGAAAATCTTCTTTTCATCAAATGGCCTCCCTTCAGTGCAATTCACACGGTAAAAGCGCTTTCAGCAGCACTTCGGTTCACGCAAAAAAAGCTCTTCCCGGCTCTTTGGCCATTGCCCCTCGCGTGGCTATCCGACATATAAGGAAGGATGCTGGATGCCTCCGACCATGAGCTGATGGCGCGCCTGCGCAACGAAGATCACGCCGCTTTTACCGGATTGATGCAGCGGTATCAACGACCTCTCGCGAACTATTTCCGCCGCGTCGGCGCTTCAACGGATGTAGAGGACCTCGTGCAGGAAACGTTCCTGCGCGTGTACCGGTACCGGCTGAAATACCGGCCGCAGGCGCGGTTCACGACGTTCCTTTACACGCTGGCCCGGAACGCGTGGTTCGATTCGCTGCGCAGGAAGAGGACGCAGGACCGGGTCGCCGAGCGCGTCCGCGGGGAACATCCCCCGCCGCCGCGCTCCGTGGTGGGCCCGACCGACGCGCCCGGCCTGGACGCCACGCAGGCGCTGAGCGGACTGGACGAACGGCTGCGAGAGATCGTGGTGCTGACGGTCATGCAGGGTTTGAGCTACAGCGAAGCCGCCGACATTCTGCGGATTCCTGTCGGAACGGTGAAGTCGCGCATGTTCGCGGCGCTGCACGAGTTGAGGAGACGGTTCCATGAAGACAAATAACGCTTCACCGGCTTGCAAGCTGGAGCGCGAACTGCCGGCCTACGCGCAGGGCGAGCTGTCCGCCGCCGCGCAGGCGACGCTGGAACAGCACCTCGCGTCATGCCCCGGCTGCCGGAAGGCGCTGCAGGAATACCGCGAATTGCTGGGCGCGCTGCGCGAGCTGCCGGATGCCGAACTCTCTCCGGATGTGACCGCGCGTACCCTGAACGAGATCCACCGCGAGGCCGCCCGGCGGCGCTTTGAGTGGCGGCCGTTCCTTCGCGCGGCCGCGCTCTGGATATTGGTTTTCTCCGTGGCCGCGATCGCGGCCGGCGTGGCATGGACCCGTTCGCGAAGAAGCCGCAGCGACACCGCGCGCGAACGCGCCGCGCAATGGCTCGTTTCGGCCCAGCTGCCGGACGGCCGCTGGGATGTCCGCCCGGGCCCGGCCCCGTCGCGCCATGCCGTCGGCATCACCGCGCTGGCGATGATGGCCCTGTCCGGCGAGAGGCCGGCACTCGACAAGGCGGCCTATTCGCCGGCCCTGGCGCGCGCGGCGGACTACCTCGTCGCGCAGCAGGCGCCCGATGGCCGGTTCGGAGCCGTTCACAGCGCGGCGATGTATAACACGGCCATGAGCGTGATCGCGCTCATGCGCGCCGGCGCGGGAGAGACGGACGCCGCGCGGAACAGCGCCGCGGAGCGCGGCGTCGCGTTCATCCTTGCAACCCAGCGGCCCGGCGGCGGCTGGGGTTACCTGCGGCAACCGGAAGGCTCCATGAACACTTCCATTACCGCATGGCAACTGCTCGCGCTGATGGAGGCCGAGGAGGCCGCCGGGCGACCCGATGTTCACGACGCGATCCGGCGCGGGCTCGACTGGATGGCCACGACCGTGGACCCGAAAGGCCGCGTCGGATATTCGGCGGCCCGCGATTTTCCCTTCGGATATGCGACGCTGACCGCCGCCGGCGCGCTCTGCGCGATGAAACAATCCGCGGCGGCGCCGCAGTTGCTGGACGCGTTCCTACAGGTCGCGCGCGAGACCGGCACGCGCGCGGACATCTACCAGCACTACTTCGTGGCCGCCGCGCTCGGAGAGTACGGAAAGCCCGACGCGCGCGAGCGCCTGCTGGAACTGCAGTGCGCGCTCCGCGCCCGGCAGATTGCCGCGGGGCCGGACGCGGGCGCATGGGACAGCTCGGACCGTTGGAGCTCGGCGGGCGGGCCGGTGTACACCACCAGCATGGCCATGATGGCTTTGCAGGTTTCGGCGGGCGGGAAATCGTAGGTCGCGCGCCGGGGACGCGCTACTCCGGCGGCGGCATGAGCCCCAGCTTCCGCATCTGGTCCCGAAGGACCGCGGCTCTCTCGTAATCCTCGCGCGAAATGGCCGTGTTCAACTGCTCCTGCAGGCGGTCCGCCCTGGTCTTCGGCTTCTGCTTCATCACCTGGCGAAGCAGGTCCGAGAGCAACTCCACCTCGCTGCCGGACGCGTTGTCGCTTTCGCCGTATTCGCCCCAGAAGCGGTTGATGTCGTCGAGCGCCTTCTGCAGCGCGCGAATCGCTTCTTCGTGATTCTTCTCCGCCAGCGCCTGCTCCGCGCGCGCCCGCGCGTTCATCATGCGGACGTACGGGAAAAACTGCACGAATTGCCACGCGTGATCCTCGTCCTCCGCATACTCGGTCACGAGATCAATGACGGCGAGGTTGTGATCGGTGTCCGACACGACCCCCGGGAAGTTGTGCAATGCATAGAAGGCGAGGTAACGGTAGTAATACTGAAGCGATTCCTGCTGCAGTTCCGCGCAGGCTTCCCCGCCAAGCTTGAGCGCCTGCCCGCCGCCGGCCGTCTTCGTGATCGCGCGATAGTAATGCAACAACGAGACATAACCCCGCGGCCGCGTCCCGTCGGGCCGGCCCTCGGCCTCCATCTGAAACAGCCCCAGGTCCAGCCGTAACTGCACTTTCATGCGGCCGTCCTGGCCCATGACCCAGCGCGCGTTGATGTTCGAGGGATCGTAATCCCAATTCTTCAAGATGCTGGAAATGTCGTAGTTCACCGGGATCGCGTCCCCGCGTTAACTATACGGACTGCCCGGCTTTTTTTCAAACGACCGGAATCCGGTGGCCATGCGCCGGCGCGCGCGGCATAATGCATCGCATGAAGAAAACCCCTTTGCATGACGCCCATCGCGCGCTGAATGCGCGCATGGGGCCCTTCGGCGGCTGGGATATGCCCATTCAATACGAGGGGATCCTCGCGGAACACGAATACACCCGCAAAGCCGTTTCGGCTTTCGACATCTGCCATATGGGCGAATTCGACCTTCGCGGCCCCACCGCCGAATCGGACCTGGAACGCCTGCTCACCCAGCGCGTGAGCACCATCGCCATCGGGCAATGCCGCTACGGCTACCTCCTGCGCGAGGACGGCGGCGTGCTGGATGACCTGACCTGCTACCGGCTCGCGGCCGACCGTTTCTACCTCGTCGTCAACGCGGGAACGCTCGATCAGGACCGCGAGTGGATCCGTTCGCATCTCTCTCCCGCGACGACGTTCACGGACGTGTCCGGCGACACGGGCAAGATTGATGTGCAGGGTCCCGCATCCCGCGCCGCGATGGAATCGGCGCTCAACGTGAAATTTCCCGACCTGAAATACTTCCGCGCGGAGGAGGTCACGCTTCTCGGCGCGCCGTGCCTGCTGAGCCGCACCGGGTACACCGGCGAGTGGGGCTACGAACTCTACATGCCCACGTCGAAAACGCGCATGTTCTGGGACGCGCTTCTCTCCGCGGGGCAGATCAAGCCCGCGGGACTCGGCGCGCGCGACACGCTTCGCCTTGAAGTCGGATATCCGCTCTACGGACACGAGCTGTCCGTGGATCGCTCTCCCGTCGCCGCCACGCGAGGGAGCTTCGTGGACATCACCAAGGACTTCATCGGCAAGGCCGCCGTCGTCCGCGATCTCGACCACGGTTGCCCGCGGTACCTCGCCGGGCTGCGCCTCGAATCCCGGCGCGCGGCGCGCGCGCACGACAAGGTGCTCCACCAGGGCGCGGCCGTCGGCGAAGTCACCAGCGGCTCCGTCGCGCCCAGTCTCGGCGTGGCGATCGCTTTCGCCTACATCAACGCCAACCTCTGCGCGCCGGGCACAGAAGTGGAACTGGATGTGCACGGAAAACCGTTGCCCGCCGTCGTGGTCGAAATCCCGTTCTACAAGGACGGCACGGCCCGCCGGAGATGAGAATCTTTGACACGCTGCCGTCGTCCCCGGGAGGGGCAGCGGCCCCGCCGCCCGATCGCCGCAAGCGCCGAAAACTCCGCGATTGAGCCCCGGCCCGTTCGGGTTTAGATTGTGTGAACTTTGCCCGGTACTCAGGAGCGCAAGCATGTCACATACATCTTTCATTGCCGCCGGCGCGCAGGAGCAGAAAGCGATGCTCGACGCGGTCGGCGCCAAAAGTTTCGACGACCTGTTCGCGGATATCGCCGCGGAGTACCAGACGGAGTCTTTCCAGATTCCCGGCGGGCGATCGGAACTCGAGGTCCTTCAATCGCTGCGTCGCCTCGCGGCGCGCAATTCGGGCCGCCTCGTCAACTTCTGCGGCGCGGGATTTTACGACCACTTCATCCCCGCCGCCGTGGACGCGCTTGCGGGGCGCGGCGAGTTTTTCACCGCCTACACACCCTACCAGCCCGAGGCGGCGCAGGGCACCCTCCAGGCCATCTACGAGTACCAGACCGCCATCGTCCGCCTGACCGGGATGGAGATCGCCAACGCGTCGCTCTACGACGGAGGCACTGCGCTGTTCGAGGGCATCATGATGGCCTTGCGGCACACGGGCCGCAATCGCGTGCTCGTGGACGAAGGCGTCAATCCGATCTACCGGACCATGCTCCGCTGCTACATGCGCAACCTCTCCATTGACTATGTCGAGATCCCGGTCGCCGACGGCACTTCCGACCGGAACGCGTTCCGGTCGAAACTGGACAAGGAAACGGCGGCGGTGGTGGTTCAGAATCCGAACTTCTTCGGCTGTATTGACGACTTGTCCGACCTGGTGACCGCCGCGCACGAAACCGGCGCCCTCGCCGTTTTCTCCGTGTATCCCGTCTCGCTCGGCATCCTGAAGGCGCCGGGCACGATGGGCGCGGACATCGTGACCGGGGAGGGGCAAAGCCTCGGTCTTCCGCTTTCGTTCGGCGGTCCGTACCTCGGGTTCATGGCGACGCGCAAAGCCCTGGCGCGACGCATGCCCGGACGCGTCGTCGGCGCGACGACGGACGCGCAGGGCCGCCGGGGTTTCGTGCTGACGCTCCAGGCCCGCGAGCAGCACATCCGCCGCGAGAAAGCGACCTCCAACATTTGCACCAACGAAGCCCTCTGCGCTCTCCGCGCACATATTTTCCTTTCGCTCATGGGCAAACAGGGGTTCGTCGAGCTTGCGCAGCTCTGCGCCGCGCGCGCCGCGTATGCAAAGGACCGTCTCACGGCCATTCCCGGCGTGCGCCTGAAATACGCCGCGCCGTTCTTCAACGAATTCGCGCTCGACCTTCCGCGCGACGCGTCGGACGTGGTCAGCGCGCTGATCGACAAGGGCATCGTGCCCGGATTTCCCGTCGGCCGTTACTACAAGAATATGCCGAACGTCCTGCTCGCCGCGTTCACCGAGAAGCGGACGCCGGAAGAGATTGACGTGATGGCCGCGAACATACGCGCGGTGTTGTGAGGAGCTTCACATGAAACTGATCTATGAAAAAGGCGCTCCCGGACGAAGAGCGGCAAGACTGCCGGACATGACCAACGAGAAGGCGCCGGCCTTCAACTCAAAGTATCTGCGCGAGAAACCGGCCGACCTGCCGGAGCTTGCGGAAGTGGAAGTCGTGCGGCATTTCACCGAGCTTTCGCGACTCAATTTCTCTGTGGATACGCATTTCTATCCGCTCGGCTCCTGCACGATGAAATACAACCCGAAAGCCTGCGAGGCCGCCGCCGCGCTGCCGGGATTCGCCGACGCGCATCCCGTCTGGCCGCAGCTCCGCGGCGGCGGACTGCTGACGCAGGGCGCCCTGCAGCTCCTCTATGAAACCGAACGCCTGCTCTCGGAAATCTGCGGCATGGCGGAGTTCACCCTGCAGCCCCTCGCGGGCGCGCACGGGGAACTCACCGGCGTCATGCTCATGGCCGCCTATCACCGCGACCGCGGCAATCGCAAGACGCACATCATCGTCCCGGACTCCGCGCACGGCACGAATCCGGCCAGCGCCGCGCTCGGCGGCTACGATATCGTCACGATCCCCTCCGACCGCAACGGCGCGCCGGACATGGCCGCGTTCCGCAAAGCGCTGAACGCGGAAACCGCGGGCATCATGCTGACCTGCCCTTCGACGCTCGGCTTGTTCGTCCCCAACATCCGCGAGATCGCCGAGGCCGTTCACGCGGTGGACGGGCTGATGTACTACGACGGCGCGAACCTCAACGCGATCCTCGGGCGCGTCAAACCCGGCGCGATCGGGTTCGACGTCTGCCACCTGAACCTGCACAAAACCTTTTCCACCCCGCACGGCGGCGGCGGTCCGGGCGCGGGGCCCGTCGGCGTGGTCGAGAAACTCAGGCCCTACCTTCCCATCTCGCGCGTCGTGAAAACCCAGGACGGCATGTACTCGCTCGACTACGATCTCCCGAAGAGCATCGGGTACATCGCGCCGTTCTACGGGAACTTCGGCGTGATCGTCCGCGCCTACGCCTACATCCTCATGCTCGGCCGCGAAGGGCTGCGCGAAACCAGCAACATGGCCGTGCTCAACGCGAACTATGTGCAGGAGAAACTGCGGCCGTATTTCGAGGCGGTCGCGCCCGGGCGCTGCATGCACGAATGCGTGTTCAGCGGAAAGCCGCTCGGCCGTTTCGGGGTCCACACGCTCGACATCGCGAAAGGGCTGATCGACCGGGGCATGCATCCGCCGACCGTCTACTTCCCGCTCAACGTGCCCGAAGCGATCATGATCGAGCCGACGGAAACCGAGTCGCGCGAAACGCTGGACCGGTTCGTCGACGCCATGAAAGAGCTCGCGGCGCTTGCCGAAAAAGAGCCGGACGCGCTTCACCGGGCTCCGGTTTCCATGCCGGTCGGGCGCCTCGACGAAGTCGCCGCGGCGAAGAACATGGACCTTGCATATACGAAGTCCGCCTGAAGGCGTAATCGTGTGAGGGGAGATAAGGGCGCCATGAAGAAGTTCTGTATGCCGCGCGCGCTCCTGGGCGCACTGATCGGCGGGTTGAGCATGCTGATGTTCAGCTCCTGTGCCACGGTGGATGCCGTGACCGGCCAGAGCACGTACAACATGTACACGCTCCAGGACGACATCAAGCTCGGGCAATCCGCGAAGGCCTCCAACCTCCAGGAGATCCAGAAGGCCGGCATCCCGCTCAACGCCGATCGCAAGCGGACCGCGCAACTGGATGAAATCACGCGGCGCATCTCCGCTGTTTCGGACCTTCCGCAACTTCCCTACGTGACCACGCTGGTGCACACCAGCATCGTCAACGCCTGCGCGTTTCCGGGCGGCGAGATGATGGTTTTCGAAGGGCTGTACTGCCCCACCAACGGCCTCGTAAACGACGAAGACGAACTCGCGGCCGTCATGGCGCACGAGATCGCGCACGTCAACTGCAGGCACTCCACCGAGCGCCTCACCAAGATCATGATGGCCAATATCGCGGTCGAAGTCGTGGCGGCCGTGGCCGATCACAACGACGCGGGCGATGTCGCGATGGCGCTTCGCGCGGTCTTTCTCGTCGGCAGCGCGTTGTGGATTCCCATGTACTCGAGAACGGATGAGTTCGAAGCGGACCGGGTCGGGCTCTTCTACATGGCGCGCGCCGGCTACGACCCGCGCGCCGCACCGCGCATCTGGAAGCGGGTCGCGGCACGCGAGAAGGACCGCTCAAGCATGATGAACATCTTCGCGACCCACCCCGCGAACAAGGCGCGCTACGAGGCGCTCGAGAAGATGCTGCCCTACGCGATGGAAGAATACGTCGCCGTCATCGGCGAGTATCCAACAGGCTATGTTCCGCCCGAAAACGTACCCCCGCCCGGCTCGTTCAATTGGCGCCGCCCGCCGAAGTAGCGCCGCGCTCGAAGCGAAAGCCTGTAGCCGCGCCTGATAAGGCATGGCATATTATCCCGAACGCTCATGACAACTCCTCGCACAGCGGAAACGCGGGAAATCCTTGACCTCCTCTCGGCGCGCGGCAAGGCGCTCGAGGAGCTGTATTGCCGCGCCGATTCCGTCCGGCAACAGCACATGGGAGACGAGATCTTCCTGCGCGGCATCATCGAATTCTCCAACCTGTGCTCGAACGATTGCCTCTACTGCGGGATCCGCGTCTCCAATCGCGATGTGCGGCGCTACACGATGGCGGCGGACGAGATCGTCGCCCATGCGCGCGAGCTGCCCGCGCGGGGACAAACCACCGTCGTCCTGCAGGCGGGGGAAAGCCCGGTGTTCGGCGACGACGAGCTCGGAGAAGTGATCCGGCGCATCAAGAGGGAAACAACGCTCGCCGTCACCGTGTCGGTCGGCAACCGCCCGCTTCCGGTGTATCGGTATTGGCGGGAGTGCGGGATGGATCGTTACCTGCTCCGCTTCGAAACAAGCGATCCGGAACTCTTCCGCAGGCTGCATCCGGACTGTTCGCTCGACGAACGAGTGGAATGCCTCCGCCACCTGCGCGCGCTCGGCGTCCAGGTCGGCAGCGGGTTCATGATCGGCTTGCCCGGCGAAACCGTGGAAACGCTTGCGGCGAACATCCTGCTCTGTCGCAATCTCGATCTCGACATGATCGGCATCGGTCCCTACATCCCCCACCCCGGCACGCCGCTGGGCGACGCGCCGAATGTCTATCGCGACGATCCCGAAATGTTCTTCCGCGCAATCGCGGTGCTCCGCCTCTTCAACCCCGACGCGCACATTCCGGCTACCACGGCATTCGATGCCGTGTTTCCCGGCTCCGGCCGTGACCTCGCGCTTCAGCGCGGCGCCAATGTCTTCATGCCCAACACCACGCCGGTTGAGTTCCGACGCGATTATCAGCTCTACCCCGGCAAGCCCTGCGTGGACGAAGACGCCAGCCAGTGCGCAACCTGTGTCCTCCACCGCATCGAGGCGCTGGGCCGGAAACCCGGCGCCGGCCCCGGCCATTCACGAAAAAGCGCAGGAAAAACGCCACAATAGGCAGCTTCGTTGATGTGTTACCGGTATATTTTAAGCTTCCATTTCATACGCGGGAAAGGCATATTCGCCGCCCTTTGAAGCTGTAGCCTAAATTATGTCCAAGGAACCGAGCATGAATCCGCACGTCACCATCACACAGGGCGTTCTGTACATTGAAGGGAAACCCACGTTCGTCTGGTCCGCCGATTACCCCTACTACCGCGACCAGCGCGCGGACTGGCCGCGGCAACTCGACAATCTCAAGAAGATGAACGTCAACGTCGTGACGTTCTATATCCCGTGGCGTCATCACGCGCCGGCGGATCCTCTCAACGGCGACGGCCGCTATGATTTCCGCGGCGCGCTGCACGACCGGACCGATGTCCTGGAATTCATCCGGTTGATACGCGAGCGCGGCATGTACTGCATCGCGAAGCCGGGCCCCTACATCCACGCCGAAACCCGCTACGGCTCGCTGCCCGATTACGTGCTGCCGAACAACAACCCGAAGATCAGCCTCCGCGTGGACATGCAGGGCGATGCGTCGCCTGCGTGCTGGGGATTCCCCAATCCGCCCGCGCCCATGGATCCCGTCTACCTGGATTACGTGCGCGACTGGTTCAGCCATGTCGCGCGCGAGGTCATCGCGCCGAACGAATATCCGCGCGGCCCGATCCTCGCCGTGCAGGTTCTCAACGAGGGCATCTACTCGGACGGCGGGTACGGCGTGGACAAGATCCATTTCGACGCCCCCGCCGTCGCGCGCTACCGCTCGTTCCTGGCAGGCCGCTACGGGTCCATAGAGCACTACAACCGTTGCTGCCACGCCGCGTTCGGCTCCTTCGAAGAGGTCCCGCCGCCACGACAATGGGCCTCGCGCGAACATGCGGGAGAGCTGCTTCCGTGGATCGATTGGGCCGAGTTCGGGCGGCACTTCTACCGCGAAATCGCCGGCACCTGCGTCCAATACCTGCGCGACGCAGGCGTGACGCTGCCGATGGTGATGAACATCAATCCGCCCCCGAGCCCGCACGGCGCAGGCCTCGAAACCGTCATGGGCCGCTACACTATTCCGTTCCTCAACCCCGTGCTCGCCTACGGCTACACCAACTGGTGCGGCGTGGTCTCACACAACGAGGACGCGTGGCTGAAGTACAAGATCGTCGGCAAGTCCGCCCGCGGAATCAACATGGAGGAGAACTGGGGGTTCGATTCATACGATCCGCCCTACTACTGGTCCGTTCAGCCCTCGTTCTTCCAGTCCCTGGCCTACATGCTCTGGGGCGCGACGGGCCTGAACATCTACCTCGGCGTTTCCTGCGATTGCTGGACCGATTACCTCGCCGTGGACGCGGGCGGCGTATACATGCACAACCACCCGATCGCGGAGGACGGTTCGTACCGCGACGCGTTCTGGACGTGCCACCAGCTGGGCGCGCTCATGCGCCGTGTCGGCAACGACCTGGTGAGCGACGAACTTCCCGTGCCGGTGGCCTGGGGTCTTTACTCACCCTACGCCCACGCGGCAAGCTGGGACAGCGCGCCGCAGGACTGGACGCGCGTCGGGTTCCCCGGCCGCCCCCACGCGGCGTGGTGCGGTTGGGATTCCTTCATGGCGCTGTGCGACCGAAACAAGACCCAGAACGCCGTCTGCTACCCCGGCGAAGAGTCCGTCGAGCAGCTCCTCCGTCACGCCGCGGTGTTCATGGACGGCAACGCATGGATGGATGCCGCGACCCAGGAGCGCCTCGTCGAGTTCGTGCGGAAAGGCGGCGTGCTCGTGCTGACTTCCTACGTTCCCGAACTGGACGAATTCTTCCGTCCGTGCACCATTCTGCGCGACACGCTGTTTCCATTCGAAACGGAGCTTGTTCCCGATGACACGGAGTTCGCCTACGCGCTGGCGGATGGCGGATTCAAGGGCGCAGGCCGCGGCGCGCTTCGCGGGGTGGCAGGTTTTCGCTCCGACGCGCTGCCCTTCGCGTCAGCCCATTCGCACGGGCGCGAAGTGACGTGCGGAGCGATCAAGGTCGAAGGGAAAGGCAAGGCGATCTTCCTCGGATTCTCGCCCTGGCAGACGGAAAGCGGTGAATGGGGCAGCACCGGGCTGATCGAGCACGTGGCGAAGAAATATGCGGGCGTTCGGACCACCGCGACGGTTGTCCCGGACCCGATGGATCCACTCGTGGAAGTCGCGGAGTTTCCCTGCCGGGCAAAAGGCCGGCGTTACTTCTATCTGCTCACACGACGAGACAAGCCGTCGAGCCATTCATTCCTGGCGAAGGAGGAAACCCGAAGCCCGGCGCGCGTTTCCGTGCAGCTGCCTTCCTTCAGCGGCGCGTTTGTCGGACTCGAATCCGATCGCATCGTCGCGGCGCTGGTAAAGGGCTACAACGACCTCGACAAGAGCGCCTCCGCGCCGCGGGTCGTTTTTGAACACGAGGTTCTCGAAGCCGCCGATCCTTGTGACCTGTACTGCTGCCGCGGCGATGACGGTTCCTGGGAACTGTCCGTCGCCAATGTTCAAACCCCGTCGCGGACCACGGAGGTTGTTCTCCCGCTCGCGGCGGAAACTGTCAAGAGGATCGTTCGCCTGCTGAGCGACGGAACGGAAGAATCGGTTGTTTTCCGCGCGAAGAACGGAAGGGCCTTGTTCATCGCGGAGGACATGCGCCAGGGTCCGAACGGGCGCTGGAGCCCCGGCTATCGGATCGAGACCTAACCCCCGCAGGTCTTGCGCACCGCGAGGCAGGTCTTCAGCGTGACATGCTCCGCGGGCAGTTTCGGATCGCCCACATGGCGGACGAACAATCGCACAGCCTCCTCGCCCATCAGGCACATCGGCGTTTCAACCGTGCTGAGGCCGACGTAGTCCGCGCACTCGATCCCGTCAAACCCCATGATGGCGGTCTGCTCGGGGACGCGCACGCCCGTGGCCTGCAATTCCTTGAGAATGGACAAGGCCATCGCGTCGTTCAGCGCGAAGATCGCGCGCGGCAACCCGTGCTGCGCCCGGTCCTGTTGAAACGCCGCAAGCGCGTCCGCGGGAGAGTAGTTCCCTTCCACAAACCGGCATTTCGCGCCCGCTCCGGCCTCCCGCAGCGCTCGATTGCAGCCTTTGACCCGAAGCTGGGAATCCTGCGCGCCGGCGGGCCCGCGAACCACGAGAAAGTCCTTGTAGCCGAGGCCGAGCAGATGCTTCATCGCCTCGTAGGCGCCCTGCTCGTTCTCCACGCCGACGGAATTGATGGTCGCGTCGTCCGCATGCTGCTGAATGAGCACGATAGGGCGGCGATACGTCTTGAACTGCTCCAGAAGCTCCGGGCCCAATGCCGGATCCAGGATCAGCATGCCGTCCACGCGCATTTCGTCGAACATGCCGAGACAAGTCTTGCCGGCCTCCATGTCGTCGCGCGTCAGCGCGCAGAGCAGGTGATATCCGTGTGCGACCGCCTCGCGGTCCACGCCATCCAGCACCTGGGCGAAAAACCCCGACGTCACCTGGTGGAACACGACTCCGATGACATCCGTCTTGCTGCGCGACAGGTTGCGGGCCGCGGCGTTCGGCGTGTAACCAAGTCTGCGAATGACTTCCTGCACCCGTTCCCGCGTGCGTTCGTGCACGAGCGGACTGTTGTTCACCACGCGCGAAACGGTCGCCTCTGAAACGAGCGCTTCCCGGCAGACGTCCTTCAGCGTTGGTCTCATTTTCTCCCTCTCTCCAAGCCCTGAAAACGGTTACAGGCTAACACCGCCTGCCGACCTTGCGCAAAGAGTTTTTCCGCCGTGTTCCGCAGCCATACAGCATCCTCCTCGTCCCGGCATTCGACAAAACTCTATGCTATAGCATGGCGTTCTGTTGAATGCGCTGGGCGTGCAGTTGGGCTCACATCCGGTAAAAAAAGAATTCGCGCGGGCTCTTGCACGGACTCAACCCAACGCCTAGTATTGCCCCGGTTCTTTGGTTGATTCGTTTGTGGAGAGGCCCACGGAAGTCCGTGAGAATCGGACGCGGTCGCGCCGCTGTAACCGGCTACGAACCCCCGAAGCCACCACCCGAAAGGGTCGGGAAGGCGGGGAAGTAGGATTGATGCCGGAAGCCAGAAGACGAGCCTCTCTGCACCGATGTCAAACCCGCTCCCGCGAAAAGGAGCAGGAGGCATGCATGCAACATATCTTTCGGAAGGTCCTCTCGGGCCTTCTCCTTTTAACGACCGCCGCGCCGGCCTATTGGCACAACCTGCTCTCCGACGACTTCTCCACGCCCGGCACGTGGTCTTACGCAGGCGCCACGAACGCCGGTGGACAACCCCTGTTCCGTCACGACCCCACCACCCAGCGCGTCCTCGCGGAATGGGACCAGGCTCTCTGCTTCGACGCCTCCGGCGACCCTTACACCATTCTCAATTCTTCATTCCTTCGAGCCCTGCCGCGCTCGCTGAACGACAACCAGACTTTTCGTTTCGGCGTCACGCTCCGCCTGAACACCGGCTCCGTTCCAGACACCACGGAGTTTTTTCAGATCGCCAACTTCGGCCTCTATAACATCACGGAAACCGGACCGGACCGCACGATGACGGACAACTGGTCATGGAACTCCACGATCCTCAAAGACGCTTCCGACTTCCTCGAATTCAACTACTTCATCAACAACAGGTCCTGGGGCTTCAACCCGAACATCCAACCCACCATCGGAACCCACATCATCGGGCTCGACGGCGATTACATCGTCGGAAGCAGCAGCGATGCGGGATTCTGGAATGATACCGATATGGGCCCAGACCATTACCTCCCCGCAGCCACAGCCCTTTACCTCGAAGTCACTTATCACGGCGCCGCAACCGGCGCTGTCGCCCGCCGCGCGTACGCCGCCGTCTATACCGATCCTGACCGCACCAACATCCTCGTTATTAACGGCGTGTCCATGCATTACTGGACGCAGCCGGTGCCGACGGAGAAAACCTTCACGCTCACAGATGCCGGTTTCTTCAATTATCCGACCGCGAACTGGGGCGGAGCGAACGGGCTCGGCAACGGGTCGTTCGACGATTTTTACGTGGACCTTCATGTCGCCGAAGGCGAGTTCTTCTCCCAGCACGCAGCGCAGCAAAACGTGCTGTTTTCGGCGGGCGCGGTCTCGGGTTCCGTTTACTACCTGGAATCCTGCGCGGACCTTTCCTCGGGCGTCTGGACCACGACCGCCGTAACGGTCGCCGAAGGCGGCCTCGTAAGTTTCACGAATCAACCGGACGGGAGCGCGAAGTACTACCGTGTGTCGCGATAGAAATGCTTTTTCGCTGATTGAACTGCTGGCCGTGATAGCGGTGGCCGCAATCCTGTCGGCTCTCCTGATCCCGGGCGTCCAGCGCGCCCGGCAAGGCGGTGCGTCGGCGGTGTGCCGCGCGAATCTTCACCAGATGTACGCGGCCTACGCGATGTACCTGGACGACCACAACGGGCGCTTTTTCCCCTGGCGCGAGGAGGTTTCCGGCGGAACGCTCTGGTACTGGGGCCTTGAAGGCGAAGGAAGCGCCGAGGGGAACCGGACGCTGGACAAGAGTCACGCGCGGCTCGCGGCATATTTCGATCATGTCGGCGGCGCCGAAGTGTGTCCCTCGTTTCCGTACGAAGCCACCGGAACGAAGCAGAAGTTCGACGTGGCGAGCTACGGTTACGGACTCAACGTCTACCTGATCGCCGACACCCCGGCGAATCGCGCGTCGGGAGCCCGGTCGTTCCGCCACATCCAGCTTCCCGCGGAGACAATTGTCTGGGGAGACAGCGCGCAGGTAAATACCTGGCAGAGCCCGGCGTCGCCCCGCAACCCGATGCTCGAGGAATGGTATTTTCTCAGCCGCGACGCGCCTCCGAGTTTCCACTTCAGGCATCGCCGCCAGTTCAACGCGGTGATGGCCGACGGCAGCGGCCGCACGTTCACGCCGAACCGCCTCGACCCGCGGTGCGACGGCCTGACCGGCTACATCGAGCCGCCCGGGCAGGATCATTTCCTCCGGCCGGTGAAGTAGGCCGGACAGCCATCGAAAACGATCATTGTTTTTTTCCAATGATTGGAAAAAGATGTCGCAGATTTTCCAATGTCTGGAAAAATCAGGCGTGCGGGTGTATCTGATCGGATCGAACAATGAGCAAACGGATCAGCGATTTACTGGCAAACCGAAGCCGTCCGCTTCTGTCCATCGAGTTCTTCCCGCCGAAGGACCACAAGGGGTTTGCGATCCTCGGCAGTTCGATCGAACGCATGCGCGTCATCCGTCCGGATTTCGTCACGGTCACCTACGGCGCGGGCGGCTCCACGCGCGATCTGTCCCCGGTGGTCAGCGAGGTGCTCGGCAAGATGGGCTTCAGCCCGATCATGCCGCATCTCACCTGCCTCGGCTCCACGCGACAGGACCTGGAGCCCGTCGCGGACAGGATGTACGAGGCGGGCTACCGCAACATCATGGCGATCCGCGGCGACCCGCCGCAGGATCAGCCGGGCTTCAAGCCGCCGAAGGACGGCCTGCTGTACGCGTCCGAACTGGTGGCGTTCCTGAAAAACCGCTATCCGGACCTGTGTTGCGGGGTGGCCGGCTACCCGGAAACCCACCCTGAAGCCGAGTCGCCGGAGGCGGACATCCGGCACCTGAAGGAGAAACTGGACGCGGGCGGTTCGTTCGTCGTGACACAGCTTTTCTATGACAACGCCGTGTATTTCGATTTCGTCACCCGCTGCCGGCGCGCGGGCATCGAAGCGCCGATTATTCCGGGTCTTCTGCCCGCCGTGTCGCTGAGCCAGGCGCAGCGGATGTCGTCGCGATGCAAGGCGTCGTTTCCCGCCGAGTTGGCCGAACAACTCGAGAAAGCGGGCGGCAGCGGGCCGGTCGCGGAAGCCATCGGCATCCAGTGGACGGTGAAACAGATTGACGGCCTGCTCGCGCAGGGTGTTCCGGGCGTGCACCTCTACATTCTCAACCGGGCCAAAACCGCGCTCGCTCCCGCCCTCGAGGAATGCCTCTCGCGCTGGCGGTAGGACCGCTACTTGAGCATGCGGAAGAACTCCAGCCGCGACGCCTTCTTGTCGAACGTCAGAACCGCCTCGCAGCCGGACGCCGCTGCCGAGTGCATGATCAAAAGATCGGACAGATCCGCATCCATACCATTCGCAGATTCCGCCACACGCTCCAATACCTGGTCCGCCTCGATTTCCAGGATGCTCATCTGCCGCAAGCCTTCGATGGCGCTCAGGATCGCGTCCCGTGACAAGTTATAGGCGCTTTCCAGCACCCACAATGTTTCCAGCATGACAACGAGGGGAACGAAAAGCCGCTCGCGCTCGAGTTCCGCCTTCTTCAAACGCTTGTAGACGAGATTCGACTGGGCCTCATCGTCCCGGACAAGGAAGCGCACAATCACGTTGGTGTCCAATGCCATCATGACACGGCCTTCTTCAGGCGTGCGCGGATGGCCTTGTCCATGTCTTCAACCGACCGAAACGGCCTGCCCGGCTTGTGCAACAAGCCGAAGATCTCGTCAACCGTTCGGGCGAAGGGCTTGAGGATGGCTTCACCGGGGTCATGGACGACAAACGCCACTCGATCCCCCGTGTGAAGTCGAAGCGAATCCCGAACCGATTTCGGAATGGTGATCTGTCCCTTGCTTGTGATCGTCGCTGTGACCATGGACGGTTCCTTACTTTATATGTTCTCCTTACAATATAGTAAGGAACGGGTTCTCTGTCAACGGGCCGCGTGCATCACTCCGGTGGGAGCTGTTTGGAGAGGACCGCGAGCCGGACCGCCTTCACTTTCCGGTACACCTCGCGCGGCTCGCGCCGCTCGCCATTGACGGCCAGCAGGTCGCGCTCGATCGAGATGCCGAACAGGCGTTCGTTGCTTTCGAGGTAAGGAAGGATCAAGCCCCAGTCCGCGTCTGAGAGCTCCGCGAATTCGCCGCCGTTCAGCTGCTCCGGCACCAGCATCCGATGAGGATCCCGCACGAACAGCGCGCCGCCGGACGCGAGGGAGAAAAGGTTCGCCCCGGGATAAGGCGTCGCCTGCTCGCGGACCGCGCCGCGGTCATCGAACTCGATCCCGTTGAGCACCACGAATCCTCCGCCCGCGTGCGGATCGCCCGCCATGAAAGACTCCGCGAGGTAATCGAGGCAGGTCCCGTTGATCACCACGCGCGGCCGCCCCACGGCATTGATCAACGGGCGCCCGGCCGCGTTCCCCATGACATACACCTCGCCGCCTTTCGCGCCGTACATGAAGGCCTGCCCGACATCGCCGAACACGACGAGACGGCCCCGCTTCATGATCTGGCCCAACTGGTCCTGGCCGCTGTCGTGTATGCGGAGCTCCATGCCGTCCATGCCGGACGCGACGTAGTCGCCCGAGCTTCCGAAAAGGTCCAGCCGCACATCGCCTGTCGCGGCTCCGAACCCGCACCCCGTGAACCGCTGCCCCTTCAACCCGTAAACCGCCATGCGCCGCCAACCGAGCCGGTACGCCGCCACGGCAAGCCGCGAATCCCCTTCGTCGCCTTCGGGCGGAAAATCCCGCGCGAAAAGGACGAGCGTGGTTTCGCCGTCGCGCGGCGCCCTCAAGTCCTTTCTCGTGTTCCACTCGATCCGCATCGCCGGGTGCCCCGCTTCGCTATCGGGCCCGGGCACGGCGTCAAGGATCAGGTCTATCGTGTCGCGAATGATCTGCAGAACGACGCTGCGCTTCTTTCGCCCGCAATCATAACGGCGGTCGTTGAGCAGGGAGAGAATCTCGAGAGCCCGCTCGAACGCGCCCGGATCTTCTTCAACGGAGAGGCGAACGGCGGTCAGGAACGCGCGCAGCGTGTCGAAATCCCACGACGCGA
>JAKJGV010000001.1:33701-50745 GCA_022704185.1 Verrucomicrobiota bacterium
CCCGCCGAAAAGCGTCTTCGGCGGTTTCGCCGGCCGCCAGCGTGACGGGACAATCCGCCGTCCCGGCCGGCTTCCTGCCCCATTCGCCGGGCGGACAATGAATGCGCGTTCCGAACTTGTCCGTGCAGACCAGTTCGCGCGCGCCGCTTTTCTCTTCCAGCGTGAAGACGAACGCGCCGCCATCCGTGTGGCTGCCGCCGCGGGCGTTCCAGTAACGGTCCGCCACCGGCCGAAACCGCGCGTCTTCCGAGGCGAGCGACTTCAGGGTCGCATCAATCGCCTGTTTTTCTGAGGCGACCAGCCCGATGGACACGTCGCCCTCCTGCAGCGCAAAGACCTGCGGCCGCAGCATAGAGGTGTCGGTGATGCCGAGCAGGCGAACGCGGTTCGCATCGGGCTCCGTCGCCGCGATGATGAAGAACCACGGCCCGTCGGGCGAGCCGCGCACGTGCACCCGCTGGATTGCGCGGTACACTTTTTTCTTCTCTTCCGGGAGCCTGTCGAAATCGAGTTCCGTGGTCGGCGCGATCGCTTCGATCGCGTACTCGAGCGGATAGCCGTACGCACGCGTCAACAGGTCGAACAGCAGCACGGACACTTCCGTGTCGGTCAGGAACAGCGGCGCGATGCCGTGCTGGCGCAAGTACTGGCCGATGCTGAAGTAGTTCGCGAAATCGCCGTTGTGCACAAGCGCCTCATTCATGCCGATGAACGGATGCGCGCCCGCCGGGTGCCAGACGCGCCCCTTCGTCGGGTAGCGCTGGTGCGCGATCCAGACGCACGCGGCCGTGTCTTCGAGGCCGTAATACTGCACGACCTGCTCGGCGTAGCCGACGATCTTGAAGATCATCAGGTCCCGCGCGTGCGACATCACGAAGGCCGCCTTCTCGCCCAGCGCCGCGTAGAACTGCTGGTTCAGCCGAAAGCTGTTGCGGTAGATGAACTCGTCTTCCGCGGCCCGCGCCGGCGCCCCGGAAAGCCGGTTTTCCTCGACAAAACGCGAGAGCACGTCGTCCCTCACGCGAACGAAATACCGCAGCACATCCGGCGGCCGAACCTCCAGCCCCGCGTCGCGGAAGTCGCACGCCGGCGCGATTTTCTCGCGGTGCGCGATATGAAAGTGCGGGAGAACGAAAGTTTCCTCGACCTGTTTCTCGACGGCGGGATTGAGCAGCGCCACCTGCAGCAGGCAGTGGGTTTTCAGCGTTTCCGCATCCACGCCGAGTTGCTCCGGCACGAGGCCCGCGGCGGCGATGCCTCCGCCCTTGCCGTTGCCGCGATTGTGCATCTGGATCGAAGGCTCGAAGATGTGCCGGCCCGCGACGGGCACCGTGGCGGCGAACCCGACGACCCCGCACCCGCCCTCCTCCTCCATCCCCTTGTCCGCCGCCGCCGCGGATACGCGGTGGCTTATGCGCGATGCGAGCAACGCCTGGCGCCAATCGCTCATCGCGCACCTCCCCGGCTTTCGTAGTCGAGATGCCTCAGCACGCACGACTGACCCACAAGCTCCCGGACGCTCTTCATCCCGCACCGGGCAAGAATATCCCGCAATTGCAGCGACCAGGAGTGGAAGAGATTGATGAGCCGCTGGGCGGCCCACTCCACGTCGTACAGCACGGCCAGGTCCGGATCGGTCGTGGCGATGCCGCGGGGACAACCGCGGCCGCTCTCGCAGACGCCGCACCGCACGCACTCGAGCGCCACCGTCTCTGCGGTGCCGATGACCACGCCGTCGGCGCCCAGCGCGATCGCTTTCGCCACGTCCCACGCCGTGCGGATGCCGCCGGAGGCGATCAGCGTGATTTCGCCGCGGATGCCTTCGGCCTTCAGAAACTCGTGAACCTTGGGAATGGCATATTCGATGGGCATCGCGATGTTCTTCTTCGCGATGTCCGGCGCCGCCCCCGTCCCGCCGTAGCTGCCGTCCACGTGAACGATGTGCGCCCCCGCGTAGTAGCTGCCGACGGCGACCATGTCCACGTCGCTCGCGCTCGACACCTTCACGGACACGAGGGCGTCGGGATTCGTCGCCTTGATCCAGTCCACATGTTTCTTGTGATCCTCCACCGAGTAGACCGAGTGGAACGGAAACGGCGAAAACAGCGCGCTGCCTTCGACGGCCTCGCGCAGGCGGGCGACCACCGGGGTCACCTTGTCGCCCAACAGGTGCCCTCCAAGGCCCGGCTTCGCGCCCTGCGCATACTTGAACTCGACGATGCGCGAGCGCTGGATCGTTTCCTCGCTGACGCCGAACAGGCCGGTCGCCACCTGCGTGATCACGTTCTCGCGGTACGCGGCGAGCTCGTCGGGATAGCCTCCCTCGCCCGTGCACATAAAGGAATTCAAGGCGCGGTACGCGCGCGCGCGGGCCAGCATCGTCGTGAGGCTTACCGAACCGAAGCTCATCCCTCCGCCGTAGAACGGAATGCCGATCCGCACTTCCGGCCGGCCGTCGTTCCGGCGGTTGAGCGGGATGCCGAGATCCACTTCATTCTTCAACGCCGCGGCCGGCGGCTCGCGTTCGAAGACGAGTTCAATCCGGTCGAATCCGCCGCCGGATGCGCCGACGCGATACTCGAAATCCTGCTCGGGCGGGTACCCGGTTTCCGCCTGCGCCCACGTGGCGGCCAGCAGATCCGGCGGCCACCGCGCATCGCCGAACGCCTCCCACGATGGATCGGGGCCGACGCGCAACGCACCCACCGGGCACTCGTCCACGCAGAACGCCTTCTTCTCCCGGCAGAAATCCGCGCCGCGGCACAGCCACGATTTCGGAGCCGCCATCCGCGCGCCGGCCTTCACGTGCACGCCGTACGCGCACACCTCCGCGCATCGCCCGCAGGCGATGCACGCCGAGGTGCGAATCACCTTGTACTTCGCGAGCCGGTTCCTGAACCGCGACGGGCACGCGCGCGCCAGGCTTTTTCCCGCGGCGGGTTCGTGTGTGAAAGGCGCCGCGCGCGGCCGCTCCGCTTGCTTCACGCCGAGTTTGTGCGCGCGCCGACCGAAGAGCGGTGCGAACGCGTCCCGTTCCAAGTCCTCGAAAAACATGACCCGCCCGAGTTCCCCGCGCAGGCGGCGCACCTCGCGCAAGCCCATCGCGCCCATCACTTCGATCAACTGCGAGTGCCACGACCCCAGCAGGTTCACAATGCGCTGCGCGCCCCACGACGCCGGCACTTCGTCGAGCTCAACCGGGCAAAATTCCCTTTGTTCGCAGTCCGGACAAAGCCTGCATTCCATCGCCACGAGCAACGCGGTATCAATCCCCGCCCCGTCCGCGCCGCAAGCGATGATCTTCGCCATGTGCTCGGCCAGCGCGATGCCGCCCGTGTGCAGCAAGGTCACCCGCTCGCGCAACGCCGCCTCCACCAGCGCGAAATGAACATCCCTCACAAGGCTCGTGATGAATCGTCCTTCGTGCGCGCCGAATCCGCCGCCGTCGTTGCGCGACGCCAGATGAACGATCTCGATCCCCTCGCGCGCCAGCTCCACGGCGCGCGCCACCGCCTGTTCATCGAGCGGAAGCCTGACGGAAACAATCACGCCGGGATTCGTGGAACGCAGTCGTGCGACATGGCGCGGCGCGTCATCGGCATACGGCATTTCCACGATGGGGAATCCGCGCAGCGCGAGCGGATCGCCCCGATGCGGATCGAACCCGGCTATCATGCCCTTCCGGCCTTCCGCCGGCATCTCCCGCGCGTCCTCCTCGCGCAGGACCGCCGGCACGCCCAGGCGCCGGGCCGCATCCAACACCGCGAACCGCACGGCCGCGGACACAAAACGCCGCGGTGGAACTTCGAGCACCACGGGCACCGGGATTTCGACAAACGGGGGAATGCGACTTGCCAAGCCTCCCTGCCCGTCAAACTCGAGCCGCTCCGGGCTGCCGCCCAGCTCGATCACCGTGCTGATATATTCGCGTCCATGGATCCCGTCGCGCGTCGGGCGCACGATCTCGGACATGTCCGTCCATATCTCGTCGAAACCGGGCGCCGCGAAAGGCCCGCCGTAGCCGGTCCCGGAAACCGGGATCTTGCCGGTTTCGGCCTGCTTCCAGATGTTCGCCAGGATATCCGGCCGCCAGTACGCGTCCCCGATTTCCGCGTATTCCGGGTTGGCCACGCGCGAGAGGATGTTCTTCTTGCACTCCTGCACGCAGCGCATGCACCGGACGCAAAGCACGTCGGCCGTATCCACAAGCTCTTCCGCATCGAATTCCCGCTTGCGGTACACGTCGTACACGCACGACTCGCGCTTCACGCACACGAGGCAGCCGAGACAGCCCTCGATTTCCAGCGCGCTGAGCCGGGCGACGGGCGCGAACCGCGGCGGCGTTTCCGCAACGCGTATGTGGTATTTCGAGGACATCAGGTGCGTGCCGAATGGTGCTTCATATCAGATCGTCGGACGGGGAAGCAGGCCCGCCTTGCCGATGACTTCAGGAAGGATTTCTTCCCACTCGATTCCCTGAACGTGGACGCCGGCGATGCCCGGAATGTCTTTCAGCGCGCCGATCAGTTCCGCCGCAAGCTTCACGCCTTCCGCTTTCGGGTCGCTCGCCGAGGCCATTCTCCGGATCAATTCCTCCGGCACCTGCACGCCGGCGACGTTCTCGCTCATGTATTTCAGCATGCCCGCCGACTTCGGGACGATCACGCCCGGCAGAATCGCCGCGCGGTCGGTCAAGCCCTCGCTGCGCGCCGCCGCGACCGCTTCCGCGAACCGCGGCACGTCATACACCGCCTGCGTCTGGATGAAGTCCGCGCCGGCCTCGATCTTCTTCGCAAGGCGCAGTACCCGGTACTTCTCCGGCGGACTGAGCGGCGTCCATGCGGCGCCGATGAAGAAGGGCGTCGCGGGTTTGATCGCGTCGCCGCCTTCCTGCAACGCTTCGTCGCGAAGGCCCTTGAGGATCGCGATCAACTGGATGGAGTCCACATCGTAGACATTCTTCGACCCGGGGTGCCCCTTGAGCTTCCCCGCCGCGCTTGATTTCTGGTGATCGCCCGAAAGACACAGGCAGTTGCGGATACCGAGCGCGGACGCGCCGAGCAGATCCGACTGGATCGCGATCCGGTTTCGATCCCGGCAGGTCATCTGCATGACGGGCTCCAAGCCCTCGTCGAGAAGCAGTTTTGCGCCGACGATGCTCGACAGGCGCACCACGGCGGTCTGGTTGTCCGTCACGTTGTAGGCGTCGGCCACGCCGCGAAGCAGGTTGGCCTTCTTCCGCATCACTTCGGGATCCGGCCCGCGCGGAGGGCCGACCTCCACCGTCACGGCAAAGTGCCCCGCCTTGAGAACCTTCTCCAACCGGCTGCCGGCGTGCAGTTTCACGTTCGAAGATCCTCCCGGACAACCCGTTTCGGACCGCCATGTCTCGAGTTGGACCAGTCTTTCGGCTTGCGCACCTTCTTCAGCTCGTCGAGCGCGTTCGCGGCTTCGGCGCGTTCGACGATCAGCTTCCACGCGCAATCGCTCCCCTCGTCCAATTCGCATTTGCCGTCCGGCCTCGTGCCGCCGCACGGTCCGTTCATCAGGCCCTTCGCGCAGCGCGCGACCGGGCAGACGCCGAACGTTTCGTCCAGCGTGCAGTCGCCGCAGGCCGCGCAGCGGGACACCCACAGCCCGGCCTCGGCACGGAGCGCGAGGGTGGAGGTGTTGACGCCGGGGTAAATCCGCGTTCCCGGGAAACGCTCGGCGAGCGCCTGCACCCCAATGCCGCACCCGAGGCTCAGCATGGCGTCCACCTCCGGCAGGAGCTTGTTCAATTCCTCGACGAACTCCCACTCGCACTGCCGCTCGAGCGTCTTCGTGACAATCTCGACCTTGCGGCCTTCCTTCTCCAAAGCCATCCGCAACAGCGGCGCAAGGGTTTCAACCTCCTCTTCCCCGCCCGCCGCGCATTCCGCGACACAGGTGGCGCAACCCACCAGCAGGACCCGCTTGTGGCCGCGGATCATGGCGAGAATCTCTTCGATCGGTTTGCGTTCCGCAAAAATCATCCGGACACCTCTTCTCCCGCCGCGCCGTCTGAACCAAGCGTCTCCGCCCGCTGCGCGGCCAAATCACGCAGGTCTTGAGCCGACAAATCAGTACCCCGGCTGATGCCGATCCGTTCACCCGAAATCCCGGCGGCCGCGAGCAGCCCGCGCGCATATTCGACCCGGCGTTCCGCGCGGCGGCTGCCGACCATCTGGCGGCAGCTCTCTTCCGGACAGGCAACCAGCTCGACCGCGTCGGCGCCGCCAGCCAGGATTTTCATCAGGTGCGAAACGCGGATCTTGCTGCTGCACGGCAGCATTTCCGCGCGATTCGGAAAGTCGGCGGCACTCACATCCGCCGCGACACACTGCCTGCAATAGAGCAGAACGACGTTCGGTGTTCCGGCTGTTGCGTCCTTTTTCATGCAAACGGGATCGCCACATTACCAGAGGCACTGGCTTTGCGCCAGTGGTTCATCGGGCACTGCCGCGCAACCGTTTCAGGGCCCATTCCGCGTGCTCGCGGATCAGCGGCTCCTCGTCGCGCATCGCCTCTTCGAGCACGGGTAACGCGGCAGGATCGCCCGCGTTCCCCAGCGCAACAGCCGCGTTTCTCAGAAGCCCGCGCCGTTTCGCGCGCAACACAGGCGTCCCGGCAAACCGCTCCCGAAACGCCGCCTCGTCCAATCTCATCAGCTCAACCAGCGAAGGACAGCAGGTGGCCGCGTCGAATTCCAGGAACCTCGTGCGCCCCGGTTTCGAGTGCTGCTTCACCCACGGGCACACGGTCTGACATTCGTCACAGCCGAACACCCAGTTCCGCATCGCCGGCCGCAGTGCCTCCGGAATCGCGCCCCGGTTTTCGATCGTAAGCCAGGAAATACAGCGATTCGCATCCAGGACGTATTCCCGCGGAAACGCTCCTGTCGGACACGCGTCGAGACAGCGCCGGCAGCGGCCGCACAGGGAATCCTCGATGGCCGGTTGCCGATTGCCGGCCGGATCCGACTCAAACTCGATATGGGTGATCAGTTCCCCCAGAAAAATCAGGGAGCCGAATTCCTGGTTGATAAGCATCGCGTTGCGCCCGACGAATCCAAGACCGGCCGCTTCGGCCACGCCGCGTTCCAGCACGGGTCCGGTGTCCACGTACGCGCGCCACGCCACGGGCGCGTCGCTCTCCGCCGCCAGCCGGTTCCCCAGCTCGCGCAACATGGGCAGCATCACTTCGTGATAATCCGGCCCCCACGCGTATCGCGCAATGCGGCCCCGCAGCGGATCGTTCCACAGTTCGGGCGGGGGCTCTTGCACGAAGTATGACAAGCCCACGGCGATGACGCTACGCGCGCCGGCCAGAACGGACGAAGGGTCCGCGCGCTTCTCCGCGTCCCGCCCCATCCATGACATATCGGCCGCAAAACCCGCGCCGAGCCAGCGCTCCAGAGCTTCCGCATGCGGCGCCGCCCGCGCGGGCGCGACCCCGAGGAAATCGAAGCCCAGTTCCCCGGCGTATTTGCGGATATCGTCGCTTCGAATCACGGATTCAATTTGACCGGGTCCGGAGCGCGATGCAAGCTTGGGGCTTATGAGCGCGAAGAGAAAGGCCGCGACCAAGCCGGCGTACACGCTTCACCTGGTATCCGACGCCACGGGCACACTCGCCAGTCACATGATCAACGCCGTGCTGACGCAGTTCCCCGACCTGCGCGTCAAGCAGGTGTACCATGTCTTCCAGAATCGCCCGGACGAGATCGAGCATACCATTGATTCGTTCAAGCACCGCAACCACCTCGTCTTCTTCGCGCTTCTCGATCCCGAAGCGAAGCGGCGCATTCACGAAGCCTGCGTGGAAAGCCATATCCCGCACTACGATCTCACCGGTTCGCTCGTGCAGTTCATCTGCGATCACACGCGGACCAAACCCGTCAACGAATTGTCGCGCCTGCACCAGACCGACGCCGGCTACTTTCAGCGCATCGCCGCCATGGAATTCACCGCGCAGCACGACGACAGCCGCGGGTTGCAGACAATCGGGAACGCGGACGTCGTCATTGTCGGATTGAGCCGCGTGAGCAAGAGCCCGTCGTCCATTTATCTCGGTGCGCTGGGTTTCAGGGTCGCCAACGTGTCCATCACCCGCGAGACCGGGTTCCCGCCGGAACTCGACCAGGTCCGCCGCAAGACGATTGCCTTCACCGTCCAACCCCGGCTCCTGCATCAAATCCGGCACAAGCGGCTGAGCGGATACCGGAAGAAGGATGCGCAACAGCGTCTTGAGGGCCTGCCGTACTTCAACCTGCGGTCCGTCATCCGGGAGGTGATGTACGCGGAGGCCGAGTACCGCATGCGCGGGTACCCCATCCTCGACATCACGAATCTCACGGTGGAGGAAATCGCGGCCAACGTCCTCCGCCTTCTCGGCACCAACCGGAAAGATCTTTCGTATCGGTAGGGCCAGTGAAGATCATCTGCTCTTCTTCATCTTCTTGACATCGCGGAGCACTCGTGCGTCGTCCTGATGCTTGGGCGAGTCTATGCTGCTCTTGATTTTCAGCAGGGAATCAAGGTCTATCCAGTTCACAGGACTCGCGCCATAGTTACCGCGAATGCGATGCGCCCATGCCGACTCGAAATCAAGGGCCCCCACCTCCACAAGGAGGTCGATCCGGTTGGGGGCGAGACCGATCTGCACCACCTGCGTGGGATCGTCGGGGGACAAGAGCGTGGGACTGCCGAATTCGGCCAGGGCGGCATTCGCCCTGCTTATGTTCTCACCCGTGTTCTCCACCCAAAGGTCCATATCCTTTGTATAACGGGGCTTGGCATGATAGATGAAGGCCAACCCTCCCACGATCAGGTAGCGCGCTTCGTGTTGCTCGAGAAGCGCAAGCAGATCTTCGAAATCCGGAATCGTCTCCATTACGAGGTTCCTCTCGACTCTTCCACTTTGCGGACATCCTCGCGTATGGCAACCAGCGCGGACAACCTTGCTTCCGGCCCCTGCTTCTGCCAGTAGGCGAGATCCCAGCGCTCGGCCTCTTCGTGCCCATGGGCCTTATGCGATTCTATCCTGCTTCGCCTTTCGACCGACCGCCTGGCTATGTTGGACTGCGTCATCGTTCTTCCCCATAAGCAATAATACCTGTTTTCGTCGCCGATTGCGATAGGGTTTCCTTGAATAAGAGCCTTCCGCTTGTGTCTCATGCGCGACGGGCTATGTTTCTGTATGCGTCACATGAAACGAGCTTTTATCGTCCGTGGGTTGGACTGTGCCGAGGAGATCGAGGCGCTGCGCCGGACCGTCGGGCCGTTACCCGGCGTACAGTCGCTCGATTTCGACCTGCTGAGGGCCGTCCTGACCGTCGTGACGGACGGACAGAGTCCGGATGACGAATCCATTCTTGCCGCCATACGGGCGGCCGGCTTGGCCGGCAGTCTCGCAGGTCCCGACCGCGGCGCCGACGCGGCGCAGGACCGGCAGCGCCGCGCTCGTCTCGCCGCGTGTGTGGCGAGCGGGCTGCTGACCGCGGGCGGATTCGCCGCCCATTCGCTGGTGCACGGAGGTGTCGTTCATGCCTTCGCGGCCGGCGAAGTGGCTGCGCACACTTTTCCGGCCGTCGCCATCGCGCTGTACGTCGCCGCCATCCTCGTGGGCGGTTGGCACATCGCCCCGCGCGCTTGGGCCGCGCTGCGGCGCAGGCAGCCGGACATGAACCTCCTGATGACGATCGCCGTCGTCGGCGCCATGTCCACCGGCCAATGGTTCGAAGCGGCCACGGTCACATTTCTCTTCTCGCTGGCGCTGTCCCTGGAATCCTGGAGCGTGGCCCGCGCGCGGCGGGCCATCGAAGCGCTGCTGCGGCTTTCTCCCGTCACGGCCCGCGTTGTCTGCCCGCACGACGGCGATGTGAACGAGAAGCCGGTCGAGGCGGTCGCGGTGGGCGACCTCGTCGCGGTACGCCCCGGCGAGCGCATCCCGCTCGACGGACAGATCGTAGAAGGCGAAACGACGGTGAACCAGGCGCCGATCACCGGGGAATCCGCACCGGTCCCCAAGGGCCCCGGCGCGGAGGTTTTCGCGGGAACGATCAACAACGACGGCGCGTTTCGGTTCGAAGTCAGCCGGGCCTTTGCGGATACAACGCTGGCGCGCATTATCCGGATGGTGGAAGAGGCGCGGTCACGCCGCGCGCCCGTCGAGGAGTGGGTCAACCGGTTCGCGCGGTTCTACACACCCGCCATGATTCTCGTCGCCGTGCTCATTGCCGTTCTTCCTCCCGTTTTCGGAGGCGAATGGGCGCGCTGGTTCTACCAGGGGCTGGTCATGCTCGTCATCGCCTGCCCCTGCGCGCTCGTGATTTCCACGCCGGTCAGCATCGTTGCCGCGTTGACCTCCGCGGCGCGGCATGGCGTGCTCATCAAGGGCGGGATCTACCTTGAGATCCCCTCCCGGCTGCGGGTGGTGGCGATGGACAAGACGGGCACGCTGACGCGCGGGCATCCCGAGGTACAGGCGGTCATCCCGCTCGACGGCCACACGCCCGAGGAGCTTCTCGCCACCGCGGCCGCGCTCGAATCGCACAGCGACCATCCCCTCGCGCGAGCCGTGCTTCGCCACGCGGAGCGCTCCGGCGTGGCTCCGCGCACCGCGTCGGGGTTTCAGGCGTTGCGCGGCAAGGGCGCGGAAGCGGTCATTGACGGGCGCCGTTACTGGCTGGGCAGCCACCGCTTCCTTCACGAACTCGGGCTCGAACGCGAGGATATCCACCGCGCGGCGCTGGAGCTGGAAGACGCCGGCCATTCCGTGCTCGCGATCGGCAACGATCGCCATGTCTGCGGACTCATCAGCGTGGCGGACGGTGTGCGGCCCGAAGCGCGCGCGGCCGTTCGCGCGCTGCTCGACGCCGGGGTCGGGCGCGTGGTCATGCTCACGGGCGACAACCAGGGAACCGCGGCCGCGGTAGCCGCCGAAACCGGCGTCAGCGAGTTTCACGCCGAGCTTATGCCCGAAGACAAGATCAACGAGGTGCGCTCGCTGGTGCGGAACTACGGGCAGGTCGCGATGGTCGGGGACGGCGTCAACGACGCGCCCGCGATGGCCGCCGCCACGCTGGGGATCGCCATGGGCGGCGGCGGTACGGACGCGGCCATCGAGACCGCCGACGTGACGCTGATGGCGGACGACCTTTCACGCCTGCCGTGGCTGATCCGCCACTCCCGGCGCGCCCTGCGGACCATCCGCCAGAACATCTTCTTCGCGCTCGGCACCAAGGCGCTTTTCATGGCGCTGGCCGTGGCCGGCCTCGCGACGCTGTGGATGGCGATCGCCGCCGATATGGGCGCGTCCCTGCTGGTGATCTTCAACGGGCTGCGCCTGTTGCGGGATTGAGACGCGCGGCAGCGTGGTGTATCTTCCGTTCATCCATGCGCCTTGAACATCACGTGATGCTTTCCGCCGCCGTGTCGGGTGTCGTTTACGCGGCTTCCCGGTCGTGGCCCGCCACCCTCTCTTCGCTCGCGGTCGGCATCCTTCTCGACGGCGATCACGTGCTGGATTACCTGCGAGAATACGGGTTCCGGCTAAACCTGCGGGAACTTTTCCACGCCTCCTACGAGCGAACATTCAAGCGAACGTTCCTCGTTCTCCACGCATGGGAGTGGACCCCGCTCGTCATCGCGGCGGTGTGGTGGTCAGGCGCAAATCCCTGGCTGGCCGGCGCGGCTATCGGCTGGTTCCAGCACCTGCTGGCCGATCAACTCGTGAACACGCCCAACAAGTGGGCTTATTCAATCATCTGGCGCTGGCGACACGGATTCGACCACAAGGTCTCGTTTCCGTTCCACGAACGGTGAGACACGAACCTATTTGCCGCACGCTTCCAGCGCGTCCAGCACTTTCGGAAGATACGTGAACGCCGGCCCGCCCTGCATCATCACGGCCACGGAGGCCGCGTCAAGGATCTCCTCTTTCGTCGCGCCGACGTCGAGACACTTCTTGACGTGCAGGTTGATGCACGGCTCGCATCGAAGCGCGCAGCCGATCGCGAGCGCGATCAGTTCCTTATACTTTAAAGAAAGTGCGCCGTCCTTCATGATGGCGGAGAACGAACCGCCAAACCCCTTGATCGTGTCCGGGATCAGCCCCTGCAGCTTGCCCATATCCTTCTTGTACTTGTCGTAGAACGCCTTGATATCTTCAGACATGTGTTACTCCTTTTTGGATTTCCAAGGCGGATAAGATACATGAAGACGGGCGTTGTGCAACAGCCGTTACGCGGCCACGCGGCGCTCGTCTTCCGGGGTCTTCACGCGGGCTACTGCCGTTCGGCTTTGACGCGGTAGAAGCGGCGCCCTGACGCGGGCGGACCGCCGGTGGTGCCGGCGCCTTCGTTATCGGTGAAAACGTAGTTGGTGGATACGGCCCGGTTTTCGACCCAAACCCCGTTCGCGGGAACCGCAAATGGAGCCCAAGCATCGGCCCGCGGAGGATTGGAGTCCTGCCAGTAAATCGTGTACTTCCGGCCGGGCTCGGTCGCGACGCGGACCTGGTGCGACCCACCACCCGAGGTGGAAACCACGCTCATAACGACGAACGCGGAAGAGCGATTGGTCGGCTGCGTGCCGGTCGTGTATTCGTCGCCGTTGCTCATCCCGTCGTCGTCCACGTCTCCGGCCGGACCATTGGTCAATTTCTGAAAATGATCCCATTCCCACCCGTCGTCCATCCCGTCGCTGTCGCCGTCGTACGGGACGACCAGCGCGACGCGGTTCGTCACCACGCTGTTGGCCTCGCCCTGGTGATCGTCGGCCACGAACTCGATCCAGTTCGTCGTGTTCCACGCCGCGCGCGTGGCGGTCCACGCAAACTGAGCGCCGTTGAACGTCGCGCCCGCGGGCTTGAACGTGTTGGTGAGAGTCACGACCGGATCGTGATCCGGATCCGTCACGCTCACGACGAAGCCGGTCGAAGCGCCCAGCAGAACCGTGTGCGGGCCGGGCAGCGCAATCTCCGGCGCGCGGTTGGCCGCCAGCACCGCCGTTTCCACCGTGACGCGGCCGCCCGCCGCGTTATCCGCCGAAACGCTTGCCTGGTTGGTAACCGCCCCGACGGCGGTCGGCGTCGTAACGATCGTGACTGCCGCCGTGCCGCCCGGACCGAGATTGCCCAGGTTGCAGAAGATCGTGCCCGCGTCGTTCGCAAACGAGCCCTGGCTGACCGTGCACGAGGCGAATTGAAGGCCCGCCGGCAGCACATCGGTCACCACCGCGTTCAACGCGGTGCCCGAACCGGAGTTGGTGATCGCGACGCGGTAGGTCAGGCTGCCGCCCGCGCGCGCGGGATTCGGAGCCCCGGTCATGCTGATTCCCAGGTCCGCGAGCGCGACGGAGGGCAGCAGGATCGCGCAGGCCACGGCGACTCGGGCGGCTTCAAACAACAACGCATTACGACTTTTCATGGCTTGCTCCCGGCGCGCGGCTACGGGTTCATCTCCCAACGCACATAGTCAATCGAATACGAACGGTCGTACGTCGGATCGGTGGCCATGAACGGGCTCTTGATGTTCGTCAGCGCGACCCCGGCGAAGTTCGAGATCGGGATCACCTTCTCCTCCCACACGACCTCGCCGACGCCATTGGTGGTGGGGCCGTAGGAAGCGCCCGTCTTCGTCACCACGCTGCCCCCGACATCGCTCTGCAGTTCCACCTTTGTGTAGCCCGACGACTTGAGCCAGAACTTCAGGTACCCGTTGGAGTACGAGGACATATCCACGGTGGTGTTGGTGTAGAAGATGCCCCAGCCCGACCAGTTCACGCAGTAGGAGCGGAAGGTCTTGGTGCCCTCGGGCGGCGACGGATCCTCCGCGAACTCGCCGTTGAAGCTGTTGGCCTGGCCCAGCGAGCAGTCGTCGAAGTCCGCGACGCTGGTCCCGCTGAAGCCGGCGGGCTTCTTCACCACCAGGTCGAAGCGCACGTACCGCGTGCCGAACGGCGCCGTCACATCCGTGATCGAGCACAACGTCCAATCCTGCCCGGCTGAAGTGACCTTCTGCGCGGAGGACGTGGACCCCAGGTCCTGGAACCACGCATCCATGAAATGCAACCGGATGAATGCTTCCGAACCCGCCACCCAGCCCGAACCCGAGGGCTGGCGGACCTGCGCCGAAGCCTTGTAGATGTCGCCCGCGTAAGCCGCGAGCTCCTGGAACACGATGTGTTCCGGGTACGAGGATTGCGAAGCGGTCGCGCTGCGAAGACCCGCCGATCCGGTGTATGCGGCCGCCGCGCTGCACACGGCCGTGGCGTTGCCGGAACCGGACATCCACCAGTAACCCGCGTTCGGGAACGAACCGACCGCGCTTTGCTCGAATCCGCCGTCCGCCGCGAGCGGCGAAGCGTGGTACCAGTACTGTTCGGCCGCCCAGACCAGCACGTCGGAGCCCGGCGGAATGCCCGCGTCCGAGTACACCACCGCCTTGGGCGAACTCAGCACGATGTTCGTGCCGCGCACCCAGCGCACGGAATCAATGAAGAACGTCGTTCCGGCTTCCGCCGTGACGAGGAACGGCGAGACGACCTGCGCGAGATTCACACCGGAGAACGTGCTGATCGGGATCGCAAACTCCTGCCACCCGCCGCCCGACGAGTTGATGTAGGTGGTGCGCGTCGTGCCGGCCGGCCCTTCCACCTCCACCTTGAGCGGCGTCGTGCTGCGCGCCCAGAACACCAGGTACCCGTTGCTGTAGTGCCGCAGGTCCACCGTGCCGGCGACGGACGACACTCCCCAGCCCGCCCACGAATCGCATTCGGTGCGGAACACCTTCACGCCTTCCGGCGCCGTCGGGTCCACTAAGTCGCCATCGAACAGGCCCGTCCCGCCGTCCGACCAGACATTGACCGTGGTCCCGTCCGGAATCCCCGCATCGCGATACACGCGGTAGACACCTTTCACCCAGCGGATGTGGTCAATGTAGAACTCGGAGGCCGTTTCCGAGGAGACCATGAAGAGCCCGTACATCTGTGAAAGGTCCACACCGCCGAAGTCGCTGATCGGAATGGTCATTTCCCGCCACGTGTTGGTGGTCGAGGCCACATACCGGGTGCGCACGCGATTCGCGGCGTCCTTGACCTCCACCTTCAGCGTCACCGGGCTGCGGTACCAGAACTTCAGGAATCCATTGGTGTAGTCCCGCAGGTCGCGCGGTTCCGGCAGATCAAGGGACGGATCGTGCGAGAACAGACCCCAGCCCTGCCACGAACTGCCCGATGTGCGGAAGGATTTGACGCCCTCGGGGGCCGGCACATTCGTGCTGCTCCCGTCGAAGACCGCCGTGCCGCCTTTCCACACAAACACCTCGCACCCGGCCAGCAAGCCGGCGTCGCTGTAGAGCGTCATCTCGTCCGACTCGGTTTCCGCGCCCGCCACCGTAACGCGCACTTCGGGCCCGATCGGCGCGCCGGTCCGGTCGAAGCGGAACGTATCGTCCAGGCCCAGCCGCCCGGCAAACGGATCCGGCTCTCCGGGCGTGAACAGGTATGCCGCCCAGAGGTAATTCGGACTGGTCTGCGCGACCGGCGAAACAGTCACCGGGACGTAAGCCGATCCCGTCTTGCCGGTGATCGTGTAATCCTGGACCACCGCCTGCGAGCCGGAGTAGGGATCCGCGAGTTCGAGACGCAACGTCGCGGGCACCTGCGGCACCTCTTCCCATTCAACCGGCACATGGATGGTGTCGCCCGCGTTCATCGCCGTCGGGAACGCCGCGTCCTCGGTGATCAGCCGCGGCGCAAAGTAAACTCCCACTTCCCGCGCGTCCCGCGCGTCCTTGCCGCGGAGATACGCGAACCACTCGTACTTCCCGCCCAGCGTGGTGCCTTCGTATTCCCAGTAATCTTCATCGTAGTCCGGAACGAACGCGTAGAACGGCGTGACCGAACTGGTCGGCACGTAGACCCCGTTCACTTCCTGCGTGACCCACGAATAGTGTTCGTCCGAAACCCGGAAGTTGTCCCATTCGACGTGCCCGTAACGGCCCGGACTCAGGAAGCCGACGCTTGTGCCCGTCCAGTTCGTGTGCTTCAACGGCTCCATGAACAGCACCGCGTTGCCGTCAATGAACACATCGCTCACGGGGTACGGATCCCCGTCGCGGATGTTGATCACCACGTGATGCCACGCGCCCGTCGTGAACAGCGGCGAGCCGATGTACACCGTCACCGTTCCCGTGATGACGTACGAGACGCTCCCGTCCGCGTTCGTCACGATGCCCGAGAAGTTCGAGGCCGTGCCGGACGACAGATCGACCGGGTTATTGGTGGACCAGTAGACACCCCACGGATGCAGGTTCAACACATGTCCGCGATAGATCAGACCACCACCTTCCGCCCCACCGGTGTATTTGACGTTGTATTCGATGGTGACGTTCTTGTCGGCGACATCGAGCCCGTCGCGCATAAGCCATGAATGCGTCTGGCTGCTGCCGGAGGGCGAAGTGTATCGCAGCGCGCTGTTCGTGACGGACCAGCGGTAGTTCGGCACGGGCTGCACGGACCAACCGGCGTAATTCCCATCGTCGAAGTTGTCCTCGTTCAGGAGGCCGCCCTTCTCCTTCAACCCGAACGTCAGGGTCATCGGCTGGCCGAGCGTGTTGTACGCGAGCCACAGATCCCACTGCCGTCCGCCGAACGCCTTTTCGGTGCCGCCGAGGATCTGCATGCCGATGCCGCCGATGCTGGTGTAGAGGCCCGATCCGTCGTTCTGCGAGGTGTAGAATCCGGCGTGACCGGCCCACGGCTCGCCCGCATCCCAGGGATACGTGTAGATCACCCAGTACAGGTTCGAGCCCGTCATGATCCCGTTCTCGGGGATGTCCAGTTGCAGCGTCGCGAACCCGTCTTCTCCGAGGACCCACGCATCCCACTCCTTCAACGTGATGTCCCATTCCGGCTGCGCGGGGTCTATCTCATATTTCAGCAGCACGCGGACGCGGTACGCCTGCCCGCGCGCCCACTCGAAGACGCGCTGCGCGAGCTGCGCGGACGAGCCGGTCAGT
>JAKJGV010000001.1:50755-69686 GCA_022704185.1 Verrucomicrobiota bacterium
CCCGCCGTGTCCACGCCGAAGTTGAAGCAGAAGGCCTTCTTCGGCGACAAGGGATCGTTCGTGATCACGTTGGCGATCAACGCCGGAGCGCCGACCGCGCCGTTATCCACCCAACCCAGCGCGCGGCCGGTGGTCGGCGTGGTCCACGCAAAAGCCGGGCCCGCGGCGGAAACCGTGTCGCCCGCCTGGTAGTCCAGCGTCGCGTAGTGCAGGTTCGTTCCGATCGTCACGCGCGAAACGGAGTCGAACGCCGCGAGGGTCGGCGCCACGCCGAACAGGTGCTCGATGCGGCCGGGCGCCGCATCTCCGTGCTCGTTCTCGGACGCCACGCCGCCGTCCATCGCGATCAGGCTGAACAAGCCCGAGTTCAGCCACGTGGAGATATTCGCCACTTCGATATCGCTCATCACGTAGGTGCTGGGGAGGATCAGCGTACCGTAGAAGATCTGCAGGTAGCCCCAATCGAGGTTAAGCGGCTTGCCGCTGAGCTGGGCCTGACCTTCCGGCGCCCAGAAGCTGTACTCGTCGTCGTCAATGAAGAAGTACCCGTTCTGCGGCTCCCAGTTCCCGAGTTGCGCGGCCATGGTGGAGACCGCGACGCCGCCCGCCGGGATATTCGTCGCCGTGAACGACCCGACTTCCTCGCCGTCGAAGGACACGGTGAACGTGTCGCCCTCGCAGCGCACTTTCAAGTTGTACCAGGTGTTTTCCGCCGGCTGGTTGGTCTTCGAGAACTCGTGCAGCCAGCCCTGGTCCACGACATTCGTCGCGGTGCGCACCGTGTATTTCAGGCGCCAGAACCCGTTCGCGTTGCGGATGCCGACCTTCACGAAGTTGTCGCGATTCACGTAGCGCACGCACAGCTCCGCATCGTTGAAATACGGCCCCTGCGTGTTGTACCGGATGTCCGCGCTGAGCGTGTAGTTGCTCCAGCTGCCGTCGCCCGCCGCGAGGATGTTGTCGCTGTTGCCGATGCGCGTGGCGCGGAGCGCGCCGGCGTCCGCGGTCCAATTCGCCGCGCCCGCCGCGCGAGTCCAGCCCGGCAACGCGGCGTTGTCGAATCCGTCGAAGTAGAGGATGCCCGAGCCGATCATCTTCACGCGGATGTCGTCCACGTACCAGCCGCGGTAGTTGTTCAGCACGCCGTCGATCGTGTCGAATACGAACTTGAGCCGGATGCGCTGGCCGGCAAACGCGGAGAGGTCCGTGGACAGGGGCGTCCACTGCCGCATGACGCCCGACACCTGGAGCACCTGCGACCAGTTGGTGCCGTCCGTCGTCACGAAGATCAGCTTGCGATCCCATGTGGTGCCGGTGTCTTCCGTCTCGTACCAGCTCTGGAACGACAGCGTCGCGCTGGCCGCGGGGCGCAGATCGATCCACGGCGAAACCAGCTCGCCCGCGCTGCGGCTGCCGGTGTTGTAGCTCGCACCGTTGTTGTAGCCCCAGCTGTGCGCCGGGCTCGACGAGAGGTCCGCCGCCACATGCCACAGCCCGCTCGCGGCCCAGCCGTTGGTGCCGCTTTCCACGGCATCTGCGAACACCGCCCCGCCACCGCCGCCGCCCACGCCGCTGACGCGCACATCGTCCACGTACCAGCCCTCGAACTGGTTCGCGATCGCGTCGATCGTGTCAAAGAGGAATCGCACGCGGATCGGCCTGCCCGCGAACGCCGCGAGGTCCACGGTCTGCGTCGTCCACTGCTCCGCCGCGCCGGAAACCTGCAGCACCTGCGTCCAGTTCGTGCCGTCCAGCGATACCTGGACCAGCTTGCGGTCCCAGCTTGTGCCCGTATCTTCCGTCCGGTACCAGCTGCGGAACGAGAGCGTCGCGCTCGAAACGGTCGAGAGGTCAATCCATCCCGAAACCAGCCAGCCGTTGTTTCGCGCGCCGGTGTCGTAGTTCACCCCGTTGTTGTAGACGTAGCTCCGGATTCCGCTCGACGCGCGGTTCGTCGCCTCGCGCCACAGACCCGTCCCCGTCCAGTTCGTGCTCGCTTCCATGTCGTCGAAGAAGAGATCCACCGCGGGTTCGGAAGTCTTCGTGACGACCAGATCGTCCACGTACCAGCCCTTGAAGTGGTTGTAGATCGCGTCCATCGTGTCGAAGAAGAAGCGGATGCGGATGCTGCGGCCGGCGTACGCGCCGAGATCCACGTTGCGGGCGATCCACTGGCGGTTCGGGCCCGAGAGCTGGAGCACCTGTGTCCAGTTCGTGCCGTCGGTCGTGACGTAGACCAGCTTCCGGTCCCAGCTTGTGCCCGTGTCCTCGGTCTCGTACCAGCTCCGGAACGCGAGGTTCGCGCTCGTGGCGTTGGTCAGGTGGATCCACGGCGTGGTGAGCGAGCCGCTGTTCCGTGCGCCGGTGTTGTAGTTCGTGCCGTTGTTGTAGGCCCAGGCGCGCGTCGGGCTGTACGCCAGATCGGAGGCCTGGTGCCAGAGCCCGTCGGCCGTCCAGCCGTTGGTTCCCGATTCCATCAGGTCCGAGAACACGACCGCCGGGCCGCCGCCTTCGCCCGGATCGTTGACCGTCACGCTGAAGTTGTCGAACGAGAGGTCGAGCGGATTGCCCGCCTCGTAACCCATGCTCTCGAGCCAGTCCGCGACGGCGTTCACGCGCGTGAAGTGGCCGGGGTATGCCGCTTCGGTCTTGGTGGACCGGAACAGCGCCACGCGCGTCGGAAACGCATCGTTGCGTCCGAGCGGCGTGTTCTGCCACGGCAGTTGTTCGTACACCTGCTGCCACGTGACGGGCAGGCTGACCGTGTCGCCTTTCTCAATCGTCGCTGGCGGCGCGGCGTCCGGCCGGATGCCCCAGACGAACTCCGTTCCCTGCGTCACGATGTCCGAGATCCGGTCCCCGTCTCCGTCTTCCGCCCACATCGCAAAGAACCATTCGCCGCCGTCCGGTGTCGAGACGATGTCCGGATTGGTCGCGTCCGAATCGGGAATGTACATGTAGAGGTTCGTGCTGCCCGCCCCGTTGGCGGTGAAGGTGATTAGCTGCACGACCTGGTTGCTGCCTCCGACCACGGTCATCAGCGCGACCTGGAACGTCATTTCGCCGAGCCCCGCGGTGTCGTACTGAACCGTGAGCTGGAAGTTCTTGTCGCCGAACGGCCGCACTACGGCCGGGACATCCGCGAGCTGGACAACCATGTCGTTCGGTTTCGGCGGGTAGACATGCAGCATTTCCATTCCATCCGGCACAAGCGTCACCTGCACGGTGCCCGTGGAAACCGATTCAAGGATGCGGCCCTGCTCAAGCGCGCGAACGGTGCGGCCCGCGAACATCGGGCTGGAAAGCGTAAAGGTCAGCGGCGCGCCGCCGTTGGGTTGGGCCGTGTCGTACGAGTAATTCTTCACCTGCCACAGGGTCGAGCCGTCCGCGCAGGTGCGGTAGTCCGCGAGGCACAGGTACGCGTTCGTCCCGAGCACGGTCAGCGGCGGCTGGACGCCGAAATACGTGCGGACCATCGCGCCAAACGTGTCGTAACGCCACTTCCACGCATACGTGTCGGGATCGCCGTCGAGATCGCCGTCCGGCTTCATATCGCCGGCGGAGTAGAGGAATATTCCGGCCTTCGCCGTGCCGTGGTTCTTCACGACCACCGCGGGCGCGCGCTGGTAATCATCCACAAACAACGCCCCGTCGCCCGGCCCCTTGATGCGCGTGATGCGGCGGGCGGTGTAAGCGCCGGCGGGCGCGACCGCGTCCACCTGGTAGCGGACCCAGCTGTCCCCGGGCGTGGCGTTCGTCAGTTTCGCGCTCTGCGAAACGCCGATGACTTCGCCGTTCTGGTCATACCACTCGATCTCCACCCATGCTTCTTTGCCGTTGCGCAGCGCGTCGCCCGCGTTGCTGCGCAGGTACGCGCCGTGCGTGTAGCGGCCGTACGGCACCACGGGGAAGTCGTCGTACACGCCCGAGTCGCCCCACATCTGCACCATGTTGTTGCCGTCGAACGCCCAGCCCCACCCGCTGCGCACATGCACGTCGCCCCACGTGCCTTTCCAGCGCGCGACCGATGTGTTGCTGTCCTCGAACCCCTTGTTGCGCAGGGGATCCATGGTCGCCCAGATCGTACCGTCGGTAACCTTGATTTCATCGCTGTATTTCCACACTTCCGGCCAGTAGTGATATCCGTTGATCGGCGAGTTGGTGTTGAAGTCCACGACCGCCATCTCCCAGAACCAGGAGACGAACTCGCGGCGGCGCTGCGGCATCTCGTAGCCGCCGGGGTTGCTCGCATCAATCCCGAACAGCTCCTTCAGCTCGGTCACCGCTTCGGGACGCGGCCGCCCGTTGAAGTTCTGCAGGCCGGGCAGGTCCGCCGTGGCCATCACGTGGACGCCGGCGGAGATGACGCGCTTGAGCAGGAAGTTGAGCACGCTGTTCGTGTAGCCCGGAACGCGGTCTTCCACGCGCATGTTCCGCGGGAGGATCACCACCTTGTAGTTGGTGTATCCGCCCGCCGCCAGCTCGTTCAGGTTCATGAAATTCGGCTCGAAGCCCATGCGCTCCAGCGCGCCGGCGATCTGCTGCATCTCGCACTCGTAGCGGTTGTACTGCGAGTCGTTCGCGGTGGTCCAGAGGAACGCGATGTTCGGTTTCGGGTCCGTGGAGCCGGAAAGCAGCTCGTTGATCTTGACCTGCTTCATCAGGTTGAACGTGTTGCGGGAAACCCAGTACGCGGGTTTGATCACGCGGTTGGCGTACACGATGCCGAAACCCTTTTCGCGGTCCGTGATGTATGGACGGTCCTGCCACGTGAAGATGTGCGTGCCGATCGAATCCGCCTGCAGGCTTTCCCACAACGAGTTGCGGATCAGCGGCCCCTGCCGGAACTCGTTCATCCCGGGCCACATCGTCTCGGAGCTGGTGAAGCCGGTTTCCGTGTACAGCACCGGGACGCCCGCGACCTTCTTCGTGTAGGTCACGCCCCAGTGTCCGTTCTGCGCCTCGTGGCCCAGCACCGACCACGGGTAGTTGTTCACGCTGAAGAAATCGATCGGCGCGCCGCGCGCGGCCGCCGCCGCGGTGATCTTGCCGCGGTCCTCGGCGTGGTAGCGCCAGTCTTCCTCGCCCCACTGCATGCCCACCGTGGAGTAGGAAATCAGGTGGTTCGTGTCTGCGCCCTTCGCCGCCGCCGCGCTCAAGGCCGTGAAATCGGCCACCGAGTCTTCGCGGAACTGCACCATGTCCGCCCAGATCGCGCCGTCCGTGCCGTATGCGCGGTACTGTTCGACAAACGCCACCTCGGCGAAGTTGGTGAACGCCGAGCCCCACGCCGCGTTCGCCGCCGCAATCGTCCCGTATTTCGCCTGGCACCAGTTGCGGAACGCCTGCTCCGTTTCGGGGTCATAGCCGTCCAGCAGGCCGCTCCAGAGGCCGAGATAGCCGTACTCGTTGCCGACGATCCAGCCGGCGATCGCCTTCGAGTTCTTGTAGCGGCTGCACACGGCGCCAATCCATTCCGCGTACTGCGCGCGCGCCTGCGGATGTTCGTAGTTGATGATGTCGGACTGCCACCGGTTCGTGTGCGGGATGCCCTCGGAATCGACTTCCGGCGGATGCATCGTGTACCACTCGTTCGGGAACCAGTTCGGCGGCCACTGGTAACCGATCAGCGCGAAGATGCGCAGGCCGCGCTGCTCGCACGCCTGGATGAAGTAATCGTAGTTCTCCCACTTGAAGTCGTTGTCGGCATCCTCCTCGACGTGCTGCCAGACGATGTCAATGCGCACCGAGTTCGCGCCCATCTTCACCATCTCGTCGAGATCGTAGTCAATCTGCTCAAACGTCTGCCAGACGCCGAGCGGACGATTCCACGTTTGGTACGCGATCCCGTGCGGCACCCACGGCTTGCCCGATGCGGTATCGAAGAAATAGCCGTCCTGCATCGTGATGAACGCCTGCATTCCCCCGAATGCCGACGCCACGGTGAAAAGAACGAGCCCGAGCAGGAGAACCCGCGTGGTAAGACTCTTCATGACCAACCCCTTTCGTCGCACGGCCCTGACAAGCGCCCCAGGACGCAAAATACAGGACAACCAAATGTTACATCCTAGATGCATTACAATACATCTATGACATTTTGTCAACCCAGTATTTTGTTGGGCTTTTCCGTGCGGTCTCGTTCCCGCAACACGGGCTAAAAAGCGATATACGAAGCGTTTTATCGGAGAAAACCGGCCGGATGAAGGAATAGGGGGGGCGTGCCCGTTCGCAGTGAGCCCCGTCAGGGGGGCGTTCTTCCGCACGCGCCTTACGGCATCCGTGTCCTCAGCCGGTAGTACCCATCCGGCGCATTGGTGAACGTGATCGCACCGCCCGTGCCCTGCCTCCACGCGGCCCAGGGAATCCATGCGCCAGCGAGCAGGTTCGTCCGCCGATCCACGGCGTAGAAGCGGTGCGGCGCCGTTTCGAACTCAAGCGACATCGCGTCCCCCCACGCGTACACGCGCGCGTGCGACGAGGAATCCATCGGGCACGTGAACGCGATGTACTCCTCGAGATTGCTCAGGCCATCCTCGTCAGGATCCTCGCCCGCATCCTTACCACCCACATCCATGCCGTGGAACGTCTTCCACGCGTCGGGCACCCCGTCGCCGTCCGAGTCCGCGCCCGCCGCCACGAGAACCACCTCGTTCGTCCCCTCGCCGGGCTCCAGCTCGACCGTGAAGACTTCGGCTGCGCCGCCCTGAGGCGTCACGGCGACCCGGTACGTCCCGTGAAACCCGCGGACGCGCGCCGTTCCGGCTGCATCGGTGACCCGGTTCGTCACCGTTGTCCATTCCGCCATCAACTGCTCGTACCGGCGGCCCGCGGCATTGGTCGTGAAATCCGCGTTCACCAGCGCGGCATCGGCACCCCGCCAATGATTGCTCGCCCAGAACCCCCACATCAGGATGCCGTGCACCGCCGGGTGACTGAACGCGCTGCGATAGAAAATCTCCAGCTGGCGGGCGCGGACATTCTCGTCGGGATGCGCCACGTCGAACTCCGTGCACCACACGGGAAGACCCAGCTCGCCCAGCGATTCGAGCCGCGACAGCACCAGGTACGGGTTCAGTTCGAACATGTGGCACTGCGCGCCCACGGCGTGCACCGGCGCCCCGTTCGAGATCAGCGACTGAATGTGCGCCTTGTATTTGTCCGTGTCGGAATACGAGACCACGCCGTAGTCGTTCACGAAAAGCTGAGCCTGCGGGACCGCTTCGTTCATCTGCTGAAACATCCACGGCCAGATGTTGCTGCCCAGGTGCGTGGAGTAAAAACTCCCGTGCATCATCTCGTTGTTGACGTCCCAATGTTCGATGTGCTCGCCGTAGCGCGCGGCCACATCCCGCATGCGATTCGACACGGACGCCATGAGCAGGTTGGTGTTCGAGACAAGGGAGCGCACCCAGTCCTGGACGAAGTCTTCCACTTCCCAGAAGACGCAATGGCCCCGCATGCGGATGTTGTTCGACACACAGAACGCGTACATCGCGTCGGCGTCCTCGTAATAGAAGTCCCCTTCCTCGCGTTCGTTGTAGCCCCACTTCATTTCGTTCTCGAACACCGCCCACTCGAAGTGGTTGGTGAAGAACGACGCGTAGGCGCGGTTGCTGATGACCGACCGGCTGAGCGCGCTGCCGAAGGCGAAATGCCGTCGCGTCTGCCGAATCTCCACGTTCGCGTTCGTCAGCGGCCGGCCCAGCGCGTCGTAGATATGGAACCGCATGTCGCGTTTGCGGAGCTGTTCAATGCGCGCATTGGCCTCTTCCTCCCACGCCCCGCTGCCCTGCACCACCATCTCGTCCACGTAGAAGTTCACGCCGGGCTGCGGTCCCTCGACATAGATGTGCAGCGCCTGCAGCCTGCCGGTGTAGGAAAGCGTGAACGGCGCGGACAGCTGCACCCAGGCGCCGCTGGTCACCGTTTTCGAGTCAAGGTGAATGAAGCTTTCCCCGCTGTCGGTAATCTGCCGGATCGTCAACGTCACGGTGTCGCTGCCCGGCCCGTCCAGCCGCACCCAGACGGTGTTCGAGTAGCTCATGTCCCTGGCCATGATGTTGTACAAATCATGGATCGGGCCCTGCCAGTAGTAGTTCCGGTTGGTGACATGGAGCGCGTACTTGCCGCTGTGCACGGGCGAGGTCACGGCTGTCAGGCCGACGTCGTTGTATCCCCACCAGCAAACCGTTCCTTCTTCGAACCCGGGATTCAGGATCAGGTTGTCCACGACGGGCGGCGGCTCGCCGCTTGAGACAATAGACAGGTGGTCCACATACAGCGTGTCGCGGGCGCGATTGCCGGGCGTGCGGTCCGTGTCGCGCGCGCGGATGAAGACGGTGCCGTGCAGGTCCGCCGGCAGCGCAAAGGTTTGTGCGGTGTTGTTGTCCGAAGTCTTCGTCACGGTGAGCATGTCCGTGTATGTCGAACCGTCCCGAGAGTAGGCGAAGACGAAATGGTCGCCGTCCGTCGAAGCAGAGTGATGCGCCTCGACATGAAACATCACCGACTCTCCTCCGGTGACGTTGAAGGTCCACTTGTGCTCGAGATGGCTGTAGCGGGTGGCAGGTTTGCCCAGGGTCTCGATTTCGGAGATCGTCTGGTAGTTGTTGTCGCTCGAGTGCGTGCGGGTGTAGGTTCCCGTCGCGACGCCGTTGACGAACACTTCGCCGGCCGCGAGGTTCGTGGTATCGGCCTCCACGGCAGACACCGCGACCAGGACCAACGACGACACTGCGAGGATGAACAACGCGCTACGACTCATGGCTACAACCCTGAAACAACTCTCTGTCTGATACCGGTACCAGATTCCGGCCGATCTGTCAAGTGCGCTTACTGTAAATCGTTTGTAGTGAACCCCGTAAGGGGCAGAACGCGCCTTACGGCGCTGACTACAAGCCCGTTCGTAGTGAGCCCCGTAAGGGGCGTTGCCCTCTCGCCCCACGCGCCTTATTAGGGCCATTCCACGCGGACCCGGTACACCCGCCGGCCCGAGGCCGGAGCGCCACCCGTCGTGCCCGCGCCCTCGTCGTCCGTGAACGTATAGTTCGTAGAGGTCAACCGGGTCTCGATCCAAACCCCGAAGTTCGTGTCCGCGAACGCCGACCACGGCGTTCCGTTGGAGAGGTTCTGATCGGCGAAGTAGATCGTGTACTTCCTCTCGGGTTCCGTCGCGACTTTCACCTGGTGATTCGTGCTGCCGTTCGGGCTCGTGACCTTCAGCACTTTGAACACCGACGCGGCAAGGTTCGGATGTGTGCCCGCTATGCGCTCCTGCCAGTTCAATGCTCCATCTTCATCCACGTCGTCGTTCGGCCCCCACGCGAGCGTCCCGAACATCGCCCACTCCCAGCCGTCGTCCTGCGAATCACTGTCCCAGTCGTACGGCACGATGATCACCGTGCTGTTGCTCACAACGCTGTTGTCGGCGCCCTGTCCGTCGTCCGCGACAAACAGCAACAGATTCGTCGTCCCGCTGAATGCCGCGCCCGCCGTCCATGTGAAATTCGTCCCGTCGAACGTCGCGCCGGCCGGCGCCTGCGTATTCTCAAGCGTCAAGCCGGGATCGTGATCCGGATCGCTCGCCGAAACCACGAAACTCGTCGTCGCACCCACCGGCAGCGTGTGCGGCCCGGGCAATGTGATCTCCGGCGGCCGGTTCGGCGCCAGCACCACTGTCGCCGCCTCCGCCCGATTGTCGCCATTCACGGGGTCCGTCGAGCTGGTTGTCGCCGATACCGCGTTCGTGATCGTGCCCGCCGCCTCGGGTATCACCACGATCACCACTCCGCCCGTCGCGCCTGAAGCCAAGTTCCCCATCGTGCAGGTGATCGTGTCGTCGGAAATATCGTACGATCCGGCACTTACATTGCAGGAATCGAAGCTCACACCTTCCGGCAGTATGCTGACGATTGCCACGTTGCCAGCCGTCTGTGGCCCCTTGTTTGTCACGGAAATGGAATACGTCAGCTCCTGTCCGACCCGCGCCGGGTCGGGCAAGTCGGCAATCGCCACGGCCACATCCGCCGTGAGCGCGATCTCCGTCAACGTCAACTGATCGAAGTAGATCACGCCCGCGAGATCCTCGTCCTCTTCCGGATCCCCCGTGCAGGCGATCGTGCAGGTCACTCTTCCGGTGACAGCAGACGCGTACGGCGCGATGCCCGTAACCGCGAAGTAAACCCACGTGTCCGCCGACTGGTCCGCGCCGAACGATGCGGAGACCGCCGCGGAATCCACGTCCGCTTCGTCATCGCCGTCGAGGAAGAACGACAGCTCGATCCGCCCGAAGGATGTTCCGTCCGTGTCGAACTTCGCGGACGCTGGCGTGAACAGGTATCCTTCCGCCTTGTATGCACGGCCGCCTTCCGCCGTCCAGTCCTGCGCGACATTGTTCAGCGGATAGGTGATCACAAACGCCTGCTCGGCATTCTTCTTGTAGTCTCGCGCCACGAACCCCGCGTTGGTTCCGCCGGTCCATTGCCAGTAAGGCAGATCGTTCGTTTCCTGCAGATCGTAGGCATTGCCCGAAGGCCCGTCATCGAATCCCGGGTTGTGCAGCAGGCCGGACATGGTGCCGCTGGTGGAAACCACACGCTGCGTCACGTCGTCGAAATAAACCGATCCACCGAACCCGTCGCTCGGGCCCAGCAACCCGACCAGCGTGCGGCCATACACGGAGCCGCGCGGCGCGACGCCGATCACTTCGAGATTCGACCACACGCCGGCGACCGTGCCCGTCGTGAACCACGGGCTTTCGTAGCTGATCAGCATGTTCGTTCCTGTACCGTCGAAGAACTGCATGATCACCACGGCATGAAGCTCGGGATCGCCGGCAAGGCGGTCCGCCACCGGGGTGTAGGCCCATGCCGCGGACGCGTATTTCCAGCCCTCCGTCGCCTCCCAATCCTGTGAAATCAGCGTCTCCGGCCCATAAATCCTGAGAGAATTGTCGCCGGACCGGCTGTAGTCGTCCGAGATCACGCCCGCATCGCCGAGCGCGGTCCAACTGTCAACACCCTCCAGCACCGTCCCGGGCTCGGTGTACTCGAATCCCGGGTTCCAAACGGAACCTGCCTGCACATTCGTCGCGCCGACGTACGAGCCCGTCACGCTCAGGCCGTCGAAATAGACCGCGCCGTCATACCCGCCGCTGCTTCCCATGATCGCGCACAGCACACGGCAGGTGACCGTGTTGCCCGCCCACGGCGCGCGATGCGAAACGGAGAAGCGCACCCATTCGTTCGACGGCGAGCTGCTCGTGAAATGATCGCTTTCAGCGGACGAAATCAACGCTCCGTCCTGGTAGTATTCAACGATCAGAACACCGTATGCCGAACCCTCGAGCTTCTCCGCTGCGGGGGTGTACAGGTATCCCTCGAAAGCGTACGTGTAGCCCGTCGAAACCACGAAGGACTGCGCCATCATGTTTTCGGGATAGGTAATCGCGAGCGATTGTCCGTTATCATACTTGTAGCTGTCCGTGACGAAGCCCGCGTTCGTTCCGCCCAGCCATTCCCAGAAGGGCAGGTCTTCGTCTTCCTGCAGATCGTACGCGTTGCCGGTGGGGCCGTCGTCAAAACCCGGATTGCCGAGCAGGCCCGCGACCGTGCCCGTCGTGGAGACAACGGTCTGCGTCGCGTCGTCGAACCACACGGATCCGGCAAATCCGTCGGCATCGCCGAACAACCCCACGAGCGTGCGGCCATACCGCGAGCCGGAGGGCGCCGCGCCGACAGCCTGAAGATTGGACCAGGCACCCGCCGCGATATTCGTCGTGAACCACGGACTCTCGTACGTCTTCAGCAGATTGCTGCTCGCATCAAGGAATTGCAGTTGCACGACCGCGTGCAGATTCTCGGCGCCCGCCAGCCGGTCCGCGGCCGGCGTGAACGCCTCCGCCGACGTGGCATAGCGCCAGCCCTGCGTGGCCTCCCACGTCTGGAAGGCCAGATTATCCATGCCGTTAATCCTCAGCGCGTGGTTGCCGCTCTTGCTATACGTATCCTGCACGGACCCAAGCTCTCCCGCGCCTTCCCAGTTGTCGAGGTACTCCAGGAAGGTCCCGCGTGAAGTGTATTCAAAGCCCGGATTCCACAGCGCGCCCGCCTGTGAGTTCGCGGCGGGAACATGCGTTTCATCCACGCGAATGCCGTCGAAGTACAGCGCCCCGCTGTAACTGCCGGTCGGGCCGTAGATCGCGCAGACGACGCGGCCGGTGACGTCGTCACCGAGCCATGGCGCCCGGTTTGTGACGGAGAATTTGATCCACGAATCGTTCGCCGACGCGCTCGTGAAATGCAGTGAATCCACCGTCGAGGCCATGTTCGTGCCCTTGAAGAATTCAAGGGAAAGCGTGCCATAGGCCGAGCCCGCGAAATCTTCCGAGGAGGGATTGTAGATATAGCCTTCGACGATGTAGCTGTTGCCCGTCACCACCGCGAAGGTCTGCGCCATCGCGTTCTCCGTGAACGTGATTGCCAGCGATTGCTCGCCGTTGGTATTGTAGGTCTGCGCGATGAAGCCCGCGTTGTCTCCGCCCAGCCAGCTCCAGTACGGCAGATCGCCGGCGGGCTCGAGCTCGTAAGCATTCCCCGTCGGCCCGTCATCAAACCCTCCGTTATGGATCAGCCCCGCGGTCGTTCCTTCCGTCGAGACCACGCGCTGCGTGGCGTCATCCACCCAGATCGTCGAGGTTCCGAAGCCGGTGTCATCGCCGACGATGCCGACCAGGGTCCGGCCGTAAACGGTTCCGCTGGGCGCCACGCCGATCGCCTCGAAATACGTCCACGCATTGCTCGTGCTCTCGGAGTTGAACTTCGCGCTCGCGTATTCCACGAGCACGTTCGTCGCCGCATCCACGAACTGCAGAATCACCTGCCCCCAGGCGTTCGTCGTCGTGTAGTTGGTCGAGAACAGCCACGCGCCCGCCGCGTACTTGTTGCTGCGCGTCGCCGTCCAGCGCTGCCCCGCCAGGCTGTCCACGCCCCAGATCTGCAGCGACATCTCTCCGGTCTTGTGATGATTCGTCACCACGCCGCCATCCGTTCCAAACCCCTGCCAGTAGGGCATGTTCGTCAAAGGCAGGTAGTCGCACGTCCGCACCTCGAAGCTGTAATTGCTCATCACCCCGGACCGGTGATCCGTGTTCGTAAACGACTTCATCTCATCCACATATACAAATCCACTCGTGGTCTGGTCTCCAATCGGACCCCAGTCGTCGCCACCCGGGCAGTAGCCGAAGATCGCGCGGCCCGTCACCGCTCCCGCGGGCGCAAGAACCGGCCCTGTTGTGAAGCGAGTCCAGTTTGTGGGTCCGTTGGCGCGGAACTTCACGATGCTGTCCTCTCCGAAAAAGCCCAGCATCGCTCCCGAGGAGTTGTAGAAATCAACCTTCACATAGCAGAATCCGTTGGTCGGCCTGAAGTAAGCGTTCGTGGGCGTTTTCATCCATCCTTCGATTTCATATACGACGCCGGCGCTCGCGACGAACGGACTCGCCATGACCTTGTTGTAGTTCGCATAAGCATCCAGTTGGAACGCGTTCGTTCCCGCGTATGTCGGGGTTGTTGCCGCGCTGCGGATGCGCCCCCAATCCCAAACCGGATACGTCACGGGTATCCAGCTGTTGATGCTGTCCATCATCCGCTGCCCGCTGTATCCGATCTCGAACCCCGGGTTGGACAGCAGGTTGGTTTGTCCGAACGCCGGGGTGAAGAAGGTCGCGAGGAGCATGGCCAGGACCACGCCCTTCCACGTTCGATGTTCGACGTTCAATGTTCGATGTTGTTTCTTCTTCATGGGTTCACCGTCCATCTTGTGTTATCAATGTAGAATGTCCGCGCGTTTGGAAGCGCGTGCGTCCAGGTCGGCGTCGCCGCCGCGCCGTTGGTCGTCGCCATGATGTAGGCCGATTGGCCGACGGCGAAGCCGTGGTTGGCGTCGGAGAACTCCACGTCGAGCAGCGTGGCGGAGAGCCCGCTGTTCGCGTTGCTCCAGCTCGCGCCGCCGTCGCGCGTGAAGTACATGTTATTGGTGTCGACGCCGCTGCCGACCATCCAGCCGTTGCTCTCGCTCGCCCACGTCATCGCGTACAGATACTGGTTCGTAAGCGCCGGCACGCCCGCGGCCAGCTCCCAGGTGTTCCCCGAATCCGTGGTGCGGCACACCAACCCGCTGTAGCCGCAAGCCCATCCAGTCGAGGAGTTTACAAAGAACAGGTCCCGCCAGTACACCCCGGGCGTCGGAACGGGCGAATACGTCCACGTTGTTCCGCCGTTGGTCGTGGTGAGCAGCAGGTTGTTGCCGCACGCCCAGCCCTTCTTCTCGTCGGAGAAACGGATGGCGCGGACGATATTGCTTGCGCCGAACTGGTTGGTCCATGTCGCGCCGCCGTCCGTCGTCATCACGATGGACGTCGAACCGCACGCCCAGCCGGTCTGGCTGTTGATGAACTCCAGCGCATACCAGTAATTGTTGAACGGCAGCCCGTTGGTCAGTAGGGTCCACGACTGCCCCGCGTTCGTCGTGCCGGCAATTATATTGAGTCCGCCGACCGCCCAGCCGCGGTTCGCGTCCACGAAGTCCACGTTGTACCACGTGGTCAGCGCGAAGTTCGTCGCGGGGACGCCCGCCCAGCGCGCGCCGCCGTTGGTCGTGCACTTGATGTTGAGCCCGTGCGTCGTACCGCCGCCGTCGCCGACCACCCACGTCGTTGAGTTGTCGAGCGACCGCAGGGAGTAGCGCAGGCTCGGCAGGAACTCGAGCGTGGCGAGGAACGAACCGTACACGTTAGTCGGCGGCGTCGCGAAGCCGAAGTTCGTGATCGGCACCGTGATCTCCTGCCACAGGCCGGCATTCGCGGCGTCCCAGCCCATCTGGTCGAGGTACAGCGTCCACTGGACGCTCTGCGGAGCCTCGATCTGGATCTTCAAACTCCGCTCCTCGGTCTTGACCCAGAACTTGAGGTAGTTGAACCCGCTCAAATCCTTGAGACCGTTCGTGTGAAAGACGCCCCAGCCCGCGTACGTTCCGGTGACATCCGCTTTCCAGCACTTGTCGCCTTCCGGCACCGCGATGCCCGTGTAGTCGCCGTCGTGGGCGCCGCTCCACGTGAAATAGGCCATGTTTTCCGGTTCCGGGATCCCGAGGTCCGAGTACCCCGCGAACTGCTCGCCCGTCGCCGCGCGCACCCAGATCACGGTTTCCGGCCCCACCGGCGTGCCTTGCGGGCTGAACCGGAACGTGTCGTCGGAGCCGATCCTCTCCAGCCAGCCGTTCGCCGCGCCGGTCGGATACAGGTACGCGGACCACTGGTAGTCGCCCGCCGAAGGCATGTCTTCCGGCACCGCCACTTCGCAGAGCATGCTCCCCCAGCCGTTCGTGACCAGGAACGTATTGGTCGTGTACATCTGGTCCGCATACGGGTTCTGCAGGTTGAGCGTCAGGTACGCCGGCAGCTCGTTCGTCCCGAGATTCTCCCACTCAACCGGCACGAACACGGTGTCGCCCGCGTAGAAGTCGGCCGGGAAGTCCTCGTCCTCCACCATCAGCCGCGGCGCGAAGAAGACGCCGCCACGCTTGTAGGCGTTGACCCCTTCGCCCTTGAAGTAGATGTACCACTCGTATCGCCCGCCCAGCGCCGTTCCGTCGAATTCCCATTTGTCCGGATCGTAGTCCGGCAGGCTGCCCCAGAAGTTTCCTTCCTCCATCGGCGAGAACACGCCGCTGACGCTCTGGGTCGTGAGCGAATACTCCTCGTCCGCCACGCGGAAGTTGTCCCATTCCACGCAACCGCCGTGATACGGGCTCAACAGCGCGAGCACCGGCGCGCCCCAATTCGTGGATTCGATCGGCTCGTTGAGGAAAACCACCTTGCCGTCTACCAGCAAATCGCTGCGCAGCCACGGGTCCCCGTCGCGCACGCTCAGCATGACGTGATGCCACACGCCCGTGACCGGAAGGTTGTTGGTGTAGAGATTCGTCACGCCCGCGCGCCAGCCCGCCGCCCCAGGCGTAACGCCCAGCGGCACGCCGCGGAACACGACCCCGCCGTCACCGGCGTTCGTCGCGCCGCCCGCGAAGCGCACGTCGTACTCGACCGTGATGTTCTGGCCCGTGATGCTGAGGCCGTCCCTCGCGATCCACGCGTACCCGCCGGCGCCGACCACCGTCGCGCGCACAGCGCTGTTCGTGGCCGCCCATTCGATATTCGCGTTCGTTGTGATCGTCCAGCCGTCCGCCGCGCCGTCGTTGAAGTTGTCTTCCTGCCGCAGCTGGCCGCGCTTCTTCAGGCCGAAGTGAGCGAGCAGGTTCGAACCCTGCGTGTTGTACGCCACCCACATGTCCCAGTCGCGCCCGGCATACGCCACGTCCGTGATGCCCAGCAGCTGCAGCCCGATACCGTCGAGCGTTGTGAAGATCCCGTCGTTCGCCGCCGAGTAGAAGCCGCGGTGCGTCATCCACGCGTTCGTGGCGTCCCACGGATACGTGAACAGGACCCAATACAGGTTGGTGCCCGTCATGCAATTGTCCATCGGGATGTTCACCGTGATGTCGTTCGTGCCCCACCCGTTGAGCGTCCAGAAATTCGTGGAGAACACCACGATGTCGAGGTTGGGGTTGGTCGGCACCAGCACGTACTTCAGCTCCAGTTGCAGCATGTAGGTCTGGCTCTGCAGCCATTCGAGCGCGCGCTGCGCGACCCACCGGCTCTCGTTCGTCAACTGTCCGCCCGTGTCCACCGCGTAGTTGAAGCAGAACACCTTCGGCGGCGAATCCATCCGCTGCGTGAGCACGTTGCAGATGAACGCCGGCGCGGAGGTCGAGCCGGCATGCATCGTCGCGAGGTTGAGCCCCTGCCCCAGCTTGCTCCAGGCATTCGCGGAACCATCGAGTTCCACGACCTGCTCCGGCGCGTAATCCAGCGTCGTGTAATGAATGTTCGTTCCGATTTCGGCATAGCCGAGCCCTTCGAGCGCGTGCATCGTCGAATCCACGCCGAACACGGATTCGATTCGGCCGGGATCGGGATCGCCGTTTTCATCCAGCTTCGCCACGCCGCCGTCGGTCGCCATCAGGCTGAAGAAGCCGTTCGTGATCCACGCGCAGACATTCGCCACTTCCGTATCGCTCATCACGTACGTGCCCGGCAGGATCAGCATCGGGAAAAACGTCTTCAGATAGCCCCAATCCAGGTTCAGCGGCGTGCCGAGCGTTACGATTTCGCCTTCGTTCGCGGACCAGAACGCGTATTCGTCGTCATCAATGAAGTAGTACCCGCGCTGCGGCTCCCAGATGCCGAGCTGCGCGGCCTGGCTGCCCACCGCAATGCGCCCCGCCGGGAAATGCGCCGTGCTGAACGAGCCGACATTCTCGCCGTCGAAATAGACGGTGAAGGTGTTCGTTTCCGCGCGCACCTTCAGGTTGTACCACGCGCCCTCGATGGGCCGGTTCGTCTTGCTGAACGAGTGGATCCAGCCCTGCTCGACAAAGTTCGTGTCCACGCGCACCGTGTATTTCAGCCGCCAGAACTCGTAGAAGTTCCGGATCCCGACCTTCACGTAGTTGTTGCGGTCTTGGTAGCGAACGTACAGCTCGGCGTCGCTGAAATACGGTCCCTGCCGGTCGTACCGGATGTCCGCGCTGACGATGTAATTGCTCCAGCTCCCGTCGCCCCCGCCCACGATGTTGTCGTCGTTCCCGATGCGCCACGCGCGCAGCGTGTCGTGCGAGAGATCCCAGTTCCCGGCGCCCGCCTCGCGGGTCCAGTTGGTCGCGTACGCGGCCGGATCTTCAAACGACTCGAAGAACGCGAAATCGCGGCCCACCAGCCGCACCGTGATCTCGTCCAGGTACCAGCCCCGGTATTGATTGTGCGTCCCGTCCACCGAGTCGAAGAGGAACTTGAGACGGATCCGCCCGCCCGCGTAAGGGCTGAGGTCCACGGTCTGCGCCGTCCACGCGCGCATCGGGCCCGTGACCTGGCGGAGTTGCACCCAGTCCTCGCCGTTGGTCGTGATGTAGACCAGCTTGCGGTCCCAGGCCGTGCCCGAGTCCTCCGTTTCGTACCAGCTCTTGAACTGGAGCGCCGCGCCGGAACCCGCCATCAGGTCGATCCACCTCGTCACCAGCTCGCCGCTGTTGGGTCCGCCGGTGTCGAAGTCCGTGCCGTCGTTGTAGGCCCAACTGTATGAACCGGCCGACGCCAGATCGGACGCCTGGTGCCACAGCCCGCTCATCGTCAACGTGTTGGTGCTTTCTTCCGCGCCCTCGGAGAACACCTGCGCGCCCAGGCCCTCCGGCGCGGTTACCTGCACATCGTCCACATACCAGCCCTCGAACCCGTTGTTCTGGCCGTCCACCGAATCGAAATGGAAGCGCAACCGGACCTGCCCTCCCGCATACGCGGAAAGATCCACCTGCTCCGTGGTCCATTCCTCCGATGGGCCGCTGACGAGATGAATGCGCGTCCACGCCGTCCCGTTCGTGCTCGCCAGGACCTGCTTGCGATCCCAGGTCGTGCCTTCATCCTCCGTCTCGTACCAGCTCTTGAAACTCAGTTGCGCGGACGACGCGCGGGAAAGGTCGAGCCACGGGGACAGGATCGAGCCCTGCGAACGCGCGCCGGTGCTGTAGTCGTCCCCATCGTTGTAGACCCAGCTCTGCGGCCCCGACGCGGAGCGGTCGGTCGTGAGCCGCCACAGCCCGCCGGAAACCCAGTTCGTCGTATCCGTCATGTCGTCTTCGAACACATCGCGCCGCGCGCCCGATCGCGTGGCGACTTCCACGTCGTCCACCATCCAGCCTTCGAACTGGTTGTACATGGCGTCCGCCGTGTCGAAGAAGAACCGGATGCGGACCGCGGAACCGGCCCATGCCGCGAGGTCCGCGCTGTAGGTCTTCCATATTCCGTTCGAACCCGACACGCGCA
>JAKJGV010000001.1:69708-86261 GCA_022704185.1 Verrucomicrobiota bacterium
CCATTGCGTGCCGTTGGTGGTGATGTACACCACTTTGCGATCCCACGTTGTGCCCGGGACCTCGGTGTCGTGCCGGCTGCGGAACGAAAGCGACGCGCCCGCCTCCGCGTTGGAAAGCGTCATCCACGGCGTGACCAGCGATCCGTAGTTGCGGCCGCCCGTGTCGTAGTCCGACCCGTCGTTGTAGATCCAGCTCGTGGTCGGGCTCGAAGAGTACGTTTCCGCCTGGTGCCACAAGCCGTCCGCCGTCCAGCCGTTCGTGCCCGATTCCATGTCGTCCGCAAAAACAAGGACGGCCTCTTCCGGCCCATCCCCGCCCACCGGCATCACCCACACGTTGTCGAAACGGATATCCTGCTCGTTCGCCGAAACATATCCGTGCGCTTCGAGCCAGTCGCACACCGCGTTCACCCGGTCGAAATGATCCGGGTACACCGCCTGCGTCTTCGTCGAACGGAACACCGCGATGCGCTGCGGGTACGCGGATTGCCGGCTCAACGGCGTGTTCTGCCAGTACAACTGCTCGTGGAGATCCTCCCACTTGACCACGATGTTCGTCGTGTCGCCCTTGCTGATCTCGGTCGGCATGACCTCGGTCGGCGTGATGCCCCAGAGCAGGCGCGTGGGTTGGGTCTCCGTTTCCGCGACGACATTGCTCGACGCGTCCTCCAGCCACGCGCGAAAGACATAATCGCCGCCTTCGGGCGTGGACATGTAATCGGGATCGTTCATGTCCGGGTCCGGGATCCACATCCAGAACGTATGCTCGCCCGGTCCGCTCACGGCGTTCGTGGAGAGGACCTGGTACATCTTGTTCGTGATCCACTCGCCGTCGCTGCCGGCGTGCATGAACGCGATCATCAGCGTGAGGCCGGAATCTCCGACGGTGTCGTAGCGGACGGTCAGCCCGTAGCATTGATCGCCGAACGGATGCAAGATGGACGGGGTGTTGACGATCTGGACGATCGTCTGGTTCGTCGGCGGATCGTATGCGTGAATCATCTCCTGCCCGTCCGGCGCGAGCGTGATGAAGAAGGTGCCGTTGCAGTTGGTCTCCAGGATGCGCGCCTGCTCGAACGCGCGCAGCGTCTTGCCCGCCAGCATGTCGCCCGTGATGGTGAACGTCTGGGGCGACCCGCCGTTCGGCTGGTTCGTGTCGTAGAGGTAGTTCTTCACCTGCATGAGGATCGAGCCGTCGGCGCACGTGCGGTAGTCGGCGAGGCACAGGTAGGCGTTCGTGCCGCTCGCCCGCAAGGGCGGCTGGACGCCGAAGTAATTGCTCACAACCGAACCGAGAATCTCGTACCGCCACTTCCAGGGCAGCGGATCCGGCTGGCTGTCCTCGTCCCCGTCCGGCTTGTTGTCGCCGACGCTGTAAAGGAATATCGCCGCTTTCGCCGTGCCGTGATCCTTCACGACCATCGCGGGCGACCACTGCTTGTGGTCCACGTAAACGGACCCGCGCGCTGTCGTGCGCGCGAGGAAGATGTCATCCGCTAGGAAGCGTCCGTCCCCCGCGCTGCCGTTGCAGCGCACGAGCAGGCGGAGCGCGGTGGCCCCGGCGGGAACCGCGCCGGTCCCCTCCGTGTAGACCCACGTGTTGCTCGCGCTGTTGGAGGAGATCGTCGGCGCCGCGGACCATGTCGCCATCACATCGGCGTTGCTGTAAACCTCGACCTGGATGATGCCGTGCTTGTCGCCGCCGCGCAGCGTGTCCCACGAAGGCGTGTAGAGGTACCCGCCGAACTTGATGCTGTCGCCGACTTCAAACCCGCTCGTGACCTCCTGCCAGATGCCGCTGTCCCACCAGAACGCCCAGGACGGCGTCGCGGTTCGGTACGTTCCCGCATCCGGGTCGGCGTTGCCGTCGTTCCACGACGTCCACCCCGTGGGCTCTGCGCCCGAACCGCTGAGCCCGCCGTTGCTCAGCAGGTTCGCGGTGTTCGTTGAGGGGCCGACGCGGATCAGGCGCCGTCCCGTCCACGCGTTGGATGGAGCGATCGCTTCCACTTCGTAGCGCACCCAATCCTCGTCCGGCGTGGCGTCGGTCAGCAGGGCGCTGATGTTCGTGCCGAGGCTTTCGCCGTCCTCGTCCAGCCACTCGATGCTGATGCTCGCGCACGCGCCGCCGGACAGGGGATCGTTCGTGTTCGAGCGCAGGTACGTGCTCGCGGTGTAGCGCCCGAAGGGCACGACGGGAAAGTCCTGCCAGAGCCCGGAATCGCCCCACAGTTGAAGCATGTTCGTGCCGTCCAGCGCCCAACCCCAGTCGTCGTGCGGTGCTACGTTGCCCCACACCCCGTCCCACTCCGGAATGTTTGTGCTGCTGTACGGCCCCATTTCGAAGCCCTTGTTGCGACGCGAATCCATTTCCGCCCAGAGCACTCCGCCGTTCGTGACGCGGATTTCGTCGCTGTATTTCCACGTGTACGGCCGGTAAACGTAGCCGTTGGTCAGCGGGCCCGCCGCGTTGGTGTTGAAGCGGACGTCTATCGGCGCCCAATACCACGAAACATATTCGTGCGTGCGCTGCGGCACTTCGTAGCCGCCGATGTCGGTCGCATCAATGCCGAACAGCGCTTCCACTTGGTCCAGGAAATTGGTCATCGCGAGGCCGTTCGGATCCTGCATGCCCGGCAGGTCCGCCGAAGCCAGCACGTGAACGCCCGCGGGGATCACAACCGTGCGCAGGAACTCCAGCACGCCCTTGCCGCCGGAGCCCGGCACCTCGCGCTCGACACGCATGTTGCGCGGCAGGATGACCACGCGGTAGTTCGTGTAACCGCCGGCCGCAAGCTCGTTGAGATCCATGAAATTCGGCTCATACCCGAGACGCTCCAGCGCGCCCGCAAGCTGCTGCATTTCGCATTCGTAGCGGTTGTACTGGGAATCGTTCGCGTCGGTCCAGAGGAACGCGATGTTGGGTTTCGGGTCCGTGGACCCGCTGAGCCGGTCGGAAATGCCGATCTGGCGCATGAGCGTGAACACGTCGCGCGAGGTCCAGTAGGCCGGCTTGATGACGCGGTCGGCATAGACAATGCCGAAGCCCTTTTCGCGATCGGTGATAAACGGGCGATCCTGCCACGTGAAGATGTGCGTGCCGATCGCGCCCACCTGCAGGCTCTCCCACAGCGAATTGCGGATAAGCGGTCCCTGGCGAAGCTCGGTCAGGCCCGGCCACATCGTTTCCGAGCTGGTGAACCCGGTCTCCGAATAGAGCACGGGGACCTTGGCCACCTTCTTCGTATAGGTGATTCCCCAATGGCCCTGCTGAGACTCGTGGCCGAGGATGGACCAGGGGTAGTTGTTCACGCTGAAGAAGTCTATGGACGCGCCGATATCCTCCGCGGCCGCGGTGATCTTCCCGCGGTCCTCCGCGTGGTAACGCCAGTCCTCCTCGCCCCACTGCATGCCGACCGTTGAATAGGAAATCAGGTGGTTCGTGTCCGCGCCCTTGGCCGCGGACGCGCTGAGCGCGGTGAAGTCCGCGATGGAGTCCTCGCGGAACTGAACCATGTCGGCCCAGATCGCGCCCTCCACGCCGTAGGCGCGGTACTGTTCCACGAAACAGATGTCGTCGAAGCCGGAATACGACGTGCCCCACAGGTCGTTGACGTTGGAGATGTTGCTGTACTTGTTCGAACACCACGTGCGGAATGCCGCCTCGCTCTCCGGGTCATAGCCGTCGAGCAGGCCGCTCCACAGGCCGAGGTACCCGTACTCGTTGCCGACGATCCATCCCACGATGGCCTTGGAATCCTTGTAGCGCGCGCAGACCGCATTGATCCACGCCGCGTACTGGGCGCGCGCATCCGGATGCTCGTAGTTGATGATATCCGACTGCCAGCGCGTCGAGTGATAGATGCCCCCGGAGTCATATTCCGGCGGATGCTGCGTATACCACTCGTCCGGGAACCAGTCGGGCGGCCACTGGTAGCCGATCAGCGCGAAGATGCGGAGGCCGCGCTTCTCGCACGCGTCGACGAAGTAGTCGTAATTCTCCCACTTGAACTGGTTGTCCGCGTCCTCCTCGATGTGTTTCCACACCATATCGATGCGGACCGAGTTCGCGCCCATCTTCACGAACTCGTCGAGGTCGTAGTCAATTTGGTCGAAGGTCTGCCAAACGCCGAGCGGCCGATTCCATGTCTGGTACGCAATGCCGTGCGGAACCCACGGCTTGCCCGTGGCGGAATCGAAGAAGTAGCCGTCCTGCATGGTGATGAATGCGTCGAATGCAAGTGCCGGCCCCGCTATCGCGCAACACGCCACGGCCAGGAGGAAAAGACGGGGGTTCCATCGAGCACAGGGCTTATGCGGGCGCATATACACCTCCCCAATGACACAAATCCACCTCAGGCACAACCCCGTGCGGGATCGTTCCCATGGCTTTGGGTCTTTTTAGCACAACCGGATGCCTAAAGACAACTGCAATGAGGGTACCCGCCGGCAGGTTTTTTGTAAAAGTGCGGCCCGGCCGCCTAAAAGACAATCGGCGCGAAAACGTTGTATTTCTTCAGCTTCTCGCGGCCCTTCAGAAATGCCAGCTCGATAAGAAACTGAATCTCGACAATCTCGCCGCCCAGCTTCTCGATCAAACCCGCGGACGCCTGCGCCGTGCCGCCGGTCGCAAGCAGATCGTCTATCAACAGCACCCGCGCGCCCTTCTCCAACGCATCCACGTGCACCTGGAGCGTCGCCGTGCCGTACTCGAGATCGTACGAGGCCTCGTTGGTCTGATACGGCAGCTTCCCCTTCTTCCGAATCGGAATCAGCCCCGCACCCAACTCGTACGCCACCGCTGAACCGAAGATGAAGCCGCGCGCTTCCACCACGCACACCTTGTCAATGCGGCTCTTGCGATGCCGGCTCGCGAACGTGCTCACCGCCAACCGGAAGAGCTCCGGGTCGGCAAGTATCGGCGTGATGTCCTTGAAGATAATGCCCTGCTTGGGAAAATCCGGCACGTCGCGAATCGCCGTCTTCAACCGTTCCACGCTCATACTGGTACCGTCCTCCGTTGTCTCGGTTGATCGTTCTCGTCCAACATCTCGCGCAGCCGGACCACCGCGGCATTCTGAATCTGCCGCACCCGCTCCCGCGTGATCCGGAACCGCTTGCCCACCACTTCCAGCGTTTCCGGCTTCACGCCCCGCAGCCCGTACCGGTACTTGAGAATCTCCCGCTCGCGCTTGCCCAGACGGTCAATCAGGCCCTCTACTTCCTTTCGCAACTGGCGATCGTTGATCTCGTCGAACGGCGTCCTCGCCTTGTCGTCGCCGATGATGTCTCCGAATTCGCCGCTGTCTTCATCGCCGATCGGCGCGTCCAGCGAGGTGGGCCTGAGCGACAAGGTCGTCCACTGGGAAACCGTCGAGGCCGGAACCTTCAGCACCTTGGCCACTTCCTCGCTCGTCGGCTCGCGGCCGGTCTTCTGCATGAGCTGGTAATGCACTTTCCGCATCTTGGAAATCTTGTCCACGAGATGCGCCGGCAGGCGGATCGTCTTGCTCTGGTTGGCCAAGGCGCGCTTGATGGATTGTTTGATCCACCACGCGGCGTAGGTGCTCAGCTTGCCGCCCTTTTTCGGATCAAAACGCTCCACGGCCTTCATCAGGCCGATGTTCCCCTCGGAGATCAAGTCGAGCAGCGGGAGCCCGTACCGGGCGTAGTCGTAGGCGATTTTGACCACCAGGCGCAGGTTCGCGCGAATCATCAGCTGCCGCGCTTCCTCGTCGCCCTTCTTGATGCGCTTGGCGAGCTCCACCTCCTGCTTGATCGTCAGTAACTCCGTCTGGCCGATCTCGCGCAGGTAGATCTTGATGCCTTGATCTTCGAGTTCCATCGCCATGGCATTAGGGTCCGCTGCTCCCGCGTAACGCGAAAGCGGCGGAAAAGAGCTCCTTCTCGGGTATCATTGCGGAAGGATGGGAGGAAATCAAGCTTCTGCGGGCTGCGCTTGGAACAGCGGGAGGGCGAAGCGGTCTCACAACCGGGGCATGTCACAACAAAGGCCCCCTGCGGGCTTGCCCGCAGGTGCCGAAGTTTGCAGGTTACACACTCAACCGAAACCAACAGGAGCCATCAAGGAGCGAAAGCATCGGGCACCTCCGCCTTTCGCTCTATTCTGGCTCCTTGCGATTTGGTCCTTTCCTCATAGCCTGATGAACTTGGATTCCTGCGGGCAAGCCCGCAGGAGATCTTGCACTAAACAAACTCAACAGGTCTTGAGACAGCCCCGGGCCCCGTCGCCGGTGCTCCAAAACAACTTGCGCGCCACCTTTCGGCGGCGCGCAAGTCAGCAGTCTCTATGCCCTTCTGCGAATCAGCCCAGCGCAGCCTGCGCCGCAGCCAACCGCGCGATCGGCACCCGATACGGTGAGCAGCTCACGTAGTTGAGCCCCACCTTGTAGCAGAACTTCACGCTGGCCGGATCGCCGCCGTGCTCGCCGCAGATGCCACACTTGAGGTCGGGCCGCGCATCGCGACCCTTCTTCACGCCCATCTGCACAAGCTGGCCCACGCCTTCCGCGTCCAGGGTCTGGAACGGATCCACCGGCAGAATCTTCTGATCCAGGTAGTCTGGCAGGAACACGCCGATGTCGTCGCGGCTGAAGCCGAACGTCATCTGCGTCAGGTCGTTCGTGCCGAAACTGAAGAACTCGGCCGTCTCCGCAATCCGGTCCGCCGTCAGCGCCGCGCGCGGGATCTCGATCATCGTGCCGACCATGTACTTCACCTTGGCCTTGCGCTCCTTGATGATGCCGTCCGCCACGCGACGGATGATGTCCGTGCAGAAATCCAGCTCCGCCTTCGTTCCGATCAGCGGCACCATGATTTCCGGCAACACCTTGATCTTCTTCTTCTCCACGTTGCACGCCGCCTCGATGATCGCCTGGGCCTGCATTTCGCAGAGCTCGGGATACGTCACCGACAACCGGCAGCCGCGATGGCCCAGCATCGGATTGAACTCGTGGAGCTGTTTGACGCGCGCCTGCACCTGTTCGACCGGAACGCCCAGCCGTCGGCTCATCTCCGCCTGGTCCTTCTCCGAGTGCGGCACGAACTCATGCAGCGGCGGATCGAGCAGCCGGATGGTCACCGGCAGTCCGTTCATGGCGGTGAAGATGCCTTCGAAGTCGCCGCGCTGCAGCGGGAGCAACTTCGCCAGCGCCTTCTTCCGCGCCTCGGTCGTCTCCGCGAGGATGAACTCGCGCACCGCCCAGATGCGCTCGCCCTCGAAGAACATGTGCTCGGTACGGCACAGGCCGATGCCTTCCGCGCCGAACGCGCGGGCGGCCTCGGAGTCCTTCGGCGTGTCCGCGTTCGTGCGGACCTTCATCTTCCGGAACTCGTCCGACCAGTCGGAAACCTGCTTGTACATCTTGTAGATCGGATGCTTGCGGGCTTCCTTGCTGCCGCCGACCACGCCCAGCACCACCGGGCTCGCCTGCGTTGGGATCTGACCCTTGTAAACCACGCCGTTCGAGCCGTTAAGGCTGATCCAGTCGCCTTCCTTCAGCACCTTGCCGTCCACCTTGATCTGGCGGTTCTTGTAGTCAATCTGCAGGTCGCTGGCGCCGGTAATGCAGCACTTGCCCCAGCCGCGCGCGACTACCGCCGCGTGCGAGGTCATGCCGCCCGTGCTCGTCAGAATGCCCTGCGCCGCCCACATGCCGCCGACGTCCTCGGGGCTCGTCTCGTGGCGGACGAGAATGACCTTCTCGTCCTTGTTCTTCTTGATCATGTCTTCCGCGTCGCTCGCGAAGAACACGATCTTGCCCACGCCCGCGCCCGGACCCGCCGGCAGTCCCGTCGCGATCACTTCGGCTTTCTTTTCCTCGGCGAGATCGAAGATCGGGAACAGCAGCTGTTCCAGGTCGCCGCCGGAAAGGGTCTTGATCGCTTCCTTCGGGGCCAGCACCTTCGGCAGCGCCGCGCCGGTGCTCGTGTCTTTGCCCGTCGCCATCTCCACCGCCCAGCGGACGCCCGCGAGGCCGGTGCGCTTCGCGTTGCGCGTCTGGAGCATCCACAGCTTGCCGTTCTGGACCGTGAACTCCACGTCCTGCGGGTACTTGTAGTGCTCTTCGAGGCGCTTCATGATCTTGATCAACTGTTCGTGCGCCTTCTTCCAGATGGGGCTCTTTTCGCTGGGCATTTCGTCGAGGTGCCGCGGGGTGCGGATGCCGGCCACCACGTCTTCGCCCTGCGCGTTGATCAGGTACTCGCCCATCGGCTTCGCCGCGCCGGTCGAGCCGTCGCGCGTGAACGCCACGCCCGTGCCGGAGGTGTCACCCATGTTGCCGAACACCATCGTGCAGATGTTCACCGCCGTGCCGAGGAGCCCGGTGATCTTGTTGATCTGGCGATACTTCACCGCGCGATCGCCGTCCCAGCTGTTGAACACCGCGTTGATGGACAGGCGGAGCTGCTCCATCGGATCCTGCGGGAAGGGCTTCTTAACCTTGTTCTGGTACACGCGCTCGTAGATCCCGCACAGCTCCTTGAGCTGCTCGGCGGTCAGGTCCGTGTCCTGTTTCACGCCGTACTTGTCCTTCAGCGCCTGCATCTCGACTTCGAAATCGTGGTGCTCGAGGCCGGTCGTCGGACCCATCACCACGTCGCCGAACATGTCAATGAAACGGCGATAGCAGTCCCACGCCGCGCGCTCGTTGCCGGTCTGCTTGATGAAGCCGTGGATCGAACGATCCGTCAGGCCGAGGTTGAGCACCGTGTCCATCATGCCGGGCATGGATACCGCGGCGCCGGAGCGGACGGAAACGAGAAGGGGATCGCGCGGGTCGCCGAGCTTCTTGCCCATCATTTTTTCCAGCTTGCCGAGCTGGGCCTTGACCTGGTCCCACATTCCGGGAGGATGAGCGTGGCCGTGCTTGCTGTAGTACGCGCACGCCTCGGTGGAAATCGTGATGCCGGGCGGCACGGGCAGCCCCGCATTCGCCATCTCGGCCAGGTTCGCGCCCTTGCCGCCGAGAACCGCCTTCATGGATGCGTCGCCTTCGGTGTGTTTCTTACCGAAACCGTAGAAAAATACGTACTGCTTCTTCGCCTGCTTGGCCATAGTTGTCTCCTCTATTGTCCTTTCAAGAAACGTTCCGGGTGGAATGTCGAGCGGCACATGCTAGCAAACATCATCGGGGTGTCAAGCGCAGCGGAAAAACCGCGATTTCCCAGACACTTGCCCGCTGTGGCGGGTTGGAAACTTTTTGGCCGGGTTTTCCAGACATTGGAAAAACAGGGGCGCTACGTAGCGCCGATTTCCATATCGGCGCATCCGCGGCGGCTGAAGCCGAAGCCCGCCGAAGGAGGGCTCGCTGCCCGGTCTTCGGCCCGCCGGCCCTCCTTCGCCAAGCTTCGGCCCGCGAGCCGCGGGCCCTCCCTGAACCGTTCACAACGTTCGCGGCGTTCCGGGAGGGGCTCGCTGCCCGGTCCGTCTTCGGCAGGTCTTCAATCCCGCGCCCAGCAGTCCGCGTAAAGCCGGTACGCCTTGCGAAGCCGGCGCTCGAAGGGACTGTCCGTTCCGCTGCCCTGCCCCACGATGCCGAACCATTCCTCGTGCGCATGCCCGTCAGGCATTGAACCCGACTCTTGTCCGTGAAGCGACTGCGTGTTCGGATCGTCGCCGGCCTTCCACCATTCGTCCAAGTATTCGAAAATCACCCCGCCGATCGAGTTGCCTTCCATGTCCCCGCCGGCCTTGTTCAGCACGATATCCCGCAGGCACCCGAGATGATACGCCGCCTGCGCATCCTCGTCCGGGCCCTTCCCTTCCGCGTACGCGTCGCACCCGTACTCCAGGATCAACACCGGCCGGTCGAACACCTCCCGCGCCTCGCTCCACAAGCCTCCAAAACCGTTCGCGCCGCGATACGCGTTGATCCCGAACACATCCACCGCCGGCGCGTATTGCCTGTAATACTCGCCCAGCCCGGTTTCCATGTTGCCGATCGCCACGAGGCGATCGGGATCCAGCTCGTGGATCATCTCCGCCACTTCGTTCACGAACTCCGCGTACTCGCGCGGATGCTTCCCCGCGTTGGTCCGCGTCGCGTTGACGCCGCTGTAATCCCCCCGCATGTTGTTCTCGTTGCCGAGCAGCCAAAGGAGCACCCACGGCTCGCGCCGCAGATCCAACACTTTCTGCCGCACCACTTCCTTCATGCGCCGCCGCTGCTCCGGGTCCGTGTAATCCGTTCCCTCTTCCCAGCGCGCGCCGGAGCCGACCGTGTAGGCGCCGAGGAAATCGCCCGCGATCACCGCGACCCCGAAGCGCTCGTACAGGTCGCGGAACAGCTCTTTGTTCACGTCCGACGGATCGTATTCCTCGCCGCGCGTGCGAACGAAGAACCGGATCGCGTTGCACCCCATGTCTTTCATCAACTGAAAATCGCCGACCGGCGGCTCGCCCGGGCCCCGCGCGCCGGCCCCGTCATCGTCCACCCACGCCTCGTACGCGGCATCCACCAGCCCGTTGCTGTTCTTGTCCGTGAACTGCCAGCGCGAGCCGAACGCGGGATCGTTCACCGGGCCATACCCGATCTCTGTGGGTCCGTAGGTCACGCCGCGGACCATGAACGGTTGGCCGTCCACCATGAGCTGCCAGTGTCCGTTGGCATACTTCAGCGCCTGCACGCGTCCCGACCCGCGCCGCTGGACCACGTCCATCGTCCGCAAATCCGGCAGCGCCGCGATGCGCTCGCCGGGGCCGCACCGCACGAAACGGCCGGGCCGGACGCTGACGATATCGTTGCCCAGGTTGGTGTCGTCGCCGTTCCGCACCTGCACAAACCCGCCTTCGTACCGCCAGCCCAGCGAAGGATACTGGCTGCACAGGCGCTGGATGTTTCCCATTGCGACGGGCCCGACATACCAGACGAACTTGCCGTCCGCGCTCCAGCAGGCGGACCGCGGGAAGTGGATCACGACCGCCTCGTAGGCCTTGATCGCGTGCGTGATGAGCCCCGCCTTCTCGAGCACCGTCGCGGTGAAGAATGCCTTCACCCCGTCTTCCTCGGGCGCCATCGCCCAGATGAAGAACGCCGCCTGCAAATCATCAAGCTTGAGCGCGTCCCAGTGCCGGACGCGCAGTTTTCCGGCTTGCCGCAGTTCCTGGTACGCGGGGTTGCTCCGAACCGCCTGCTGGTTCGGATAGATACCTTCGCCCACGGCGGCCTGAAGGCCTTCGAAGTCTTTCACCTGATACTTGTAGTCGTGCGTGCCCGTGCTTCGGAACACGCCGAACCGGGCGTAGTCCACGGGACCATCGTCGCCGGGTTGCGCGAGCGCGAACGCGGGCTCCGGCAACGGCTCCCCTTGCAGGAAATGGTGATGCAGCGAAAGATGATCCTGTTCTTCCGCCGGACGCTTCATCTCCTCCGCCGCGGCGGGAGGGCGCCGCGCGTCCTGGACCGCGCAGCCGGCGGTGAACGCAGCAAGCAGACAAACAACGGAAACGGCGGCTCGCGGGACTCTGTCGAGCCTCTTAACGCAAGTTATAGAAATCGCCCGACGAAGGAAGCTCCAGCAACAGGTCGTGCGCGTAATCCAGTTCATACTTCACATCGCCGAGCCGGAAATCCAGGAGGTGTCCGCCCGCGCTCCGGTCCTGCGTGACGAAGTGCAGATGATACCCGTCCGCCTGCACACCGGTAAGGGCGGTCGGAAAACGAAAGCCGACTGCCGTTCCCGTCACGTTGGTCATTTCGAAAATGCGCTGGTGCTCCAGCGCGCTGCTCAGCGCCGGATACGGTTTCTCCTGCACAGGCACGCTCCGCGCGCGGACATACTCGAACGTGCCTTCGATCCGAACTGCGAGCGGAACATTGCGCGTGGTCAGCACGCTGTCGAGGTGTTTCCGCGTTTCCTCGTAGGTCAGCGTCTCCGCGATGTCGCCTCTTTGCTCGGGGTCGAAGAACTTCACCGTCGCAAACGGCGAAATCGCGTCGGGTCCGGGCCGCGCGACCGTTCCATCCACGAGCACCTGGTAGACGATGCCGTCGAGGAGGACCATCTCGCCGTTCAACCCGTCGAAGGTGCCGATGCCGAAATCGCCCCGCTGAAGGATGACGCCGAACGGCTTGAACCCCTCGTACAGCCCCGCGCTCAGCGCGGGCAGCGTGGACAGTTGATACAGCGCGTCGCGATCCAGGTCCGCGGCCGTCGCGCAAACGGCGAACGCCGCGAGAACAATCACCAGGAAACGAAGTTTCATGCCGCACCTCCTCTTGATCATTCTTCTTCCGGCTCGGCTTTCTGCACGCGCAGGCTGGTCTTGTGCCGCGCGGGATAGCTCTGAATATCAATGTTCTGGATGATGTACACGTCGCGGACCTTCTTGAAGCTTTTCACCTCGAGCAGCTTCACAAGCTGGCCGGTCGCGTCGTAGGCCGCCGCCTGCAGGAGGATGCCGATCTCCGGATCGATCCACAATCGCACGCCCGCATACTGTCCCGGGTCGTTCGCGGGCGCGGGCAGGTCCACGATGTAGCAGAACCGACTGCGAATCCGTTCCGCGCCGACCGTCTTCCCGCCCGGCCACCACAGGTAGGCCAGCGCGAGGTCAATCCAACTTATATCCGTTTCCTGGATCGGCGCGTACAAGTCCGGCGGCGCGGCTTCCGCAAGCGGATCGCCCGATTGATACCGGACGTTGCGCGTCCCGTCCCTGCGCCAGCGGATCTCGAGATTCTCCAGCGGACGCCCGAACGCGTCCTCGATGGTGTATCGCGCTTCCGGTTCGTGCCCGCGCCAGTTGAGCCACATCATCGTGTTCAGCTTCTTCTCCACCTTGCCCGCGCGGCTTTTCGAAATCAGTTGCGCCTCGGCGCGGATCGGCACGGCGGGAAACGAGGCGAGCACTCCGTTCAGCAGTTCGGAGGCGGGCGGATACGCCGGTTCTTCGAGGGGCCGGAACTCGTCGTCCACGGCGGCGAAGCCGCGCAGGCCGCACGCTGCAAGCAGGGAGAACACCAGACACGCCGCGCGCCGACGCATGATCAGGCGCGCTCCTTCCGCGGGCGCGCGGCTTTCGCTTTCGGCGGCCGCCCGTTTCCGAGGGCCGCGCGGATGGCGGACTGCGCGTCCTTCACGAAAACGAAAGCCAGCTTCTTCCGCACTTCCGCGGGAATCTCCTCCAGGCTCCGGCGGTTGCGGTCGGGCAGAATCACGCGGCGGATCCCCGCGCGCGCCGCCGCCAGCACCTTCTCCTTGATCCCGCCGACCGGCATGACGCGGCCGCGCAGCGTGATCTCGCCGGACATCGCGGTGTCGCCCGCCAGCGGTCTGCGGCTGATCAGCGACACCAGCGCGACGAGCATCGCGAGCCCCGCCGAAGGGCCATCTTTCGGAATCGCTCCCGCCGGCACATGCACATGGAAATCGCGCGCCTCGGCGAAATTCGCCGGCAGCTTCAGGCGCTCCGCGTTCGCCTGCACATAACTCAGCGCCGCGCGCGCCGATTCCTTCATCACATCGCCGAGTGAACCGGTGAGAATGAGCTGCCCTTTCCCGGCCATCTGCGTGGCCTCGATGAAAAGGATGTCTCCGCCCGTCGGCGTCCACGCAAGGCCCGTCGCCACGCCCGGCTCCACCGAACCCTCCGCCACCTCGGGCTCGAAGCTCTTCGGCCCGAGATAGCCGTGCAGCTTGTGCGCATTGACCGTGCTGCGCCTCTTGTGGCCCTCGGCGACGCTGCGCGCGACCTTGCGGCAGACGTTGGCGATCTGCCGCTCGAGGTTGCGGACGCCCGCTTCGCGCGTGTAGTCCGCGATGATGTGCTCCAGCGCGTCCTTTCGAAACGCGATGTGCTCCGCCCGCAGGCCGTGCGCGGTCATCTGCTTCGGCACGAGATACTTCTCCGCGATGTGCACCTTCTCCGTGAGGGTGTAGCCGGGCAGTTCCAGCACTTCCATGCGGTCCCGCAGCGCCGGCGGCATGCCATCCACCACGTTCGCGGTGGTGATGAACAGCACGCTGGAAAGATCGAACGGCAGGTTGAGATAATGGTCCGTGAACGTCGAATTCTGCTCCGGGTCGAGCACTTCGAGCAACGCCGAGGCCGGATCGCCGCGGAAGTCCATGCCCAGCTTGTCGATTTCATCCAGCATGAACACCGGGTTCCGCGTGCCCGCCTTCCGCAAGCCCTGGATGATGCGGCCCGGCAGCGCGCCGATGTACGTCCGCCGGTGTCCGCGGATCTCCGCCTCGTCCCGCATGCCGCCCAGCGACATGCGAACGAACTTCCGCCCAAGCGCGCGCGCGATGGATTGCCCCAGCGAGGTCTTTCCCACGCCCGGCGGGCCGACGAAGCAGAGGATCGGCCCTTTCATATCCTTCTTGAGCTTCAGCACGGAAAGGTATTCGAGAATGCGATCCTTGATTTTCGTCAGGTCGTAGTGGTCCTCGTCGAGGATGCGGCGCGCCTGCGAAATCTCCAGCTTGTCCTCCGTCGTGACCGACCACGGCAGCTCCGTCAGCCAGTCGAGATAGGTCCGCACCACCGCGTATTCCGGCGACGCCGTGGGAATCGCGCTGAGCCGCTCCTTCTCCTTGTCGGCGGCCTCCTCCACCTCTTTGGGCATCCCCGCCGCGCGGATCTTGCCCTCGATTTCCAGGATGTCGCCCTGCTGCTGGTCCTTCTCGCCCAACTCCTGGCGGATCGCCTTCATCTGTTCGCGCAGGAAGAATTCGCGCTGGCTCTTGGAAAACGATTCGCTGACCTTGTGCTGGATCTCCGTCCCCAGCCGCAGCACCTCCAGCTCGCGGTTCAACAGCGTGGTCAGGCGGCTGAGCCGCGAACGGGGCCGGTAATCCTCCAGCAGCAACTGCCGGTCTTCAAGCGACATGTTCAGGTGCGCGGAAATCAGGTCCGAGAGCTTGCCGGGATTCTCGACGTTGAACACGGCGATCTTCAGCTCTTCCGGCAGCGCGGGGGAAAGCGTGACGATCTCCTGGAACCGTTCGGCGGCATTGCGCGCCAGCGCCGTCAACTCGACGGAAGTTTCTTCCTCGTCCTTCAACACCCCGTAGTGCGCTTCCAGGTAATGCCGGTTTTCCTGCCCGTGCACGAGCCGGCAGCGGCTGACGCCCTGCACGAGAATGCGGACCGTGTCGTCCGGGAATTTCAACATCTTCACAAGCCGCGCGAGGCAGCCGTATTCGTGCAGATCCTTGAGCGCGACCTCGTCGTCCTGCGCCTCGCGGCTCCGCTGGAGCGCCGTGATGAGCATCCGGTTCCCGCCGACAACCACGTCAATGAGCTTGATGGATTTCGCCGTGCTCACGATCAGCGGCGCGATCATGCCGGGAAACAGCACGACGTCGCTCAACGGCAGCACCGGCAGGATGCGCGGCAGCTCGTTGCTCTCCGCCGCGGGTTTCTCCGCCGCGTTCTCGGTCCCGAGGGTTTCTTCTTCTTTTGCCGGATTGCTCATAGGCTTCAGTCATCCGTCGAGACGGTGATCTTCTTGGACGCGGCCGCCTGCGCGCGGGGGAGGCGGATTTTCAAGATGCCGTTGACCATGTGCGCGGTCACCTGGTTGCCGTCCACCGGGAAGGGAAGCGAGACGGTACGCTGGAAGGGGCCGTATTCGATTTCCATCTGGCGGAAGCGATAGCCCGCGGTGCTTTCGCCGCCGTACGGGTCGCGCCGCATACCGCAGATAACGACCACCTGGTTCTCGAGGTTGACCTGGATGCTCTCCTTCGCGACGCCGGCGAGCTCCACTTTGATCATGACGTCGTCGTGGCTTTCATAGACGTCGGTGTTCGGCGACCACGCGGCCGCGCCGTGCGGCTCCAGGATGTGCTCCGTCATGCCGCCCAGCTTGCGCTGGATGCTCGCCCACTGCAGGATGATGTTCTTCGTCATCGCCCGGCCCTCCGCCCCCGCCCACGCTTCTCCGCGCTGGGTATCCTTACTCCGAAGGACCGGCCGGCTCAAGCAAGGATATCTCGACCGCCCGAATCCTCCGCCCGAACAGAGATCCCTCGCGTTGCTCGGGATGACCGTTGCCGGAGGATTGCTGCGCTCATTCTCCGCCCAGCGCGGTTTCGATCGCTTTCGCGATCTCCGGGCTTTCCGGCGCGTCCCGCGAGCCGAACCGCGCGACCACGCGTCCGTCGCGCCCGACGAGAAACTTGTTGAAGTTCCACGCGATCGCGCCGCCGAACTCCGGATGCTGGCGCTTGTCCGTCAGAAACGCGTACAGCGGGTGGATGTCCCCGCCCTTGACGGATATCTTCGAGAACATCGGGAACGTCACGCCGTAGTTCAGGCTGCAGAAGGACTTGATCTCCTCCTCCGTCCCCGGTTCCTGCCCCATGAAATTGTTCGCCGGAAATCCAAGGATCACGAAGCCCCGTTCGCCGTATTTCTCGTGAAGAGCCTGAAGCCCCGCGTACTGCTTCGTGAACCCGCAGCGGCTCGCGACGTTGACGATCATCACCGCCTTGCCGCGAAACGTCGAAAGCGATACGTCGTTTCCGTCAATGTCCTTCATCATGAAATCGTAAATCGTCTTCATCGTTTCCTCCTT
>JAKJGV010000200.1 GCA_022704185.1 Verrucomicrobiota bacterium
GCTGCAAAACGTAGAACTGCCGCTGCGCTACAGCAATGATAAAAGCAGCCTGCGCGACCGTTCCGCCGCCGCCCTGGAAAAAGTCGGGCTTGGGGACCGCATGAACCACAAACCAAAGGAACTTTCGGGAGGGCAGCAGCAGCGCGTGGCAATCGCCCGCGCGATCGTCAATTTGCCTGCAATCATCCTGGCGGACGAGCCGACCGGCAATCTGGACTCCAAATCCGGTCAGGAAATCATGGAACTGCTCCTAAATCTGAACGCGCGCAACGGCACCACCCTCGTAATCGTCACGCACGACCAAGGCGTGGCAGCCCAAACCCAGCGGATCATCCGTCTGAAAGACGGCCTTGTGCAGGTTGAGGATGGCGCGCGATGAAATTCCTGCAAGCACTCAAAGAAGCGGTATCCAGCATCAGTTCTAACCGCACCCGCTCTTTCCTCACCATCCTTGGCATCGTGATTGGCGTTGGGGCAGTGATTGCCCTGATGGCAATCGGCCAGGGCGCTCAACAGACAATCACCAGCCAGATTGAGTCCATCGGCACGAATGTGATTTACGTGATGGGAGGGAACAGGAGCCAGGATGTCACCAATCCCAGACCGCTCACCTTGTTGGACGTAAAAGCGCTCGAAAATCGCAACCGCGCGCCAAACATCGAAGCGGTCAGCCCGGTCCTGAACGCGAACGTGCCGGTCAAGT
>JAKJGV010000201.1:0-363 GCA_022704185.1 Verrucomicrobiota bacterium
CATTCAGCTTGTCGGTCTCCTCGGGCGACAGGGTTTCCCCGAGCTTGTCGCAGACGGCGTTGTAACGGTCGAGAATGGCGCGGGAGGCGGCGACGCCTTCCTCGACCGATTCCATGACGGTTTTGGAGGGGTCGAGCCGCGGCTCCTGGGGGAGAAAGCCGATACGGGCGTTTTTGGCGATCTGGCATTCGCCCATGAACTCCGTGTCCTCGCCGGCCATGATCCGGAGGAGGGAGGACTTGCCGGCGCCGTTCGCGCCGATCACGCCGATGTGGGCGCCGAAAAAGAAGGCCAGGGTGATTTCGTCCAGCACCGTTCGCTTGTTGTGCTGCTTGGTCAACCGTTGGAGATTAAAGACATATT
>JAKJGV010000201.1:458-692 GCA_022704185.1 Verrucomicrobiota bacterium
GAGCGAGTATACGGGAAAGGGGAGGCGAAGGGAAGCGTGGAGGCGGGGTTTGACAGCCGCGGGCGGGTGTGGGAGGATGGACTCACCAGGCGAGGAGAGCCCATGAACATCGACGCGGTGCGCACGTTTCGGGAGCGGCTGACCCAGGGACCGGTTTTCGGACCCTTTTGCAAGACCTGCGATCCGGCCATGATCGAAGCGATGGGCCATGCGGGATTCGACTTTGTGATCCTG
>JAKJGV010000202.1 GCA_022704185.1 Verrucomicrobiota bacterium
TTTTATCGAAGACGGGCCGACCCGGAGCCTTCGCGGACATCGACTCGACGAATTCGCGGACGATTTGAATGCCGTCTTTCTTCGCCAATTCGCGCAGTTCGTCCAGTTGGCTTTCAATCGAAAGCATCTGGCGGTCGTCCTCGTCGGTGGACTTGCGGGCATAGAGGAAAAAGTTCATGGCATGCCCCCTTTCTTGGTCTTGGCTTCGAGTTTGCGGAGTTCGCCAATCACACGCTGGAAGGAATTGGCCTGCGGCACGGTGATGGGCTTCAAAAGCAGGTTTTCGCCATCCGAGACGATCACCATTTTGGAGCCCGTCGAAAGCCCGAGAAGATCGCGGAAGCGTTGGGGAATGGTGAATTGGCCCTTGGAAGTCAGCGCGGCAATGTCAGCGTGCATGATGTCTCCTTATGCGAAAAGGAATCCTTACGCGATTACCTTACACCTGGGGGGAGGGGTGGTCAAATGTTTGTTCGGACAAATTTGATTTAGGTGCGGGGGTCGGAGCGGCGGACAGCGGGCCGCCCCGCGCGCCGTGTGAGGAACGAACGCCAAGCGCGGGAGTGGACCGCTTCCGCCGCCGGGGATTTTGGGCGAGGTCTGGCCGAACGGTCTGGGCGAGCCCTTCTTACGCGCGTGTCCGAACGGCTCGGAAGCAGAGCCGCCCGAGGGG
>JAKJGV010000203.1:0-232 GCA_022704185.1 Verrucomicrobiota bacterium
CCAGCAGGTCGAGGCCTTGGTCCCGCCCGAGCACAAGAAGGCCATCAAGGTCGAAATGCTGTTCTATGACACACCGAGCTACACGGGCTTCAAGTACCCGGTGGAGAAGTACTTTCCGGCGTGGGCGCTGGACGAGAATCATCCGCTGCTCAAGGCCGGCCTGGAGGCGCACCAGACGCTCTGGGGTGGCACGCCGAAGACCGGGAAGCTGAACTTCTCGACCAACGGCATC
>JAKJGV010000203.1:298-636 GCA_022704185.1 Verrucomicrobiota bacterium
GCGATGTTGAAGTAGGGTGCGGACGCATGGATGACACGCGCCCCACGGCCTTGTGCCGTGGGAGCGGAAAGCTGGGAGATTCGCCCCCGCAGGCCGCGAACTTTTCGCTCCCACCCCGCAAGGGGGTGGGGAGCGCGGGGACGTTTTCAACACTACTTCGACCTGTCAGTTCGCCGGGCGGGTGGATGAGCGGAGGTAGAGGCGCTCGTTGTGGTTGGTGATCGTCATCTGGAGCGGAAACCCGTTCCCGTACCAGTCGAGCTCGAACGGCGTCCATTCTCCGTCCACGAGATTCGTGTTGGAATGGATGTCGTATAGCTGTCCGATTTCCGTCAGCG
>JAKJGV010000204.1:0-339 GCA_022704185.1 Verrucomicrobiota bacterium
GGCGGGCATATGCCGAAATAGATCTCTCCGTCGCTCCATACGGGCCGGATTCGGCGATCCCGCACCAGGTCGCCAGTGTACTTCGAAACCTCGTTCACGTGCATCCCAAAAGCGGCCGCGATCTGCCGGGTCGTACAGGGCCGCCGTCGCAGCATATCCAGAATAGATTCCTCGTTCGCCTTCACATTCGAGCCGCACCGCGCAGGAAAGCCTGCAATGATCGTCGCGCGCGGCGTGAAGAGCCCGGCGAATTTCTCCATGCCCTTGCGAGCCACCGGAATCGCGCTCTTCTCCGCGGTCGGACGCACCGCGGTATTGAGATGTATCTCGTCCGCACCG
>JAKJGV010000204.1:379-636 GCA_022704185.1 Verrucomicrobiota bacterium
TTCTTCACATCCGCCGCCTGCGAGTTCACACCCTCCACCAGGAACACCTCCAGCCACAGCTTCCCCTGAAAGTCTTTGCGAAAAGCGTGCAGACCGACGACGCACCGGCGGAAATCCATGTCTTCGTGCGGACGATTGACCCGCTGAAACGAGATCGGGTCCCATGCGCTCAACGACACCTTCACGATATCGGCCGCGAGCGCCGCTTCCCGAACCGCGGGCATCCAGAAAAGCGACCCGTTGGAGAGCAACACGGC
>JAKJGV010000205.1:0-253 GCA_022704185.1 Verrucomicrobiota bacterium
CCGAATAAGGAGCGACAAGACATGACCACCGCAACGGCGCAAGAAACCAGGCAATACATCATGCCCCGTGTGAATATCGTCGAAGAACCCGAGCAGGTGCGCATCGAGGCCGAACTCGCCGGAGTCGAGAAGGACAAGGTCGAACTCGAGGTCAAAGACGGCGAACTGACCCTTGCGGCCCGCCGGGCCAGCACCAGCGGCAAGGGCGTGTACCTGCTGCGCGAACGCACGCCGGCCGATTACCGGCGCGTGT
>JAKJGV010000205.1:342-624 GCA_022704185.1 Verrucomicrobiota bacterium
GCCTATCAGCCCCGGACCATCCAGGTTAAATAAGAGAGAGATTTCCACCCTCTCACTCCCCCCGCTTCCCCGCGCGGTCTCCCCCGCCGCGCGGGGATGTCCATGTGATGACGGTCCGAACGGGGACACGTTGTCGCGCCGGGGCGGCGCTTGGAACATGTCCCCGTTCTCCGCCGTCTCCTCCGGTGCGGGACCGGCGCCTTCGCCGGTCGTTCTCTCGTTCATCGTCTACGGGTGAGTAAGCGGCACGCGGATGCGGGAGATGGCGTTGCCGTCACGCTG
>JAKJGV010000206.1 GCA_022704185.1 Verrucomicrobiota bacterium
GGATTGCGCATTAGATACGCCATAGAGTCCGATCAATAATGCATATATGATGTGTTTCATATTCATTTTCCCCCAACGTCTGCCCTCACCCTCAAAATGGGACGCGTCCGCGCGGCCCATTTTGTAGGTGTGCAGGGCTTTGTTGGACGCCCTCCGTTTCACTCATTGGAACTGTGATTCAAGCTGTTTCTGCCGCTTGTGCTCGGCAACCTTCTTGTCGATATTCGCTCGCGAGAAGGCTTCGAGGAAGGCATTCACGCCTTCCGAGTCAAAGTAGATCGTCTCCAGACGGTGGTCGATGTACTCGTTCTGCGTGCTACCGACCTTCTCAAACTGCATCGTCATCTGGTGACGCTGCTTGTTCTGCGAGAAGAACGAGCAGACAGCAGTCACCGGGCGTGTACCAAAATGCCACTCGTCATCATATGTCTTCCAGAATATCTCCACAGAGAGAGTGCCAATGTCCTTTTGCACGGTAGTGCCCATGGCGAGAGCCTTGGTCTTCCAGTCTCGGTACTTCTCCATCAGGCTCACCAATTCCTGAACGGCACTACGAGTCAGGATGAAGCCATCGCGTTCCACATAGACATAGAACTTCTCGCCACCGAAGGTGACGCGAAGTT
>JAKJGV010000207.1 GCA_022704185.1 Verrucomicrobiota bacterium
GCCCTCGCGCACGCAGGCGGCGATGGCGCGGTTGCTGCGGATGGCCTCCGAGCCGCCGCGCAGGATGGCGGCATTGCCGGATTTCAGGCACAGCGCGGCGGCATCCGCCGTGACGTTCGGCCGTGCCTCGTAGATGATGCCGATGACGCCCAGCGGCACGCGCATCTTGCCGACCTGGATGCCGGAAGGGCGGTAGGCCATGTCACTGATCTCGCCGACCGGATCGGGTAGCCATGGCGGCGACGCCCTTCTCGGTCAGCGTCAGGCGGTCGAGCATTGCGGCTTCGAGCCCGGCGGCGCGGGCGGCGGCCAGATCCTCGGCGTTGGCGGCGAGGAGGGCGGCTGCGTCGCGGCGGATGGCGGCGGCTATGGCCTTGAGGGCGGCGTTTTTCTGATGGGTGTCGGCACGGGCCGCCGCACGCGAAGCCTCGCGGGCGCGACGACCGACTTCCATCATGGTCTGCTGGATATCCATGGTGTTGCTTCTATGTCAGCGCAAAGAACTGATTATAGCTGCCGGCGTCAGAAAACCCGGGAGGGAACTCTCGCGAAAAGTTACACTCCTATGCGAAAGTCCGGGGGTGCGGTAAATGGAAAAATCAGTTGAAAAGAAGT
>JAKJGV010000208.1:0-288 GCA_022704185.1 Verrucomicrobiota bacterium
GATCCGAAATCATGACAGCCCGGAAACGTATCCTAATGCAGTCCGTCAGGGAAGACGCATCATCCCCCCCCTCCTGAAAAAACACGCCGCCGTCCACCGATAAGCTATTGACCTTATGCGCATATGCGCATAAGGTCAATAGGTATGAACTACAGACAGGCAAAGATCAGGGCGGAGATTCTCAAGGCGTTGGCGCATCCCGTGCGGATTCTGATCGTGGATGTGCTGCAGCGGGGCGATCATTGTGTCAGTGAAATGAACAAACTCGCGCGCATCAATCAGTCCAAC
>JAKJGV010000208.1:298-604 GCA_022704185.1 Verrucomicrobiota bacterium
CGGCATTTTGTCCGACCGGCGCATCGGCATGAAAGTCCTCTACCACCTCGAAACCCCGTGCATCCTGAAGGCCTTCGACTGCGCCGTGGAAGTGGTTCACTCGGACTCCAAGCGGCGCACCGACTACCTAAAGGCGGTTTGAGGTGAACAGGGAGCTGAAGATCTTCCTCTGGCTGGCGGCCGGCTTCCTCGCCGCCTACTTCCTGCCCACCGACGCGGCGCGCTTTCAAGGCGCCGTCCTCGAATCGCTGAAGCTCGTGCGCTGGTATGCCCGGGAACACGTGCTCCTCTGCCTCGTCCCCGCGT
>JAKJGV010000209.1 GCA_022704185.1 Verrucomicrobiota bacterium
GATGGTCCTTGTCCACTTGTCCGCCCTCCTTTCCCCCTCTTCCCCTTCAACGTCCGATGTTTCTTCGTCCTCCGAATCCCCAATCTCCAATCCCCAATCTCTGTTCTTCCTCCTCCCCTCCCTTCTCTTCGCCCTCCATCCCGTCAACGTCTTCGGCGTCGCGTGGATCAACCAGCACAAGACCGTGCTCTCCACGTTCTTCTACCTGCTCAGCATCCTCTTCTTCTGCCGCACACTGGTGCGAGCCGATACACGAGTGCGCTCCATCGCGCTCGTCTTCTTCATCGCCGCCCTGCTCACCAAACCCACGATGGTGCTGCTGCCCTTCTTCTTCGCCCTGCTCGGGTGTCTCTCGGCCGCGTCCCCACGGGTTTACCCCGTGGGGAGCGAAAAGTTGAACGTAGACGACCCCGAAGAAGACCAGAACCTGTCCGGAGCGAGTCAAGACGTTCGCGACCGCATTCGCTCCCAACTTCCCGCTCCCACCCCGCAAGGGGGTGGGGAGCGCTCGTCCTCTTCCGTATTCCGGGCTCTCCTCCCCTTCTTCGCCGTCGCGCTCCTCACCGGCTTGCTCCGCGTGGGCTGGAGGCCGCCGCCCGAT
>JAKJGV010000020.1:0-13630 GCA_022704185.1 Verrucomicrobiota bacterium
ACTCGCCCTGCCGGACGTGCCGGAAAGGAAGTCGGTCAAAGAAGGTCGGCGCGGCGGCTTCGCCACACGCGCCGACACCACGCCGCCGGAGGCGGCTCAAGAAATCCCTCAGAATCCTTCGGAAATCCCGTCGCGTTTGTCCGGTCGCTGGATCGGGAGTCCGTCGCCGTCCGCGTCGTCGCCGTCGTCTGGGCGTCGTCCAAGTCCCTTGCGCGGTCGCATCCGTCGCGGTTTCCCCGTCCTGCGCGTCGAGTGGCCGGGGCCGTGGAAAATCATCGCGGAAAAAAAGACAACTTCAAGCTGGTGGTGGGGGAAGGATTCGAACCTTCGAAGGCGTTAAGCCGGCAGATTTACAGTCTGCTCCGTTTGGCCACTTCGGTACCCCACCGGGGGGAACTGAAAAGTCGGAGAGCTTGTACCTCAATCCGCCGGCGAATTCAAGGACAGAGCGAAAGTACTCCTTCCTGTGCTGTTGTTTTCGATTTGAAGAATGGACTTCTTTGACCGCGGCAAGCCGGCGGGGCCGTTTCTGAACTCCCCCGCCACTCAGCACACGCTCTATTCCACGTTCAGCTTCGCGATGAAGTCGTTGATCTCGCCCTGCTTCTTCATTTCGTCCGCGCGCAATTCCTCGATCTCCAGGCGCAGCCGGTCCAATTCCTTCTCCTGCTGCACCAGCTTGCCTTCCCACATCGAGTAGCTGTCCGACGGACGAGCGACCGCCTTCATATTCTCGCGGATGCGGTTCTGCTCGTCGGTGATCTCCTTCACGCGGCGCTCCCGGTCCACGCGCTTCGCGCGCACCTCGGCCAGCGCCGCCTGCAGGCCCGCAAGCTTCTGCAGCGCCTGCTTGAGCGCCGATGAGATGCGGGATTGCCGGAGATAGAACTCGATGTTGTCGGTGCTGATGTTGGACAACATGATGCTTTGCGAGACGTTTCGCCGCTCCACGAAACGAACGGCTTCCGTCTTTCCCGCGGGCACTTCCGTGCGGCAGCGGTACAGGTCGCGCGTCTTCTCGACGCCCTTCGCCGGCTCCACAAGCTCCCAGTCGGACCGGATCGGGTGCTCAATCAGATACCGCCGGGCCTTGTCCCGCTTGTTCCGCACCGCGTATTCCGTGGTGTCCTCGTACAGCCGCGTCACCCACAGCACGCCGTGAACGGCCTTCAGCGAGGTGATCCGCTCCGGCGCGCTCTTCCGTTCGGGCTTCACTTCGGAAGCAAGGTCCACGGCGTAGGACAGCAACCGCGCTTCGTTTCGCGCAGTGTCGTTCAGCCGCGCGTCGCCCGCATATATGCCGTCCTCGAACACGCTCACCGGGCCCTGCATCAGGAACAATCCCGTGGTGTTCGTGAACTCAACCCCGTTCAGCGGGAATTTCGCGTCGGCGCCCTCGTTGTAGATCGAAAGCTTCTCAAGGCGCACGTCCTTGTTGACGATCGGGATCATCGCCGACTGCCGCCGGGGCAGCGTCACCGGCTCGTCCACCGGATACGAGAACAACTCGCCGGTCTCGCGTCCCGTGGCGGCCGCCTGCACCGTTTCCCTCAACATCTCGGCAGGGGCCATGGCCGGCGCGGGAGCCATCGCCGCATCTTGTCTTCTCAGACGCGCCCCACCGGCGCGCCCCACGGCAAACGCCTTGGGAGCAGCAAACTCCTGCTCCGCAAACACATCAGATTCATCACCGAAGGCGATGCTGTCCACCGCGCCGCCATACAGTTGCGGCACGGCGGAGGCATACAATTCGTTCTGAACAACGGGGCGCCTCAGGTAGATCGGATCGTACAGGTTCTGGATGAAGGAAATCGGACGGCCCGAAACGAGTGCCAGTTGCACGCCGCGCCAATCCTCGTCGGTCGTGTTCTCGATGTGCGCCCAACCCTGCAGCAGGGCGGAGCCCTTCTCGTCCAGCACAAGGCGATAGCTGGTTTTCCACACCGGCGCTTCGAGCATATACCCCACGCGCACGCGGCGCTTGTCCTTGCCCGCGAAGTTCAGGCGTATGGTCTTCTTGTCCCGGTCCAAACCGCTCGCCAACGTGTCCAGCGCCGCGGCAAGATCCGCCCGCACCTTTTCATCGAGCGGCTCGAACCACTGCACCTGGTCCATCAGGACGGACTTGATCACGCCGTCGCTGAACACGTTCAACGCGCACTCGATGAATTTCTGCTCGTCCACCCAGCGTTCGTGAACCTCCACACCCAGGACTTCGCCGGTCAATTCGCCGGACGCCGTCTTCACCCGCACGGGGACGCCGCGCATGCGGTTCAGCAGGGCGGGCAAACCCGGGTTGTCCGTCAAGTCCACGCTGAACGACTTCAGCGTGCGGTCGAGCGGGTCGCGCGCGTCGTAGGTCACCGCGGAAATGCGTCCCCCGCCCTCATCCACAAGCACAAGGGATTTGATCAGGTCGGCCATCTGATCCGTCTTCAGGGCCAGCTCCGTCGCGGAGTCGCCTTCGATCTCCGCGGACCGCTCGAAGTATCCGACTCCGCTGGTGAAAAGGACCACGTTTCGCAGCGGAACTTCCGCTTGGACCGACTGAACCGTCAGCAGGGCGAGAATCGCCGCCGTCCACATGCGCATTGCGCTCATGATATCCTCCTCCCCCGCCGGTTGAAATTCGGGCGGGTGATGTCGTCCATCCGCATTGCAGCATAACGCGGCGGTGACGGCTTGTCACGCGACGGCTTGACGCAGGCCCCCAATCCGCGGGGTCCACCGCGTAAAGCTTGCGAACAAGGCGAAGATAGGTGATGGTCAGTCTCTGGATCTCGGAAGACGGAAGGGAGACGTCATGAAGCATATTGTTTCGATCGTCTGCGTTCTTTGTTTCGCCTGCTCGCATCTTGCGTTTGCGGCCGGAGGGGAACCCCGGGAAGGATCGCTTGATCCTGTCACCGCGCTGGAGAAGAAGATGGACCAGCAGCAGAAGGAATTGCTGCAACGGCTGGGCGAAGCGGAAGCGCGGCTCGCCGAGATGTCCACCCGGCTCGGGGAGAGCTTCGGCCGGACGACCGTTTTCAACACCGTTGAGAAACGGCTCACGAACGTGGAAAAGAAGATGGACGAGTTGGATCGAGCCCTGAAGCGAATCGAGATGCGATTGACAACGCTGGAACGAAAACGGTGAAACGGATATACTTTCCGACAGCCAACACGAGGAGATCGGACATGAGATTCATCGCTTGGTGTCTCGGGATACTTCTTATCGCGGGCTGCAAGCCGTCGGAACCCCAGGCGGGGAAAAAGGCTGGAGATGGCGGTTCCAGCGTCATCAACGCGATGACGCAGAAAAGCAAGACCGACGCCGCGCGGAAAGCCGCCGAGCAGATTCGCGAGATCGACGAGGAGCGCGACCGCGAGATAGAGTCTTCGATGGGCGAGTGGTGATCGGCCGAAACGTCTTCGGCCCGACCGGCGCCGCCGGCTTATTTGAGAAACGCCGCCATGTGCCGGGCGGCGATTTCAGCGCCGCCGGTTTCGAGTCGCTCGGGCGGATCCGGCCGTGACGGTATTCTCTCCAGCGCGTTCGCGAGATCTCCCGCGTACAGCCGCCGCGCGTCGAGGTGCAGGCACTTGAGGTAACGCGGCATTTCGCGCACGAGCAGTTCGTATTCCCGGAAGTCGGTGCGGTCGACGTAGACCAGCGGCTTGCCGTTGACCACGCACTCGGAAAGCAGCCCGAATCCCGGCTTTGAGATCACGATATCCGCCGAGGCCAGCGCGTCCGAAAACGGTACCTGCTCGCGGTCAAGCGGATGGATGTTGCGGCGGCGCCACTCCAGCGGCTGCACGGTAAAGAACTCATATCCCTTCAGCCGCTCCACCGCGGCCAGCGCTTCTTCACCCCATTCCAGGGTGGTGAACGAAAGCAGCACCCACGTGCTTTCCGGCGATGCGCCCGTGATCCGGGCTACGTCGGCACGCCTCGCGCGGCCGGGGGTCGCGACCAACGGAATATCGATCTTCCGCGCAAAGGACCTCAGCTCCTCGCTGAAAGGCAGCCTCAGGAGAAGGTCCGCGCAGGAGTAACCCGCGGCGAATCGGTCCACGAAAGGTTCCCACCCGGGATCCCGTTCCGCGAACTCCTCGTAGATCCAGTCCCACGCGAAATTCGCCACCGCCACCACGGGCAGTCCCGCGCGCCGGCCGGCCTCCATCGGAATCGCCGCGATATCCGAAACGACCAAGTCCACTTCCTCCCGCTCGAGGAATCGCGCTTCCTCTGCCACACGCCCGCTCCACGATTCGCACAAGGCTTCCAGCCTGCGGAAAGTCTCGTCCACATCCACCCGGATGGAGTCCTTCTGGACCATCCCCACGTCATACGAACCCGGCCGGAATTCCACGCTCAGGCCGCGCAGGCGATTGCGGAGAAAGGGCTCCGGCAGGTCCGTGATCACGAGGATTTGCGCATCGGGGCGCTCCCGGGCCAGCGCACGGATGATGTCGCTGGAACGGACGCCGTGCCCGTAACCATGCGCGCTGATGTAATATGCGATTCGAACGCCGCTCATCCGCCACCGCTCCCCGGTTTACGGGATGCTTCACACGTGCCATCCGGGCGTTGTAGACTATAACGACAACAGCGGAGATAAGCCATCATGCAAAAAGACAACTGCTCACACGCCGGGTTCTGGATCACCATCAGCCTGCTGGCGGTCCTCGTGATCGCAAGCCTGGCCGCGAACATGGGACTGCTGATCGGGTTGGCCGCGGCCGGCGCGGCGCAAGGGCCGGGCGGGGAGGCGGAGGACGAATTTCCCTTCTTTGTCGAGCGGTGGTCGTACGGAACGGGCACCACGAAGGTGGTGCGCATCCCCGTCGAAGGCATCATCTTCAGAGAAGCGCAGAGTTCTTTTTTCGGCCGGCGTTTCGACAAGGTGGAGGCGGTGCTTCGGCAGATCAGGGCCGCGACGGCGGACGAGGAGATGCGCGGCATCATCCTGGAAGTGAACTCGCCGGGGGGAGAGCTGACCGCCAGCGACGAGATCTACGAAGCGCTTCGCCTGTTCAAGGAGCGGGACGACCGGCGGCGCATCGTCGCCTTCACCCGGAATGTCTCGGCCTCCGGGGGATACTATGTATCCATGCAGGCGGATTGGATCGTCGCGGAACCCACCGCGATCGTCGGGTCCATCGGCGTGATCATGCAATCCCTGAACTGGAAAGGGCTGAGCGACCGGATCGGCATCACCGACACGACCATCAAATCCGGGACGAACAAGGACCTGCTCAACCCGTTCCGCGACGTCCCCCCCGAGCAACTGGCCCTGCTGCAGGAGGTGGTGGACACGTTCTACAACCGTTTCTTCGACATCGTGCGGACTTCTCGCGGACTCGACGCGGAAACGCTCAAGCCCATCGCGGATGGGCGCATCGTCAGCGCGGAAGTCGCGTTGAAGCACAAGCTGATTGACCAGGTCGGTTACTGGGAGGCCGCGATGGCCAAGGCGGCCGAGTTGCTGGGCGAAACCTCGCTGCAGATCATACGGTATGAACACCGGCCGTCGTTTTCCGAACTGTTCGCCTCGGTGCGTAGTCCGGCGCTTGATTTCGGAAGCCTCACGCGCGTCGAAGCGCCACGGTTCATGTACCTCTGGCAGCCGTAAGTTTTCGCCGGCTCGACAGAGTCTCGCCCTCCACCACCGAAACAACGAGTGGAGGGCGAGCGTCCCGCGAGCCGCAACAACGCTGTTCCCGACGTTCTCCGATTGATCTCCCCGCCCGCTTCGATATGATGTCCCCTTTATCGCGGGGCCGCGCAGAGCGCGGACGCGCATGTCGGGGATGAAAGCGCCGATCACACAGAAAATGCTCATGGATTGGGCCGGGCCTCGTGTTTACCACGACGGCAAGTCGCTCTTCGAGGACCGCATCGTGGAGCGCGTGGAGTACGCCCCTCCCCTCATCCGGGGCACGCTCTCCTACGGCAGCAGCAGCATCACCTGCCAGTTCACGGTAAACCCGGACGGCTCGGCCGAAAACCATTGTCCATGCCGGGACAGCAGCGAACGGGGCATCATCTGCGCTCATGTCGTCGCGCTGGGCATGGAGCTGATCCGGAGACAGACCGATCCGGAGCGCGAGCGCAAGGCGCGGGAGGAGATGCGGCGCGCGGCCAGGCTGGCGAGCCAGGACGATTCCCGCTACCTGAAGCGCGCGCCGGAAAACTCGCCCGACGCCGTTCCGGCGCAAGTGCGGCTCGTGCTCGAACCCCGTTGGCGGGAGTCCTGCGGACAGGGCCGCATCCCCGTGAAGTGCTTCATCGAAGCGGATGGCCAACGCGTCCCCGTGAGCGGCGCACCGCCGCAGCTGGTGTTTGCGATCTCCAGCCAGGACGAAAACCTGCTCTTCGTGATCGAGGATATATGCGAAGGGCCGGCGCGGGACTGCATGGAGCTCCCGCCCGCGGACTTCATCAACCTGCTCAACCTCCACGTCGGCAGGCCGCTGGAGCTCGAAGGCGGCGCCGCGCCCCTCACCGTCAACGCGGCAAAGATGGCGTCGGTCCTGCGCATGGACCTCGACCGCGAAACCGGCGAGTTGATCCTGATGATCCACACGGAGCTTCCGTTCGCGGATGCGCGGGAGTTTCCGGTCTACATCGTAGCCGGAAGAAACGGCTGGGTCTACCACGCGGGGCATTTCTGGCCGCTCGAGGCGCTGCTCCCCCTCCCCCTTCACACGATTTATGAGAAGCCGGTTGTCGTGCCGCGATCGGCCGTGCCCCGTTTCCTCGAAACCGAGCTCGCCGTCATCGAATCGCATCTCCGGGTGGAAACGGAAATCACGCGGGACCTGTTCGCGATCGAGGAAGGCAGCCCGTCGTTCAGCCTCGAGGTCCGCGGCAGCCCGGCCTCGCTGTCCGCCACCCTGCACGCGCATTACAACGGGATATCGCTCGTCGCCGGAAAGGCGGATCCCGCGGGCCACTTCGCGATTCCGGATCCGGCTGACATTCTGCGCTACACGGTGCGGAGCCCGGAGCGCGAGCAAAGGGCGCTGGCGCAGCTCGCGGCACTGGGGCTGAACGGCGAGAGCGGCGACGCGCTCGCGCCGGTGGTCGGCTGCCGCGAGGTACTGAATTTCCTGGCCTCCACCCTTCCGCGCCTGCGCCGCATGGGCTGGCGCGTGGAACTTGCCGGGCGCGTTCAGCCCTTCATGGAGGAACTGGATTTCGCGACGCCCGTCGTCCGGTTGCGCGACACTTCGGACCACTCGTTCTTCGAGATCGGCTTCAACTATGAGGACGGCGGCGGCCGAAGCCTGTCCGAGGCCGAAATCCAGCGCGCGCTGCTCAAGAACGAGTATTTCGTGGAGAAAAACGGGCGAACGATCCTCGTGGATGCCGACGCGATCCGCCAGGCGCGCGACGTGTTCGCCGATTGCGCCACCGGCGAGGGCTCGGAGCCGGGCATGTTCCGGCTCAGCGGAATCTACTCGGCCTATGTGCTTTCCTCGCTCGACGCGCTGGACGGCGTGGACGTCGAGGCACCGCCCGCGTGGCAATCGCGCGCGCGACGCCAGAACCGGAACGAGAAACTGGAACCGGAACCGCTCGGCGCGGACCTGGAACCCGTGTTGCGCCCCTACCAGAAGCAGGGCGTTTACTGGCTGCGGTTCCTCGAACGCACCCTCACCTGCGGCATTCTCGCGGACGACATGGGCCTGGGGAAAACCCTGCAGACGCTCGCATGGCTCCGGCTCCGGCGCGCGCACCCGGAGGCGGACGCCAAGCCCGCTTTGATCATCTGCCCGACCAGCCTCGTGGAAAACTGGGCCGAGGAGGCCGCGCGTTTCACGCCGGAACTCCGCGTGCTCGTGCTGAGCGGGTCCGAACGTCACGAACGACGGGCCGGGATCGGGGATGCGGACCTTGTCATCACCTCCTACGCACTCATGCGCCGCGACATCGAGAACTACACCGAGCTCGAGTTCTCGGCGGTCGTGCTCGACGAAGCGCAGCACATCAAGAACCGTTCCACGCAGAACGCGCTCGCCGCCAAGAAACTGAAAGGCCATCACCGGCTCGTTCTGACCGGCACGCCGATCGAAAACAGCGTGTCGGATCTCTGGTCCATCATGGATTTCCTCATGCCCGGCTACCTCGGCTCCGCCAGGCTGTTCCGCGAACACTACGAACTCCCCATCGCCAACGGCCAGCCGGAGGGCGAGCTCGCGCAGGCGCGCTTGCGGCGCAAGCTCCACCCCTTCCTGATGCGACGCCTCAAGACCGAGGTGGCCAGGGATCTTCCGCCGAAGATAGAGAAACTTGCGGCCTGCTCGCTCACGCGGGACCAGCAGCTGGTGTACACGCAACTCCTGGAGTCCTCGCGCCGCAGGCTGGCCGATATGGTCGCCGCGCAGGGTTTCGAGCGGTCCCGCATGGAGGTGCTCAAGACGCTCCTGCGCCTGCGGCAGACCTGCTGCCACCTGGACCTCCTGAAGCTTGCCGACCTCCGGAGCGAGTATCCATCCGCCAAGATGGACCTCTTTTTCGAGTTGCTCGACGAAGCAGTGGACGGCGGCCACCGCGTGCTCGTCTTCAGCCAGTTCACCTCCATGCTCGCCATCCTGCGGCGCGAACTGGAGACCCGCGAGCGAACCTACAGCTACCTGGACGGCTCCACGAAGGAGCGGCTCAAGGTCGTGCGCGAATTCAACATGAACCGCTCCATCCCGATCTTCCTCATCAGCCTCAAGGCCGGCGGCACGGGCCTGAACCTGGTCGGCGCAGACACGGTCATCCACTTCGACCCGTGGTGGAATCCGGCGGTGGAAGACCAGGCCACCGATCGCGCACACCGCATCGGCCAGCAGCGCACCGTCTACAGCATCAAGATGATCACGAAGGGCACCGTCGAGGAAAAAGTCCTGGCGATGCAGCAACGGAAGAAAGAGATCATCAACGCCACGCTCACCAAGGACGACCAGGTCCTGGAGAAACTGACGTGGGAAGATGTGCAGGAACTGCTGGAGGCGTGAGGAGAACATCGAACGCTGAACATTCAACTTGGAACAACGAAGCGTGACGAGCCAACACGTTCGATGTTACTTCGCCCTGCTCACTCCGCCATGCGGACGCCCACCCGGTAGTATCGCCGCCCGTTCGCGAAGGGGGCTCCCGAAGTCTCCGGCGTGCCGTCGTCGAGGAAAGTGTGCGAACCGGAAACCGTACCCGTTTCGGACCACGTGCCCGCTTCGACGCGCGCGAACGGATTCCAAGTTCCCATGCCTTCCGAGCTCAGCGCATCCCGATAGTAAACCCGGTATGCCCGGCCGGGCTGCGTTTGTATGGTGACCGAGAAACCAACCGCGTCACCCTGCGGGCCCTCTTCCGGCACAACGGAAAACAGACTTCGGCTGTTTGCCGGGTCCGAGCCCGCGATCCACTCTTCCCAGTTCGACGCGACATCCCCGTCCATATCCGCGCCCGCTTCATTCGTCAGCGAGCCGAAATGCGTCCACTCCCAGCCGTCCGGCATTTCGTCTTCGTCCCAATCCCTTGGCACGAGAATCTGCAATCCGTTCGTGCAACGGCTGTTACCAAACCCGCGCTGATCGTCCGCCACCAGGATCACCTGCTGTGTGCTGCCCTCGTCCGCGGCACCCGCCGTCCACGCGAATGTGCCGCCGTCCAGCGTGGAGCCCGCCGGAACGGCGATGCTCCCGAGAACCACCTCTTCGCCGTCGTCGTCGAACACCTCGAACAGGAGTTGCGTTGCGCTTCCCACGGGGACCATCGCGTCCGCCGGACTCCGCAGCATCGGCGCGCGATTGAGCGTGAACAGCTCGAACTCGTCCAGGTCCACCCCGTAGTTCCCGTTCCAGATCGACAACTCGATTTCATGCTCGCCCGCATTCAACGCGCCGAGGTAAAGCGGGGCGCCGTTGGTGAAGTAGTGCCAGCCGCCGGTGTATGTCGAAGGGAATCGCGCCTTGCAGACCCCGTTCGCATACACGCGTATCTCGTTAGCCGGCACATCGTCGGAGTAACGGACCCGCATCCACACATGCTCGCAAGCTTCCGCGAGGTTCACATCGTATGTCACCGAAGACCATGTGTCCGGACTTCCCTCCATGTGAACCGTGTCCCCACCCACCGCGGACGGTCTGGTTTCAATCTCCGCCGCGGATGCCGGCTCCGCCGCGATCCACGATTCGCACTGCCGGACGGCCAGCGTCATCCGCTCGGCCGGGCGCGACGCCTGCGACACGATGTCGAACGAATCAAGCACCACGCCCACGGTCCCCGTTCCCGTCACGAAACGAAACTCATGCGCGCCCGCGGACAAGTCGCCCACAGGAAGCGACGGGGTCATCGCAAAGACATTGGTGTCGCCGGTATGGGCGGAAAACGTGCGCGCCGTGATTGCGCCATCCACGATCAAGTGTATGGACTTCCCGAAGACATCGATGCCGTTTCCACCGTCCGCGTCCGCATAGCTCACCCGGACCACCGCCTGCGAAATCGCCGCGGCAAAGTCGGCAAGATACACGACTTCGCCACCGGCGGCGGCCATGGCCAGCACCGCGCCACCCGACGCGTCAGGCTGCTCCGCGATCACTTCGCCGCCGGACCCGGAGTCGAATGCCTCCATCTCCCTGCGATAGTCGGCCGCGCCGGGATCCATCAGTTCGATGCGAAAGTCCGGACAGTAGGTGTTGTGATAGCTCGGCACCTCCCGTGTGAAAAACCACCACGAGCCCGGAAGCGCGGTCCACCCGTCCATGATCGGATAGGAGCCCCACGCGGACTCCACCCGGTCGATATCCGTCTTTCCGTCATGGACCCACATCGAACGGAAACGGGCGAACGGCTGTTCGTCGGCAGCTCCGGACAGATTGGTGACATCCACCACGTTGCGTTCGCGATCCACGCGAAGCCGCGCCAGCGCGGAGCGTCCGTCTCCGTACGTCATATGCAGCGTGAGGGTGGCCGGATCCACCACCACCCGCGAGATCTGGCAGAACGGCCGGGAGGAATCTTCCGAAGGCCCGAGAATGATGGAACCCCCGTAGGGGACAGCATGCAGGCCGTGCGGCGGAAAGGGGATGATCCGCGCATTGCCGTCCTCGTAGAGGACGAGGACTTCGTTCCAGTCGTTTGTCGTGAACGGCATTCTCCGCTTGATCCGCAGGTAGTGCGCGTTGGTATCCGTTGCCCCGCCCGGGACCTCCACGGTCATCGCCGCGGGATATCGCCACCAGAAATCAATGTGCACGGTTTCCACCACCGTGTTGCTGTCGCTGTATAGAACCGTGGGATTCCAGGCGTTGTCACCGGCCTCGTCGCGCTTGCGGAGTTCGAGATAGTCGTAATAGGCCCATGCGTTCGTGGTCGTGACGCTGCCGGGCTCGCACTGGCGCACCACCCGCAAGTGGATCGCGTTGGTGTCGGTTCCTTCGCGCCAGGTGAGGTCCGGAATATCCCACGTACCCACCAGTTGCCCGGGGGAGAACACCTGGTTGCCGTGATCCGCCCATCCCTCCGCGCCGAGGGTCAGCGCCTTGACTTCTATCGTCCCGCTGACCATCGCCATGCGGACCGTGAAGCGGGCGCCGATGCGCGCTTCGAGATTCACATCGCTGTCTTCATCCGCCGTGAAGCGGACGAACTGCTCGTGCATCCAGTCGTTGTTGAGCTCGCGGGGCATGGCGTCCGCCGCCTCGTCCACGCCGGCGGGCGGATTGTCCGGCGCAAAGAAGGTGTCGCCGTTCGTGAAGTCCCACCCCTGCTGGAACTCCGTGTACGCGCCGTCTTTCTCGCCGATCAGCCAGATCCCGCGGTCGGCGAACGTGCAGTCGTCCCAGTCGGCGCCCCAGGCGCTGATGGATGTCGGGTAGTACCGGGGATGGGTCGCGGTGATGCGGCAGGTCGTCGCACCCGGCGCATAGATCGGGATATTCACGTTGTCCATCTCGGCGCAAAGCGTCCGATAGGAATGATTCTCGATGCGGCCGCCGGCAGCGGCCGCCGCCCAGGCCATTCCCCCAATGCACGCGACTTGCCGGATACGCCCTCTCAACCTCATATGCCCGTTTTCTCCTTGTGCACCAAAGTGAAACAAACGCGCGGGACTGGAGTCCCGCGCCACTGTGGAATCGCGACGGCCGCGCACAACACGCGGCCCGCCGAACTCACCTCTCCGTCACACTCACATCATCCACCAGGAATGCGCCCTCGGCCTCACCGTCACCTTCAAACAGGTGGATGCCGAACTTCGCCTGCGCGGCCCGCTCAGGCGGGCGCACGCGCCGGATCTCCACCTTCCGCCAGCCGACGCGGGACAGGGATGCATCCCAAGACTCGCCCGAAGTTCTGCCCACCTCGCGGCCCGTCTCGTTCAGCCATTCAATCACGAGCTGTCCCATCGCATGATCTCGAAGCGGCCCGTTCGGATCGCTCTTCACATGCGCCACGAAATCGTATTTGCGGCCCGGAATCACATGCACGATCTGCAGCAAGCCCTGGCCGCTCTTCGGAACGCCATGCGTCTCAAGCACGGCGCACTGCGAGTTGTTGCGACCTCTCGGCGCGAGCAAGCCGCCCTTGGCCTTTGCCGTCGAGTAGTGCGTCCATGCCGTCGGCAAACAGCCCTCCCCTTTCACCGGGTCCTCGAAATCGGCGTTGTAGAGCATTTCTCCGAACCCGGACGTTGCGAGACCCGCAAGAGCCAGGCCCGCCCACATGATCATCCCCGCGGCTCTCATGACTGCCGAGAACCTCCTCGACCTCCACCCCTACTCCACTTCTACGCGATAGAACGCGCCGGCGCCCGGCAACGTCTCGCCTTGCTGATTCACCGGCGGTGTTGCTGCCACGCGCGCACGAATCCGCTGGAACGGCGTCGCCAGCAGCAGGTTGGTCCCGCGCCAGACGCTGTAATGCCTGCCGGCCACGCTGTCCCACTGCAGCAGCACGTCCGAACCGGAGCCCGCGAGCCGCGCGCCGGTGAAGAAAAACCGCGATTCCGGATCCAGCGGATCGGAACCGGCGTAGAGCTCGCGCCCGTCCGGATCTCCATCGCCGTCCGTGTCGGCGTCGAGATCCTCGCGCGTCTGCGACACGATGCCCGTGACCATGCCCGACTGCGTGCTCAGGCGAATCTCCCAGCGCGGCATGAACGGCGAGACATCCACGGCCGGGTCGTACACCAGGCGCGCGGACTCCACGACCGCGCGGTTGGTCGAACTGATCAGCACTGCGTCGTCGCACTTCAGCGCGCCCTCGCCCGTCACGCCGCCGCACCAGAGGGTGCACCGGACGGTCCGGGTTCCCGCAGGCGCCGTGCCGTCCACGCGAAACAGGCGATAGGTCTCGTCCAGAGCCGTCCGCACATCCGCGATTTGCTCGCCAAGTTTCGCCGCGCCGTCGTACCACTCGAGCTTGAGTTCCACCGCCGCCGCATTGAAGCCGGAATCCTTCTGCATCCAAAGCGCAAACGTGTACGGCGCACCCGGTTCGCCCGCCGCGTAATCCTGGTAGAAGTAGCCGTAATCCTCCACCGCCCAGGATGCGATGGACATGGACCACGTCCCCGACCGCGCGCCCCAAGAATACGAGCCCGCGGCGCTTCCGTGGGTCCAGGAGTCCGGGCTTCTCGGCTCGTCCCCG
>JAKJGV010000020.1:13657-24222 GCA_022704185.1 Verrucomicrobiota bacterium
TTGAGGAGGAGGTTCTCCGCCGGCGTACCCAATCCGAGGTCCTGGAACGCCAGCCACTTCGCGCCGTCCAGGAACACCGCGGGATACATCGTGCCGTCCCGCACCCAGGTGGCCTGCCGCATCGCCCCGTTGGCGGCAAGTTTCAGCACATACAAGGTGCTGGCCGGGCCCCGGACGCCGCCTGCCGCGAGGACATACTCGCTGGTCCCGCCGCCGGCATTGACGAGATAGTAGTTCGTGCTTCCGGCCTGGTCGAAAACAGACATGAAGCCTTCGTCGTCGCGCAACGCGCCGGGCAGTACGTTGATGAGGCTCGGTTGCGGCGGCGCCTCCCAGTAGTCCTTGCGGGTGGTCGCGCGAGCCTCAGCCCTTCTCGTCGGCGCCGACTTCTCACCGTCCACGAGATCGGCCAGGCTCGCGGCCAGCGCGGGATCGGACACCGGCTCCGCGAACAGGAGAGTGCTCGCCGCAATCGTTTCTTCCGCGCGCGCCAGCTCGTCCGCTTCCCGCGGCGGTTCGGCCACGAGCCAGCGGCGGCCGTCCGCCTCCGAAGCCGCGTAGACCTCGTTCATTTCCGCCGCCGAGACGTACACGTCGTAGCCGAGGCCGGAATGCCGCGGGTCGTTGAGCCAAACGCCGTAGATCGTGAAGACGTTCCCCGTCGTCACGCCGTAACCGCCGTCGTAGGGCGCCTTGTCCGTCTCGAAGCCCCGGACCACCTTGTACGACCAATTCGTGCCGCAAAGGATGTACACCGGTGTCTTCTGTCCGCCCGGCGGCAGGTAGTCCATCCAATACACCGTCTCCTTCAGCGCGTCCGTCAGCGACCAGCGGTAGCGAGCCGAGAAATAGTATTGCGGCGGGGCGTTGTCGTACATCCACCACGCGCAGCTCTGCGGCGTGATCTCCCCGTTGTGCGCCGCCGACTTCGTGTTCGCCGCGTATATCTGGTCCTGCGACTGGTCGAACGACGGGCCGTTCAGGTAGCGGGCGATCATCCACGCCGAGGCCGCGCCCGTGTAATTCGTCTGCTCCGCGGTCGCGCGCGGGAACGAGTCCGTTCCTTCCACGTACGCCAGGTGCAGGACGTAGCTGCCAAGGTGGCCCGGGTAGGAGTTCGGATCGTTCGGGTCGGACCCCGCGAGATACTCGTCCATGTTGTCGTACGTGTCCGTGTCCGGGTCGTCATCCGGCTCCATGCACGTCAGGCATTCGCCGTGCTGGAGCTCCCAGGAATCCGGCAACCCGTCATTGTCCATGTCGTAATCGTCGTCCATCGAATACACGCCGACCTGGGCGATCTCGTCGACGGTGGAAGCGTCCGCCTTGCGGACCACCAGCCGCACCTGCGCGCGGGCCGCGTAGTTGCGGAAGATGTACCAGTCCGCCTCGGAAGGAATCGCAAACCGCGTATGATCGATCAACCGGCCCGCGGGCATGGAATACACGTTCGTCAGCGTCACGGCTCCGTTCGCGGGAATGGTGACATCCGTCCAGTTGCGCTCGAAATCCCCGCAGAGCCGGTCGCCCTTGCGCGTCCGCTTGCTCCAGCGCGCGGCCACATGCGGCGATTCATCCCACCACATCGTGTCCTCGCCGTATTCCTGCAGCAGCTGGATGCGCACGCCGGACAGGGCCGCATCGGAACGGTTGGAAACGGTGATCACCTGGATCACGTCCTGGCCGGGATTGTAGTGGGGCACCCCGTCCAGGTCCGTCATCGGCGCATGGGGGAACTGGATCTGCACCGCGACCGGCTGTGGCGTGGAGCGCAGGGCGGCGATTTCGCACTCGCGGGACGACGGAGAAGTGAAGCCCATCGAAATCACCCGGGTCCGGTCAATGCCCTCGAAGCGTTCCCACGGGACCGACACATCCTGCGCGAGCGAGATCACGCGCTCCACGAAGTTCGTCACCGGCAGGGTGTTGGTCACGCCGTCCGCATCCGCCGCCCACACCAGCAGGTTGGAGCCGTCGCGATTCATCGCCACCTGGAAGGCCAGCACATCGTGCCCCGAGACATCCACCGGCGCATCGCCTTCCCAGTATCCGTTCCTGATACGATTCGTAACCACCAACCCGGTGTTGGTGCTCATGACCTTGATGTCGTCGAAAAACACGTCCGCGCCGGTGCAGTCGTAGCCCGCCACCCAGAGTAGCAGCTGGTCGGTTCCATCCACCGGCGCGAGGCGTTCGAAATCCACGTTCAACCATACGCCGGTCGCGTACGTCCCGTCGAACTCCTGGCCGTGCGCGGTCCGTCCCGTCTCGTTGGTGCTTTCCATCTTGATCCCGCAGCGCAGCCAGTTGGTTCCGCTCTGCTGCAGCTTGCCGATGAACACGCGCCCCTGCACGCGCAGCGTCTCGCCGGATACGCACGGGACCTGCTGCTGCAGGTTGTTCCAGCTCCATACGTTGGTCTCGCCCGGCATCGCCCAGAAACCGCGCATCCGCACCGCGTAATCGCCCTCCCACGCGCGCACCGTGGTGGCGTAGATGTCCAGGTGGTCCGCGCCTGAAGCCCAGCCCGCGAGATCGCCGGTCTCGAACCCCATGTTGATACCCAGCAGCCCATACTGGTTGGTCACCACCGTTTCGTTGGTGGACCCGTTGTTCGGGAAGCCGATGACCGGACCCACCAGCAGCCGGCTGTCGGAAATGTCGAACCCGTGCTTGCCGCCCTCCCGGCGCTGCACTTCGGCCTTGATGTAGTAGGCCCCCGGCGGCACGTCCTCCACGTTCCAGTCATACGCCAGCTTGTGCGTGTCGGTCGGGATCAGGAGCAGTTGCCCCTCGTTGATCAAGGTCCAGTCGTCCGCCAGGCCGCTGCCGTAATACAGGTTGGCGTGCAGCGGACGGTCTTCGCCATCCGTCGCCTGGAACTCGATCCGGTAGATCCCGTTGCTCCAGCCATCCCCGCCGTCGGGCGCATTCGGGGCGAGAATCGTCACGCCGGGCGAGTACATGCTGCGATAGCGGTACCGCGCGTGCACCCGTTCGCCCTTCGCGAGGTCCTCGTTGACGGGACACGCGATGACGATGTTGTCGTTGATCTCCGAGATCGTGTTCTGCTCGAAGACGTCGAGCGAAAGGTCGCGGCCCCCGTCGTTCAGCATCGTGATCTCGAACGTGCTGACCTTCCGGTACGGCGCCTCGGTGCTGAACCCGTAGGACTGGTCGCCCCGGTCCTGCTGCATGATGTACATCACGTCGTTGCTCCGGAACGCGCTCAGCCTCCGGTGGTAGATGTTCGTCGGCGGGTTCATGGAGTAGTGCGTGATCCACTCGCCGTCGGAGCGATTGACCATGATGACGTCGTGGTCGTGACCTTCGAACCCTTCGTTGATTCCCATGCCGCCGCGCCAGAACATGTTCACCTGCGCGAACACGTTGAGCGGGCCGTGTTCCTCCAGCACCACCGCGCGGTTCGCGTAAAGGTCGCTTTCCACCTCGAAATACGCGCCCTCGTTGGCCACCTGGTCCGGGGCGAAATGCCCGTCGAAGCCCAGGACGCCCGTGAACCACTGGTTGGTCTTGGAGCGCACGGGCATGTAGATCTTCACGAAGCTGTCGTCCGGCAGGCCGCGGTTGGTCGCGCTCGTCCTCGCCACCAGGCTCGCGTAGGCCTCCGGGATCAGCGGCGCGTCCTCCTTGTACTGGTGCACGCCGAAGATGTCCGCGGAGACCGGGCGGAAGCTGCCGCCCATCACGCCGTCGTAGTCCGTCATGCGGAAATAGCCGTTGCCGCGGATCTCGATGATGCCCGGGTATTTCGGTTCGCCGAACTCGTTCGTGCCGTACTGGTGCCCGATCTTGTAGCCGACGAAATAGGACGCGGGGCCGGGAACAAAATCCTTCGAGTCGTCCTCGGAAATGGACCGGACCCCGGAAGCGGCGTTCGGCCACGCAAAAAGGTATTCCTCGTAGGAGCGCCGGCTCCAGTCGCCATCCCGCCGGACGAAAAGGTCTATCGGCTCGATGGTCGCGCTGCCGCGCGGCACCTGCTGCACGAACCAGCTGTCGCGGTCCAGCAGCCCGTATTTCCAGCCGGAGCGCAGGAAGACCTCGTTGTGGTCCTGGTACGTGCAGTTCGGATAGTCCACGCGGCCACGGCTCTCCGCGTCCGTCCCCCACCCCATGTGGATCTCCTGCGAGAGGAACGCGAGATTCGTGTGCCCCGGATCGTTGCATTCCAGCGCGATCTTCAGCGCCTTGACGTTGGACGATCCACCGTTGGTAGCCACCGTGTGCAGCACGAAGTACTTGTCGCGCGAGCGGTCGTATTCCGAAAGGTTCTCGTCGAAAACGATGTGCAACGAGGTCGGCCACTGCCCGTCGTAATGCGTCACCAGGCGTTTCGGCAACTGGCTGAGCGGCGAGCCGACGACGTACGTGTGATGCGAGGCAAACGGCCCGTCGCCGAACTCGGCGCTGCTGTTGTCGCGTTCGCCGAAAACGAAATACGGCGTATTGGTGTCCAGTTCCACGGCCGATCCGCGATCCGTGTGCCAGAATCGCGCGCAGTACTGGTACTGGTCCAGCTCCATCCAGCCCGGCCCCGCCCCGCCGAGTTCGTACACGAGCACGCTGTTCGTGAGCGTCATGACCACGTCGTTGGAGAACGCGCGGAACCGCCAGCCCGCGACCATCAGCTCGATGCTGGACGGATAGTTCACCGGGTTGGTGACGCCGCCCACGTAGCCGTAGGCATTGAGCGGCGGATATACCACCGGCTGAATGTCGTCCTCGTCCGGCGCCGCCGCCACGGCCGCCGCTGCGTCGCGAAGACTGTTGTAGAGGACCTCGGCCGGCTGCGCATTCGCGGACGCGCCGTCCAGCATGACCGCGTCGTAATAGATGTCCACTTCGCTGTTGCTGCCGGACCCACCGGAGTAGCCGGTGAAGGTGAGCGTCAGTTTCGCATCGGTAACCATTCCCGTCGGCGCACCGTCCTTGGATATCTCGATGGCGTCGAAGTACACGTCGGCCAGCGCCGCGCCCCCGCCCACATCGCCACAAACCATGCAGCGGAGATCGTATTTCGCCGAATTGGTGATGACGGCGGTGAGCTCCAGGTCGAGCCATTGCCCCTCGGGTGAGCTCTGGTTGTACACGTGCTCGAAGCCCGATCGCCCGTCCGACGATTCGATCTTCAGGCCCGCCACCACCCAGCCCGAGCTGCGCTCCAGGTCCGCGAGGTAGATCTTGCCCTTCGCCCGCACGACGTCGCCGGAGCTGAAGAAAAAGGCCTGCGCCGCCTGGTTCCAGCTCCAGCCGCTCCAGCTTCCGTTCAGGCGCAGCGAGTTGACGCCGGAAAATGCGCGCGCACTGGTCACGGTGGCGTTCAGATCATCCGTTCCTATGAACCAACCCGTGGTGTCCCCGGCCTCGAAGCCGCCGTTCTCCGCGGTCACCGGCTTCTTTTGCGCGCGCACATCGTCGAAGTACACTTCCGCGTTGGCGGCCCCGTTCGTCACCTCGCCGCACACGAAGCAGCGAAACACGAAGAACCCGTCGTTTGTAACGGACGTGGTGAATTCCAGCGTCGTCCATCCGACCGTGCTGGTCGTCGCCTGGTAGGCCGATTCGATGGAGAAGCTGCCGTCCTCGGATTCCAACTTGATGCCGGCCACGGCCCATCCGTCAGGCTTGGTCAGGTCTTTCACATAGACACGCGCTTGCGCACGGACGATCTCGCCGCTCGAAAGCATCAGCCCTTGCGACACGTGATTGAAGCTCCACTTGTTTGTCCACGCGCCCGCCATCCGGACCGAGTATTCGCCCTCGGCCACGGTGTCGTGCGACAGCGCGAGGTCCAAGTCATCGGCTCCCACCATCCAGTCGCGCAGGGACCCGGCTTCGAAACCGCCGTTCATGATGCCGGCGATTCCGCCGTAGATGTCGAAGAAGACCCAGCCGGGTTGCGGGTTCGTCCACACCTGCGAAGTGCTTTCAAGCGGTCCCTCGAATTTGACTTCCAGTCGCCCGGCCGCCTGCGCGCTTTCCGCAATCTGCGTCTTCCACCAGACGAAGCCGACCGAGTTCAGCACGTCGCCGCCGTTCATGCTGAACGTCTGGGAGATGGTGTTCGTGATCCAGCGATCCGAGGCGAAGGACCCGTGCATGCGCGCGGCGAAGTTGCGATTGAACGTCTCGTTCGTGGAGACCGCCAGTGAGAGGCCGTCGCTCTGCACATCCCAGCCGGAGAAGTCGCCGGTCTCGAAATCGGGGTTATCAAGCGTCACCGCAAAGGCCGTGCGACAGAGCATGCAACCTGCAAGAAGCGTTGCAACCGCCCAAATGCCCATCCGCGAGAGCGCTCTCAAACGCATATAAACCCCTCTCTCGAACAAAACCGGTTTCGCTTATTTACATCAATAACAAAGTGTCATAGATGTGTCAACAGACATGTATGAACATAACCGGTTTTTCTGCAAATCGCTGCTATATTGAATCTTCCAGTGATGCGCGCCTCCGTATAGAATGGAGGCCGACTCAGATGGGCATCCAAGGACATCGAGGACTCCTATGCAGAATAGAGTTACACTGAGAGACGTCTGCCGTGAAGCCGGCGTCTCGAAAGCCACCATCTCCCACGTCCTGAACAACAAGCCCGGCGTCGGCATCGAAACGCGGAAGCGCATTCTCGAAATCATACGCAGGATGGGCTACAAGCCCCGCCCCGCCGCGCGCCACCTCTCGCTCGCGCGAACGGAAACCCTCGCCTGCGTTTTCGAGGACCTCACGCCCGGCTGGCTCTTGAGCATCTACCGCGGAATCCTGAGCAAGGCCGCCGAGATGAAGTACCATGTCATCACCGCCCTCTCCGTCTGGGAAGGCGACCAGTTCGAACTGCCGACCAACGTGCTTGGCACCGCGAGCGTGGACGGACTGCTCTGGCTCGACCCGCGCACAACGCCGGACATCATCCGCCGGTTCAAGGAGCAACAGCACATGCCGTTCGTCGTGCTGCAGGGTCACCTCGACGATCCCGACATCACCACGATCTCCATCGAAGACGCGCGCGGCGCCTATCTTGCGGTGAAACACCTGATCGAAACCGGACGCCGCAAGCTGATGCTGATCACCGGCCAGGAAGACAACTACGACTCGCAGCAGAAACTTCTGGGTTCACGCCAGGCGCTGAGCGAGGCCGGCCTGTCCATCGCACCCGAGTATATCGTCAACGGCCATCACGTGGACGATTACGCGATCCGCGCGGTGGACGCTTTCATGAAAGCCGGCCACAAGCTGCCCGACGCGATTTTCGCCTTCAACGACAACATGGCGCTCGCGGTCATGCGGTGGCTGATGGATCGGGGGATCCGCGTTCCGGAAGATGTGGCGATCGTCGGGTTCGACGGCATTGACGACGCCCGCCGCGCGGGCCTCACCACGGTCGAAACCCCCATGCGGGAAATGGGCATGCTCGCTGTGCAGACCCTGATCGAACTGGTCCACACCCCCTCCGCCGAACGCAAAGCCCAGCATATCATGATGGGCGGCACGCTTGCGGTGCGGAAGTCAACAACGGGGTGACAAGGAACATCGAAGGGTGATCATTCCGCCTTCAGAGTTCGATGTTCAATGTTGAATGTTCGAAGTCCTCCGCCGCGGCCTACTCCTCGCACACGAAAGACACGCCGTCCACCAGGAAGCCGCCTTTCCTGTTGCTCTGAATGCCCTCGTAGAGATGGATTCCAATGTTCGCTTCAACCGCCGATTCGGGCGCGCGCACCCTGGCGATCGACATGAGTTCCCAACGAATCCTCGAGATGTTCTTCTTCCACTGGGTTCCCCATATTCTGCCGATCTCGTTCCCGGCGCTGTCCTTCCACTCGATCACCAACTGCCCGTACGCCGACCCCTGGAGCGGATCTTCCTTGTTGTTGATGACCAGCGCGCTCAACGTGTAGCGACGCCCCTCCTCCACCCCCACCGTTTGCATGATGCCTTGGAAGCTTCTCGGGATATTCACGCTGCCGAGGCTCACGCACGGCGATCCGTCCAGTCCTCTTCCCGGCACGATGCCGATCAGGGCTTTCTCCTCCGCGAACACGACCCACCGATCGGGAATCTCCCCCGCGCGCCCTCCAGGCGCATCGAACCCGGGATTGCCCAACAGGTTCACTCCTGTGGCACCCCCCTCCCCGATAGCTTGCGTCAGCAGCGCGCAGACCCCCAAGACCACCGCCACCAGCATTCTCTTCATACCCCCTCCCGCGTTAAGGCATCGCCGCCTTCACCCGGTAATACCGAACTCCGTCTGGCGGCTTGCACCCGCTCGTCACCGGGGAAAAATCATCCACGAAAGTGAATATCGCCGGGACCCCGTTGGTCTCGACCCACGTCCCAACCCCGTTGCCGACGTCGTTGAACGTCCTCCACACCGTCCCCGTGCCCAGCGTGCCGTCCGTCAGCCAGACCGTGTATTTCCGCCCCGGTTCGGTCCTCACCGTGATCCGGTACACTTCCTGCGTGGGCTGCGGTGTTTCCGCGCTGGTCAGAAGCGCCGAACGCTCGTTGGTTGGACTCGTAGCCGCCTCGTACTCGAACCCGTTCGGTGCCCCGTCGCCGTCCGGGTCGTCGCCCTCGCCGAATTCCAACGTCTGGAAATTCACCCATTCCCACGTGTCCGGCAACCCGTCCCCGTCCCAATCCACCGGCACCACGATCCATGTGCTTCCGGAAGCCGTGCTGTTCGTCGCGCCGCGCCCGTCGCTGCACGTGAACGACGCGAGGTTCGTGGTCCCCGCATCCGCAACCGTCGTTGTGACCGAAAGCGCCCGCCCGTCGAATCCCGCAAAGGCGGGAATGCCGGCCGCCGTGATGATCACGTCATCCCCGTCGCCGTCGAAGGCCATGATCGGAATATCGGTCACGGATTCGATGGGCACGTCGTATTGCGGCTGCAGCAGGAGTTGCGGCGCGCGGTTCTGCGGATGCTTGGTGTACAGCTCGAACTCGTCCACATCGAGCCCCCATGTTTCGTCGCTGCAGCGAAGCTCGATCGTGTGCGTCCCGGCGGCCAGATCGCCGATGTAAAGCTCCTGCGAATCCCGGAACAAATCCCACGAGCCTGTGCTGAGCGTGGGGAACTTGGCCTTGCGCGAATCGTCGAGGTACACCCTCAGCATCGTCGGACCGATATCGTCCGAGTAGCGGACGCGCATGTATGCCTGCGTCACGGGCGCATCCAGCGTGAACTGGTAGACGGCCAGCGAGTTGGTCTGCTCCATGTGAATGCTGCGGCCGCCGACCGCGCCCGCGCGGACGGCATCCACCACGTTTGCTGCATCGTCGTAGTCCTCGGCCTGGACCACCAGCCTGGACTCGCGCGACCAAAGCCTCCTCGGATGCGAGACCAGTTGGAACTCGTCCAGGTCCATGCCGAACGTCCCGGGCCCGACCACGATGCGGATCGTGTGCCGGCCGGGCATCAGGTCTCCCAGCGCGATGTTCGGCAGGCTGTCGAAGTCGTTCCAGCCGCCGGTGTTCATGCCGTGCGCCTGCCCCCGGAGTTCGCCGTCCACGTACACCTGCACGAGGTTACCCGGGTAATCCCCGTTGTTCCCGCCGTCGTCGTCGGAGTAGCGGATCACGATGTGCGAGTTCGGGCGCCCGCGATCGAGATACACGTCGAACACGGCCTCGCCTCCGTCCAATCCGAAACTGATCGCCTCCCCCCCGCGCCCGCCCGTGCGAATGACCTTCGTGTATCCGGTTCCCCCGTCCAACGTTTCCGCCTGCCGAACCAGGAACGCCTTGATCGGGTCCGTGACCTCAAAGGCGAATTCGGGACAGTACGTGTTGTGATAGGTGGTCACTTCCTTGAAGAAACTCCACCACGTTCCGCCCATTTCCGACCAGTGCCGCTGCACCGGGAACACCCCTTCCGCGGTCTCCACGCGGTCGATATCCGCCTTCCCGTCGTGCACCCACATGGACCGGAAGCGCGTGAAGGCGTTCGTCGTCGTGTCATAGCGGATATCCGACACGTCCACCACGTTTTGCTCGCGATTCACCCAGAGATCGAGACGGCACGACCCGCCGTTCTTGTACTCGATATCCATCGAGAGGTCTTTCGGATTGACCGTGACCCTGCGGATCGCGGCGAACGGGCGATCGCTCTCCACGGTCGGGCCCACGATCACCGACGCGCCGAACGGCGTCCAATCCACGCCCTTCGGCGGGTGCGGAAGCAGCCTCACGTTGCCGTCTTCGTACATCACGAACACCTGCGAGTATTCCATCGTGTTCGTGTCGGGCACGCGCTTCACGATGCGGAAATAGTGAACATCCGTCGCCGCGCCCTGCGGGGTCACCACTTCCATCGCTGCCGGCGCGCGCCACCAGAAGTCAATGTGGATCGCCTCCACGATGACGTTGCCGTCCTCGTACAGCGTCGCGAAGTTCGGTCCGACGTGCCACCACGGCACGTCCACCAGCTCCAGCGGAGCCATTTCGCCGGCCTCGTCGCGCTTCGTGAGCTGCAACGCGTCGTATTCCGCGCGCGCGCCCGGCGTCGTCTCGCCGCCCCGCTCCGCCGGCACGACTTCCAGGCG
>JAKJGV010000210.1:0-270 GCA_022704185.1 Verrucomicrobiota bacterium
GACTCGGCGGCGCGCAACGCCCTGGCCCCGTTCTGACGTGGACCGGGTCACCGTCGTCGTCGACACGCGGGAGCAGGAACCCTACGCCTTTGAATCCGGTGGCACGGAGGTCGTCCGCCGCGCCCTCCCCGCCGGGGATTACTCCGTCGAGGGGCATGAGGATTCCGTGGCGGTGGAGCGAAAGACCCTTGAGGATTTCGTCTCCACCGTCATCCGATCCCGAAAGCGGTTCACAAAGGAACTGCGCCGCCTCTCCGAATACGACGCCGC
>JAKJGV010000210.1:358-599 GCA_022704185.1 Verrucomicrobiota bacterium
CATCCTCGGAGGCCGCTACCGCTCCGGAGCGCATCCCAACGCCGTCCTGGGAGCTCTGCTTTCCATCGTCGTCGACTTCGGCATCCCGGTGTTTTTCTGCTCCGACCGGCAGGCCGCCTGCCGGTTCGTGGAGGAATTTCTACACAGGTATCACCGGAAGGTATCGAGACGATGCGAACAAGATCAAACAACCAATCCGTAACCGTCCGCGGCCGCGTCGAGACGGTCTTTTACGCCGGGC
>JAKJGV010000211.1:0-276 GCA_022704185.1 Verrucomicrobiota bacterium
GGCTGCGCAGCGCGGGTTCCGCGATGGGGCCCTGCTTGTCCGTTGTTCCGCTCTTCGTGTAGAACCACAGTCTATCCATGACGGTGTCCTTTCGTTTCTTTCGTTCCGCCGAATATAGTCCGCCGGCGGCGGCGGCATAAAGGCTAATCTGTCAGCCACCGCTTATCAGCGGCGGCTACGGGTTCTTCCGACGCAGCCGCGCCTGGCAAGGCGTGGCGGGATGCGGGCGTTTACGTTCCGCGCGAACGGTGTATGTTGATGGAACCATGGCAAGCT
>JAKJGV010000211.1:286-561 GCA_022704185.1 Verrucomicrobiota bacterium
GTGCTGGCTTGTCTGCATCGCGTGGCTGCTGCGCTACGAGGTGTTGCCGGGATGGTTCGCGCACACGCTGGGCGGATACCGCGGGGTGCTGACCGGGGGTCCGGTAATCCTTGACTCCTGGATGATAATCAACTTCCGCGATGTGCCGATGGGGTACAGCCACACGCGCGTGGACAGCAGCGGACGCGATCCGGCGGCGCTGTACGTCGTGGAAAACCGCACCGTGCTCCAGCTGAACCTGATGGGCCAGCCGCACACGCTCACGATCACGAGCG
>JAKJGV010000212.1:0-263 GCA_022704185.1 Verrucomicrobiota bacterium
ATGGTCTCGCCGGGCTTCATCTGCAGGATGTTGACGATGGCCCGGCCGCGCGAGGTGCGCGACAGCTGCGGAATGTCGTAGACCTTCAGCCAGTAGCACTGGCCCTGGTTGGAGAAGAAGAGGATGTAGTCGTGCGTGGAGGCGACGAAGAGGTGCTCGATGAAGTCGTTGTCCTTGGTATCGCTTCCGATGATGCCCTGCCCGCCGCGTCCCTGCCGGCGATAGCTGGTGACGGGCATGCGCTTGATGTAGCCCTCGTGGCT
>JAKJGV010000212.1:296-557 GCA_022704185.1 Verrucomicrobiota bacterium
ATGTTGAAGTCGCCGACCTCGGAGGTGATCTCGGTGCGGCGGGCGTCGCCGAAGCGGTTGGACATCTCGTCGAGGTCGGTGACGATGATGTCGAGGACGAGGCGCTCGTCGGCCAGGATGGCCTCGTAGCCTTCGATCTCCTCGCGGACGGCGGCCCACTCGTCGCGGAGCTTCTCGATCTCGAGGCCGGTGAGGCGCTGGAGCTGCATGGCGAGGATGGCGTCGGCCTGGCCGCTGGTGAAGTGGGCGGGCTCGTCGAGG
>JAKJGV010000213.1 GCA_022704185.1 Verrucomicrobiota bacterium
GGTTCTATCGCAAGGCCGCCAAGCTGCATGTGTCGGCCCGGGATCTGTTGAATGAGATCGCGCGACAGGAAGACGTGCATCAGAAAGTCTTCACCGAGATGCGGCGCGCACTGACGCCATCCGAACAGGGCGCGTTGGCGGAGGACCTTTACGGGGACACGGATCTCTACCTCAAAGCCATGGTCGAGAACCAGAGTTTTGACATCAACAAGGATCCGGCCGAGTTTATCACGGGAAGCGAGTCGCTCGCGGACATCTTCAACATCGCCATCGGACTGGAAAAGGACTCGATCATCTTCTACTTGGGATTGAAGCCCGTCGCCTGGCTCAATCAGAAACGTGTGGAACTCGGCCTGAAGTAACCACTCGGAAATCCCGCCAACCCCAACTGCCCTGGCAGAGTAGAAGCGATCTCGAGATCGCTTCTACTAATTATACATCGGAAGGCAACAGGCATCCATCGCAATCTTTGGCTTTGTCGCTTGAAATGGCGGAAGCGCGATGGTAAGCATTAATCGAACCTGCGGCGAGGAGCGAGTGCTCTGAGGCCA
>JAKJGV010000214.1 GCA_022704185.1 Verrucomicrobiota bacterium
GTCGTTGCGGGGGACGCCGGCTTCGTATAGAACCAGTTCCAGCTTCCCGCCCGCTGCCCGCTGCAGTCCCGTCACGTGCCTGCGCAGACCGTCTTCATCCGCCTGTGCCGCGAACTGCCGGAATTCCCTCTTTCCGCGCGCGGACACCGAAACTTCGTCGAGCGCCAATTCGAACGAACGCAGTTGGCCCGCGTCATTAATAAGGTAGCGCGCCGGACTGGCGGCGACGGTGGTGTTCGCAGGGATCATCCATGGGCGGAACATCAAGCTGTATAGTGTGTGGGAACAGAAGCTCTATTGTTTGTCTTTTGCCATCCGCGGGAATGCGGCGCGGCCGGCCAGCGCTCCCATGCCCTGCTGCACGGGCAGCGCGACGTCCGCGAGGCCGGGTTGCTGCGCCGTGTTCCGGATCAGCACGACGGCCAGCGGGTCCTCGTACGCGAGTTTCCAGCGGAACTTCTTCACGAGCATTTGAGCGCCCGGCAGCTCGCGCGGCAGCAGCGCGAGCTCGGCCTTGCGAAGATCGAGCACGGACGGATCGG
>JAKJGV010000215.1:0-246 GCA_022704185.1 Verrucomicrobiota bacterium
GCCGGTAACCTGGCAGCCGGGAGAAACCCTGGCCGCGCCAGGCTGACCCGGCCAACAAGGACGGTAATGTTTTCCCCTGACACCTGACACCTGACACCTGACACCTGACACCTGACACCTGAAACCTGAAACCCAGAACCGAAAAGCAAGCAAATGGCGCGTGGTAGCACAGATTCCGCAATCGCAACCGCAAGCAGAAGGATTCCCGCCATGACACGACGCACCTCAACCCTGATTCTCGCCGCC
>JAKJGV010000215.1:284-542 GCA_022704185.1 Verrucomicrobiota bacterium
TGGCACCTCCCTGACGCCGACCGCCTGGTATGAGGCCGACGCCGTCGTCAAGGACGGCAGCAATCTGGTCAGCCAGTGGACCGACCTGTCCGGCAACGGCAACCATGCCGTCTCGAGCGGCGCGGCACGGCCCCTGTGGATCGACAATGCCACCCCGGGCTGGGAGCCTGCCCTCTCCTTTGACGGCAATGATTTTTTCACTCTGACCACGGCCTTGTCGTCCCAGTCGTGGACGGTGGTCGCCCTGATCACCCCGGC
>JAKJGV010000216.1 GCA_022704185.1 Verrucomicrobiota bacterium
GCCGCGGCTTCCTCGCGCGGCCGTTCCGGCGCGGCCTCGCGGAACGTATGCGCCTCCAGCACGGCCGCTCTGCGCGCGGGGTCCATGAGAGCGTTCATCAGCTCGAGGCCGGTCATGGCGTCCTTGGCGTAGCACACCGCCTCGCCGTAGGCCGGCGCGATTTTGGTCTGCGTGAAGCGCGCGGAAAGCGCGGCGCCGCCCACCAGCAGCGGTACGCGAATGCCCGCCTCACGCAGGTCGCCCCCGGTAATCACCATCTGCTGGGCGCTCTTCACAAGCAGGCCCGAGAGGCCGATAGCATCCGGGCGGTGCTCCTGAGACGCGCGGATCAGCGCCTCGGGCGGCACCTTGATGCCCAGGTTGATCACGCGGTAGCCGTTGTTGCCGAGGATGATGTCCACCAGGTTCTTGCCGATGTCGTGCACGTCCCCTTTCACCGTGGCGAGCAGGATCGTGCCCCGCGTGGCTGTTTCGGACTTTTCCATGAACTGCTCGAGATGGCTAACGGCCGCCTTCATCGCCTCGGCTGAT
>JAKJGV010000217.1 GCA_022704185.1 Verrucomicrobiota bacterium
GGTGTCCAAAGCAGATGCCGAATGTGGGCAGCCCGGACCGGGCGACGCGGCGGATCTGTTCGACCACGCGCGGCACGCCCTCGGGATCGCCGGGACCGTTCGAGATGAAGAACCCGTCCGGCTTCCGCTCGAGGATCTGCCCGGCCGATGCGCGGTTCGGGAACACCTCGACGCGGCAGCCGAGCGCGCTGAGGATGCGGAGCTGGTTCGTCTTCACGCCGCAGTCCAGCGCGGCGACCGTGCGGCGGCCGCCCTCGGATCCCGGGAACGTGTAGGCTTCCGCGGCGCTGACTTCCGTGGACAGGTCGCGGCCCACCAGTCCGGCCGAGGCGCGGGCGCGTGCGGCCAGCCGCGACGGGTCCAGGTCCTCCGTCGACACCAGGCACTTCATCGCGCCGCGCGAGCGGATGTGCAGCGTCACCGCCCGGCAGTCGACGCGGTCGATGCCGAGAATGCGCGCCGCGCGCAGGTAGTCGGGCAGCGCGGCCGTCGCCCGCTGGTTGCTGGCCCGCCGGCTGCACTC
>JAKJGV010000218.1 GCA_022704185.1 Verrucomicrobiota bacterium
GGCGGGGCGCTGGGACTGGGCGCCGACACGAAACTCGGTCCCTTATACCTTGCCTATGGACACGCCGATGAAGGTTACGACGCCTGGTATTTCTCGCTGGGCGCGGTGTTCTGACGGCATTGGACAAACCTAATCAGCCGGCCAGCAGGGCGGCGACCTTGCGCTGGAGCGCCCCGAAATCCACGAGCTTTTCCACAAAGTCCGTCACCGGCAGCCATCCCTCGTCCACGTCCAAGGCACCGAACCCGAAGGCTCTCGAAGTCACACCGTACGCGTGGCTCGCGGGCCTTGAAGGCGATGTCACGGTAAACGGCAACAAGATGGATTTCGACAAGTCGTGCAGCGGCTTATTTAACGCCGTCGAGATCGGCGGGTCGCGGAAATGCCTCGCCGCGTCTCCGCGTCGAGTTCGGCTCTCCATCAAAGAAGGGGGCAAAGCGCCGACAACTGGATAGAATGGCTTTGAAGAGAAACATTCAGCCCAGGAGGAGACGCGATGCCCTTGGAAGAGATAGTGGGCC
>JAKJGV010000219.1 GCA_022704185.1 Verrucomicrobiota bacterium
GCGTCGCTTTTATCCCCGCTGTGGCAAGTTCGTTTGTCACCAAGTATCAAGGAAGCGGCCCGGAATCCGTCCGTGCGCTATTCAAAAAGGCCCGGCGGTACGCCCCCGCCATCATCTTTATCGACGAGATCGACGCGGTGGGACGCGCACGCGGCGGCTCTGATTCCGGTCACGGCGAGGAAATGGCGCTCAACGCGTTACTTACGGAAATGGACGGTTTTTCTGTCGATCCAAAGCGCCCCGTATTTGTGCTGGCGGCGCTTGCCCGGCGCTTTGACAGAAAGATCATGGTGGATCTGCCAAATAAGGATGACCGGCGGCAGTATATCGAAATGATGCTCAAAAAGAATAAGACGCACATCGTTACAGGGCAGATGATCGAGCGCCTTGCCGGGCGTTCCACCGGTATGAGCCTTGCCAATATGGCGTCGGTGTTGGAGCTTGCCAACCGTATGGCGGTGAAGCAGAATAAGCCCCTTGACGATGCGCTGCTGGATGAAGCGTTTGAGC
>JAKJGV010000021.1 GCA_022704185.1 Verrucomicrobiota bacterium
TGCACGGCCGGAATCGCGTGGCCCTCGAGTTCCAGCATCTCGCGGCCGTCCCATCGCACAGCCAGACCCCGGCGGACGTCGTGGACCATCCATCTCTCCCGCGGCATGCGTCGACGGAAATGAAATGCAACCGGCACGACCACGTTGTGATCGGGTTCGAGCGGCCCCCACAGGAAGCCCTGCGCCGTGTCGCGGAAGCGCAACAGTCCTTTCAGTCGATGGATCTCAACACCCACCTTGCGGGCCGCCTCGCTGACCCGGCGTACCGCCGGGTTCGCGTGGTAAGCCGACACGCGGTCGCCGTGCTTGAAAGCCAGGGCTATGAACTCCAGCAGGGGCAGCTCCAGGTCGGGTAACTCCGAGAGGCCGATGTAGGTGACGGTGCGGGCGACGCCCGCCGATGCGCGCGCCCGGATTTCGCGCAGCAGCGCTTCCGCGCGCGCGATGTCCGTTTTCACGCACGCGGGCGTGCCGAACAGGCCCATCTGCACTTGCGAAGCGGGGGCGATGCTTTCCGGCTGATCTCCCGACTCGCGCAGCAGCGCGATCGCGGTCAGTAGTCCGTCGAAAGTGCCGTCGTAAAGGCAGGCATTCATACGGCGAACAACTCCGGCTGAAGCAATCCCGTCGCGGCCGGCGCGCTCCGCCTCAGCGTCGGGATCAATTGCTGCCGGATGAGCGACTCGGTGATCCCGCCGCCCGGCGCGTAACGGCCCTGGCAGGTCACGAAGAACTGCGCGCGCTTCACGACGACCCCGAGCGCCGGCAGATCCTCCGCGCGGACTGCCGCGAAGCGGCGGGTTGCCAGGATGCGGCCGGCCGACTTGAACCCGATGCCCGGCACGCGCAGTAAGGTCTCGTAGTCGGCCTTGTTGACCTCCACCGGAAACTGGTGGAGGTTTCGCAGCGCCCAGGCCGTTTTCGGATCGAATTCACGGTCCAGAAACGCGTCTGCCCCCGTGAGCAGTTCTTCGGCGTCGAACCCGTAGAGGCGCACCAGCCAGTCCGCCTGGTAGAGCCGGTGTTCGCGCAGGAGGTCGGGCTTCTTCTCCGGATCGGGCAATCGCGCGTCGGCATTCACGGGCATATACGCGGAGTAGTAAACGCGTTTAAGCCGGTAACGCCGGTACAACGCCTCGGACAGTTTCAGGATCTGCTGATCGTTTTCGGGGCTCGCGCCGACGATGAGCTGGGTGCTTTGGCCGGCCGGAGCGAACGACGGGACGCGTTTGTGCTTCCGCCGCTCCGCGCGGTTTTCCGCGATGCCCTGGTTGATGCAGCCCATCGGGACGAGGATGTCTTCCTTCTTCTTGTCCGGGCACAGCGCGCGCAGCGACGGTTCGGAGGGGAGCTCAATGTTCACGCTCAGCCGGTCCGCGAGCAGGCCCGCCTTCCGGACCAACTCGACGCTCGCGCCGGGGATGGCCTTCACGTGGATATACCCGTGGAAGTGGTGCTCCATCCGCAGCTTCTCGAGCACGCGCACGAGCTGCTCCATCGTGTAATCCGCGTTGCGGATGACGCCGGAGCTCAGGAACAGGCCCTCGATGTAATTGCGACGGTAGAACTCCATCGTCAGCGTCGCGACCTCGTCGGGCGTGAACGCCGCGCGGCGGATGGGGTTGCTCACGCGGTTCGCGCAGTAGGCGCAATCGTGGATGCAGTGGTTGGTGAACAGGATCTTGAGAAGCGAGATGCAGCGGCCGTCGTCCGACCAGCTGTGGCAGACGCCCGCTCGCGCGGCGTTGCCGAGTCCGCCCCCGGCATTCGCGCGGCGGCTTCCGCTGGAGGAGCAGGACACGTCGTACTTCGCGGCGGCGGAGAGGATCTCCAGCTTTTCGATCAACGTCATGACAGCCGTATTGTCCTCTTTTTGCGCGGTTGTTCAATATAGATACGGCGGCGGGTCCGAGGCGGTCTCAAAACGGGGGATGTCTTGAAACGGGCCCCCTGCGGGCTTGTCCCGCAGGAGCCGAAGTTCAATGGCTATGCGTTGAGCCGAAACCCCCATGAGCCTTGGAGGAGCGAAAAACGCGGGCCTCTGCCACTCGCTCCAATCGGGCCCCGATTTCTTCTCTCATCATAGCTTGTGATGAACTTGGGTTCCCGCGGGACAAGCCCGCGGGGGCCCCTTCAAGAGGTTTTGAGACCGCCTCGCCCTGCCGCCGCTGCAGATTGCCGCCGCTGAATCCAACCCGTTGTTTACAGGACGGGAAGGGCCCTCTATACTGATTCGTTCACTTTCGCCGGGCCGCGGAAATCGCGGGCCCGAGGAGGATCACCATGGTTGAAGAACTTCAGCACCTGATTGACCGCATCAAGCAGGAAGGCGTCGAAACGGCCGAACAGCAGGGGGCCCAGATCGTCGCGAAGGCGAAGGAGAAAGCGGCCGCCATCGTGAAGGAGGCGGAGCAGAAGGCGAAGACCTTTTTGGAGGACGCGGAGCGGAACTCCGAGGCCTTCACGGAGCGCAGCACGAAGACGCTCGAGCAGGCCGCGCGCGACCTCCTGATCAGCGTCGGGCAGGGCGTCGAAAACATCCTCGCGGACATCGTCGCCGACTCCGTCGAGAAGGCGCTGAGCATTGACACGCTTAAACAGATGCTGGTGAAGATGGCGGAAGCCTACGCGGCGCACCAGGGGAACGAGAGCCGGATTGACCTCTTGATCAGTCCGCAGGACAAGGAAGAGCTGATTCGTTACTTTGCCGAGCAATACCGGCAGCGGCTTCTCAGCGGCGTGGAGCTGCACGTGGACAATGAAATCTTCAAGGGGTTCAGGGTGTCGTTCGTGGACGATCACGTCTACCACGACTTCACCCGGGAGGCGATCGCCGAGTCGCTGACCAATTTTCTGCGGCCGCAGCTCGCGGAGATCGTGCATCGCGTCGCGCAGCAGGATTCGCAGGCGGACAAGGACAGGCAGAAAAAGAAATGAACGCCTACTACCTCGTAGCCTCGTTGCCGGCGCTGGCGTTGGGCGACCCCCCGCCGTTCTCGCGGGCGGAGATGCCCGCGCGGTGCGCCAACATGCTCAGCGAAGCGGAGCAGATCGAGCTGCAACTCCTGCTGGAGGGCCGCGAGGGGGAATGCACATCCGGCTTCGTCCGGCGCTGGCATCGCGCGGACACGCAGATGCGCAATGCGGTGGCGAGGATTCGCGCGGGCAAGCTGCAGATGGATGCGGGACTCTATCTTCGCGATCACGAAGGCTTCGACGTATCGCTGGAAAAGGCGGTCACCGACGCGTATGCGCGGCCGAACCCGATGGAGCGCGAATTGGCGCTGGACCGGTGCCGCTGGCATTTGCTGGACGGGTTGATCCTGGAGGAGCCGTTTGCTTTTTCGGCGGTGCTGGCCTGGGCGGTCAAGTTGCGGCTGGCGGAGCGCTGGGCCGGGCTCAAGGACGAGACAGGGCGGAAGGCCTTCGAGACCTGGGTCGAGGCGGCCGCGAAAGCCGGGATACAGGATGAGGCTTTGAAGAACGGAACCGATAGCGCGGGTGGCAAACCATGACGAAGAACACGGGACGGATCGTAGGCGTAAACGGAAACCTGTTGACGGTTGAGTTCGACTCGCCGGTCATCCAGAACGAGGTCGGCTACGCGCACCTCGGCGAGACGCGGCTCAAGAGCGAAGTGATCCGCATCCGCGGGCGCTACGCGGAGCTGCAGGTGTTCGAGGACACGACGGGCCTGCAGGTGGGCAACGCCGTGGATTTCACGGGCGAACTGCTCGCGGTCGAGCTCGGGCCGGGGCTGCTCACGCAGATTTACGACGGCCTGCAGAATCCGCTGCCGCGGCTGGCGGAGAAATGCGGGTTCTTCCTCCAGCGCGGGACGTATCTCGAGGCGCTGGACCGCAAGCGCACATGGAAATTCACGCCGAAGGCGAAGGCCGGCGCCACGGTGATCGCGGGCGACGAGCTCGGCTGGGTGCCGGAAGGCATCTTCCAGCACCGCATCATGGTTCCTTTTTCGCTCCGCGGGAAGCACACCGTCAAGGAAATCGCCGCCGCGGGCGACTACGCGATCGAGCACGTCGTCGCGAAGCTGGCCGACGAGCACGGCGAAGAACGCGAAGTGAAAATGATCCAGCGCTGGCCGGTCAAGATCCCCATCCGCTGCTACGGCGAGCGGTTGCGCCCGGTCAAGCCGCTCGTGACCAAGGTGCGCATCATAGACACTTTCTTTCCCGTGGCGCGCGGCGGAACGTACTGCATCCCGGGCCCGTTCGGCGCGGGCAAGACAGTGTTGCAGCAGATCACCAGCCGTCACGCGGACGTGGATATCGTGATCGTCGCGGCGTGCGGCGAGCGCGCGGGCGAGGTCGTGGAGACGCTGCGCGAATTCCCGGAACTGACGGACCCGCGCACCGGCAAGAGCCTGATGGAGCGGACGCTGATCATCTGCAATACCAGTTCCATGCCGGTGGCCGCGCGCGAGGCGTCGGTGTATACCGCCGTAACGATCGCGGAATATTACCGGCAGATGGGTTTGAACGTGTTGTTGCTGGCGGATTCGACCTCGCGATGGGCGCAGGCGCTGCGCGAGGTGTCGGGGCGCCTCGAGGAGATCCCGGGCGAAGAGGCGTTCCCCGCGTACCTCGAATCCGTGATCGCCGCCTTCTACGAGCGCGGCGGCGTGGTGAAGCTGAACGACGGCACCGAGGGATCGGTCACGATCGGCGGAACGGTCAGCCCCGCGGGCGGCAATTTCGAGGAGCCGGTCACGCAGAGCACGCTCAAGGTGGTGGGAGCCTTCCACGGCCTGTCGCGCGAGCGGTCCGACGCCCGGCGCTATCCCGCCATTCACCCGCTGGACAGCTGGAGTAAGTACAAGAGCGTGGTGAACGACGTCGAAGTTTCCCAGGCGCGGAACATCCTCCGGCAGGGCAACGAGGTCGCGCAGATGATGAAGGTGGTCGGCGAGGAAGGCACCTCGCTGGACGATTTCATCCTCTACCTCAAGTCCGAATACCTCGACGCGGTGTACCTGCAGCAGGACTCCTTCCACGAGGTGGACGCTGCGACGTCCGAGGAACGCCAGCAGTACGTCTTCGGGCGCATCGTGAAGATCCTGAAGACCAGGATGTCGTTCAAGGACAAGGACGCCGCGCGCAAGTTTTTCCAGACCCTGACGCAGACCACGAAGGACTGGAACCGGACGCCGGCGAAGTTCGCCGGGAAGGAAAAGGAAGAGGACAAGGCTTTCAAGGACCTCGAACAGCGCATCGAGAAGATGATCGAGGAGGTGGCGGACTATGCATAAGGTTTATCACCGCATTGAACAGATCGCGGGCAACGTCATCACGGTGAGTGCCGACGGGGTCTCGTACCGGGAGCTGGCCGAGGTGACTTCGCAGCAGGGCGTCTCGCTGGCGCAGGTGATCCGGCTCGAGGGCGGGCGCGTCTCCCTGCAGGTCTTCGCCGGGAGCCGTGGCATCGCCACGGACGCGAAGGTGCGCTTCCTGGGGCACACCATGCAGACCGCGTTCTCGGACGCGCTGCTGGGACGGGTTTTCACCGGCAGCGGCCAGCCGCGCGACAAGGGGCCGGGGATTTCGGAGAACCAGATCGAGATCGGCGGACCGTCGGTGAATCCGGCCAAGCGCATCATCCCGCGCAACATGGTGCGCACGGGCATCCCGATGATCGACGTCTTCAACACGCTGGTCGAATCGCAGAAGCTCCCGATCTTCTCCGTGGCGGGCGAGCCGTACAACCCGCTGCTCGCGCGCATCGCGCTGCAAGCCGAGGTGGACATCATCATCCTCGGCGGCATGGGGCTGAAGCACGACGATTACCTTTTCTTCCGCGACTACCTCGAGGAGAACGGGGCGTTGTCCCGCTCCGTGTTGTTCATCCACACGGCGGCGGACCCGACCGTGGAATGCCTGATGGTGCCGGATATCTCGCTCGCGGTGGCCGAGCAGTTCGCGCTGCAGAAGAAGCGCGTGCTCGTGCTGCTGACGGACATGACCAACTTCGCGGACTCCATGAAGGAGATCGCGATCACGATGGAGCAGATCCCTTCGAACCGCGGCTACCCCGGCGACCTGTACAGCCAGCTGGCCGCTCGCTATGAGAAGGCCGTGGACTTCGACACCGCCGGCTCGATCACGGTGCTGGCCGTCACGACGATGCCCGGGGATGACGTGACGCACCCGGTGCCGGACAACACGGGGTACATCACGGAAGGCCAGTTCTACCTGCGAAACGGCCGTATCGAACCGTTCGGTTCGCTGAGCCGCCTCAAGCAACTGGTGAACAACCGGACGCGCGACGATCACCGGACGATCATGAACACGATGATTCAGCTTTACGCCGGGTTCAAGGAGACCCTGGAGAAGCAGTCCATGGGCTTCCGGATGAGCGGCTGGGACCGCAAGCTGCTGAAGTACGGTGAACGTTTCGAGCGCGAGTTGATGGAGCTCAGCGTGAACATCCCGCTCGAGAAGGCGCTGGACCTCGGCTGGCACATCCTCGCGGACTGTTTCGAGCCCGCGGAGACCGCGATGCCTTCGGACCTGATCAAGAAATACTGGCCGAAGGACAAAGGACAGAAGTCAGAAGTCAGGGATCAGAAGACGGAAGACAGAGAAGCGTCTGCATCCAATCCCCGATAACCGACAAGTAATAACTCAATTCCCCATGTCCCGCATCAAACATACGAAGACGGAACTGAAGGCGCAGCGTGATGCCCTGCGTCGCTTCGAACGCTACCTGCCGACCCTGCAGCTCAAGAAGCAGCAGCTTCAGCTTGAAGTGCGGAATCTCGAGGCGCAACTGGAGAAGAAACGCGCGGAAGAGCGGCTTTTCGCGGAGGCGCTGGCCCCGTGGATCCGTCTGTTCGCGGAACAGGTCGGGTTGGACAAGTTATTGAGGGTCAAGGAGATCCGCACCAGCGAGGGGAACATAGCGGGAGTGACGATCCCGGTTCTGGAAGGCATTGATTTCGACCGCTCGGTTCCCGATCTCTTTCGTTCGCCCTCGTGGGTTGACGAGGGGCTGGACGCCATGGAGGCCGCGATCCGGTTCGCGGCGGAGATACGCATTCTGGAAGAGGAACTGCGCGCGCTGGGGGAAGAACTGAGGACCACCACCCAGCGGGTGAACCTTTTCGAGAAGGTGAAGATCCCGGAGAGCGCGGAAAACATCCGGGTGATCCGCATTTACCTGGGCGACGAGCAGACGGCGGATGTCGTGCGCGGCAAGATTGCCAAGGGACGGTCGGTGGAGAAGGTGCGATCGGCGTAAGAGACCATGATCGTAAAAATGTCCAGAGTCACGATTCTGTGCACCGCCTCGGCGCGCGAGGAGACCTTGACGGCGCTGCAGGGCCTGGGCGTGCTGCACGTTCAACACCTGCGCCTGCCGGGCGGTGAGAAGCTCGAAGAAGCCCGCGTGCGCCTGCAACACGTGCGGCGCGCGCTCGAGGTGCTGCCGCCGGCCGGCACGGGTGCCGCCTCAGGCCGGTCGGCCGGAGAAGTCGTCGAAGCGATATGGGCTATCCTGCGCCAACGCAAGACGGACGAGGAGCGGCTCGAGGATTTGCAGAGGGAAAAGACCCGGCTGCAGCCCTTCGGTTCGTTCGATCCCGGCGGGATTCAGCAGCTGGAAGAGCAGGGTATTGTGATCCGGCTTTTCCAGGCTCAGCGGGGTCGTGAGCCGAAGTTGCCGGACGATGCGGTGCGCGTGGTGGTCAGCGAGGACAAGCATACGGTGTACTTCGCGGTGGTCGCCCGCGGCGACATTCCCGTGGATGCGGCCGAATTGCGAATGCCCGAGAAGTCGCTCGCGGAGATCGAGCGCGAGTTGCGGGAAGTGGAACATCGCCTCGCCGAATCCGCGCGGAAGCTGGCGGAGTTCTCCAGCGAGCGCGAAGCGGTGGCCCATATCGTCGCCCGCGCGGAGGAGCGGGTGGAATTCCTGGAGGCGCGCGAGGGCATGCTGGCCGGCGAGCCCGTCGCCGCGTTGCAGGGATTCTGCCCGGAGGGGAAGCTGGACTCGTTGCGAAGCGCCTCCGCGGCGCATGGATGGGGATTGGTCATCCGCGATCCGGATCCGGACGACAGGGTTCCGACCCTGCTCCGAATCTCGTGGTGGTCCCGCCCGATCCAGGTCCTGTACGATGTCCTGGGCATATTGCCCGGCTACGACGAGGTGGATATCAGCCCGGTTTTCCTTGTCTTTTTCAGCATCTTTTTCGGCATGCTGATCGGTGATGCGGGGTACGGATTGCTGTTCCTCGCGGTGACGCTCGCGTTGCGGCGCAAGATGTCCCCGGCGTTGTTCGGGCTTCTCACGATCACGAGCGGCGCCACGGTGCTGTGGGGCGCGGTGACCGGGACGTGGTTCGCCGCCGCCCGGCTCCCCGCGCCGCTGGCCGGCATGAAGATCGGCTGGCTGATGGACAACAACAACCTGATGGAGCTGTGCTTCCTGATCGGAACGGTGCATCTTACGATCGCCCACGGCTGGCGCGCGTGGATCCTGCGCCGGAGCTGGCAATCCCTCGCGCACGTGGGCTGGGTGTGCTGCACGTGGGGGATGTTCTTCCTCGCGCGGTACCTGATCCTGCAGCGCGCGTTTCCGCCGGCGGCCGCGGGCGTGCTCGGCGCCGGCGTGGTCGCCATCGTCCTGTTCATGACGCCGGTCGCGAAACTGAAGACGGAGTGGTTCGGGCACGCGATGCTGCCGCTGAACGTGATCAGCAACTTCGGCGATGTCGTGTCGTACGTGCGCCTGTTCGCCGTCGGCTCCGCGACGCTGGCGGTGGGCGCCGCGTTCAACGAGATGCTGCTGGGGCTGATCAAGGGCCCGATCTCGGGGCTCGTGGCGGCGACCATTCTTTTCGCCGGGCATGCGTTGAACATCGGCATGGCCATCCTGAGCGTCATGGTGCACGGGGTCCGGCTGAATGCGCTGGAGTTTTCGCAGCACATGGATATTACGTGGAAGGGGTTCCCGTATCGCCCGTTCGCGCGGCGCGCGAAGGACGAGGCGGAGCACACGGGGACGCTGGATTTGGAAGCAAAAGCAACGGTCGAGTGAAAGGAGATCCATCATGAGTCCGGAATTGATGAATGCGTTGGGCAAGGCGGGCGGAATCGCGGCGATGGCGTTCGGCGCGATCGGGTCCGGCCTGGGCGCGGGCGCCGCGGGTCCGGCGGCGATCGGGGCGTGGAAGAAATGTTACGCGGCGAACAAGCCGGCGCCGTTCCAGTTGCTCGTGTTCATCGGCGCGCCGCTGACGCAGACCATCTACGGCATGATCATCATGAACACGATTTTCGGCAAATGCGCCGACCCGGCGGGCACTCCGCTGTGGCCCGGCATGCTGATGGCGGGCATCGTGGGCGGGATCGCGCTGGGCATCTCGGCGTGGTACCAGGGCAAGGCCGGCGCGGCCGGCGCGGATGCCCTGGCGGAAACCGGCCAGGGGTTCGCGAACTACCTCATGACGTTGGGCATCATCGAAACGGTCGCCCTGTTCGTCATGGTCTTCATCATGGCGCTGGGGTTGAAGTAGAGAACGGCGAGGCAACCCCCGGCGCGTTGCCGCGATGGCCCTCCCGGCGAAACAGCGCACAAAGAAGCTGTTGCGAAAATGTGGGGGTGGAAGCGGATTGAAAGTTCTCCCTCACCTCGGTCCTCTCCCGGGGGGAGAGGATGGAGGAAGATTAACGCGCGGTGAAAGCCTTTCCACTCCTCCGGCACCCTCTCCCCCGTGGGAGAGGTTTCCCTCCCGCGCCCTCTCCCTCTGGGAGAGGGTTGGGGTGAGGGGAAATCATTACCGCATTCCACTTGCGGTGCGCCGAAGATGATATAACCTTGTCGGACATTTGAACTTAATGTGAGGACGAGCGCATGAAACTGCAGCCGTTGTTTGCGGAACGAATCGGCGGAGCCCGGTTCGGGCTCGGAAACGAGATCTACAAATTCGAAAAGATCAAACGCGCCAAGGCCGCCGTGCTGAAAGCACGGCCGCAGGTGGAGTTGCTGGATTTCGGCGTGGGCGAGCCGGACCAGCTCGCGCCGTTTCCGATCCGCGAGGCCATGAAGAAGGCCGTGGACGATCCGCGGAACCGCGGTTACGCCGATAACGGTATCCGCGAGTTCCGGGTGGCCGCCGCGCGGTACATGAAGGATTTCTTCGGCGTCGCCGATCTCGATCCGGATGCGGAAATCGTTCACAGCATCGGGTCGAAGTCGGCGCTCGCGCTCCTGCCGCTTTGCTTCGTGAATCCCGGCGACGTGGTGCTGACGACCGTGCCGGGCTACCCGGTGTTGGCGACGCACGCGCGGTATCTTGGCGCGGAAATCATGAAGCTGCCCCTGAAGCGCGAGAACGGATTCCTGCCGGACCTTGAGAGCATTGACGCAAAAAAGCTGAAACGCGCAAAGCTGTTCTACGTCAACTATCCGAACAATCCCACGGGCGCCGCGGCGACGCCGGAGTTCTTCGACGCGCTGATCGCGTTCGCGGAGAAGCATAACATCCTGATCGTGCAGGACGCGGCCTACGCGACGCTGGTTTACGGGAAGCCGCGGCTTTCGATCCTTGGGCGGCCTGGCGGAAAAGAGGTCGCGGTCGAACTCCACTCGATGAGCAAGAGCTACAACATGACGGGCTGGAGGCTCGGATTCGTAGCGGGCGCGCCGGGCGCCGTCAAGGCGTTCGCCGAGGTCAAGGACAACACGGATTCCGGCCAGTTCAAGGCGATCCAGATCGCCGCGTGCGCGGGCATTGCCGACAAGCCGCTTTCGGAAGCCATCCGCACGCACTATCACCGACGGCTGAAAAAGCTGGTGAGCTGCTTAAAGAAAGCGGGCTTTGACGCCGAAATACCCGGCGGCACATTCTACCTGTATGTCGCCGCGCCGCGCGGCGCGGGCGATCAGAAGTTCGCGACCGCGGAGGATGCGTCGCAGTACCTGATCCGGGAACACTCCGTTTCAACGGTCCCGTGGGACGATGTCGGGGCGTATCTCCGTTTTTCGGCGACGTGGGAATCGAAGAGCGATGCCGACGATGATCGGGCGCTGAAGGAATTGGCGCGCCGCTTGAAGGAAGCGAAGCTGGTGTTCTGAAAGGGGCGGATTCATGAGCGGTAAGCTGGTTCGTGACGCGGCGATAGGTCGGCAGATTTCCATCTTCCTTGATGACAGGCCCGGTTCGCTGGCGGAAGTGTGCAAGATGCTCAGCGACCGCGGGGTCAACATCTACGCGCTCTCTCTCGCGGAGGGGGTGGGGCATGGATATGTCCGGATGCTGGTGGACAAGCCGGATGAAGCGCTCCGTCTCCTTCAGGAAGCCGAAGAGCTGACGATGGAGCGGGAGGTTCTCCTGGTGGATCTCGTGAACGTGACGGGCGCGCTTGGTATGCTTACCGGGCGTCTTGGAGAAGCCGGGATCAACATTGAATACGCCTACTGCGCCGGGGGCTCGCACGTGGATTGCGGCGCCGTCGTCATTCGCGTCAACCAGACGGAGAAGGCGCTCAAGCTGCTGCAGGAGTGGCGCGCCGATTGAAGAAGCCCGCCGCTTGTAGTCAGCGCCGTAAGGCGCGTTCTTTGGACGAGAGAGGCGGGTCTCTTCACGCCTTCTTCGCGACCAGCACAAGCCTGATGGCGTTCTCGTCGTAGCGCGCGCCGTCCAGTTGGCCGCAGGCCTTCACCTTGTCGAATCCGGCCCGCCGGAGCAGCGCCTTGAGCTCCACCGCCGAATACAATCGGTGCGCCACGCGGAACGTCTTCATGCGCCCCTTCCGGATGAGGGTCCAGAGGTTCTCGATCCAGCTGAAGTCTTTCTCGAGCCAGCGCTCTTCAAGGATGATCGTCCCGTCGGGTTCGCGATGCCATGTGCGCGGGTTGAATATCTTCGCGATGCGCTCCTTGCCCATGATGTCCATGAGAAACACGCCGCTCGGCCGCAGCGAGGCACATACATGTTGCAACACGCGAAGATCGTCCGACGGCTTTTCGAAATAGCCGAAAGCAGTGAACATATTGATGGCGGCATCGAACGCGCGCGCGCGGCGGAACTTTCTCATGTCAGCGAGCACGAACTCGATGTCCAGCTTCTCCTTGAGTGCGAGGCGGCGCGCCTCGGTAAGATACGCACGGGTCCGGTCCACGCCCGTTACTTTGAATCCGCGGCGCGCAAGCTCCAGGGAATGGCGGCCGGGGCCGCAACACAGGTCGAGCACGCGAGCCCCGGGCTTGATCTTCATGAGCTTGAGGATCTGATCCACCTCAGCCGGTGTGTTCTCGATCTTGGATTTCGGGAACATGAAGGATTTCCACGTCGCCCAGAACCGATCGTTGTCATGCCATGATTTGCTCATGACGCGAAGTATAGCAGCAAAGCGGTCGGTCAAACAAAAGAGGAAAAATCGGCCGGCACGTATTCCGGTTGGGCGGCCGCGGGCGAAAGGTGTAGATTTTGCGCATGAACATGCAACTGAAACAACAAGTCACAGACCGTTGGCACAAGTACTTCCCGGGCGCGGAGCTGCCGGTGGCGTTCTTCTACTCGGACGACCCGGTCGAGGTGGCGACGGTGGCTCCGGCGGCGGGGCACAGATGTTTCGTAGGTGACCTCGTGGCTGTGCGGCGCGGCAAACCGCTGGCGTTTACGGCCGAGGCGGTATCTTGCGGCGGGGGCAAGCGCTACCTCGGGTTCTCGCAGGAACTCAGGCCGGGTTTCGAGTTCTTCCTCTCGTACGGCATTCCCGGCAAGATGGAGGGCGAACGGTACAAGAAGTCGCCCGAGCTGGTGAAGGAGCAGTTGAGGCATCAGAAGCCCTTTGCCGCTCCGGCCCGCTATCTCATCGCCAAGCGATGGGACACCCTTGGCGCGCAGGACGACCCGGCGATCGTCGTGTTCTTTGCGAAGCCGGATGTGCTGGCCGGATTGTTCACGCTGGCGAATTTCGACGAGCCTTCCCCCGATGGCGTGCGCGCGCCGTTCGGAGCGGGTTGCGCGGCGCTGATCGGATACCCGTTTGCGGAGCTGAACGCCCCGCAGCCGAGGGCCATCCTCGGGACTTTCGATGTGTCGGCCCGCCCGTACGTGGAGGCCGAGGTTCTGAGCTTCGCCGTGCCGTGGCCCAAATTTGTGCGCATGGCGGAGAACATGGACGAGAGCTTCCTCATCACCGAATCGTGGAGCAAGGTGCGGACCCGCATTGCCCGGGGAGGCTGAGTTCATCGAAACGGTCCGCCGGATTCGGGCGTTTCCAGGCCTTGGAAACGGGGCCGGAAGCCCGTCTTTACCCCCCTTCGTTCCGGGTGTAAGATAATAGTGGCGTGAGGAAGAGCGCCTGCTCGCCTGCGTGAAGGGCTGAGCCCATCTTCCACCGAGTTCGAGCAGACAGACGGTTGTGATGAAAAACCTTCTCTCTGCCTGAGATTGCAGGCGCCGGGCGGGAGAAAGGAGTTCATCATGACCTCGCAACGCTATCCCGTAACCCCGACCGAATCTCTTCCTGCCAGGCCCAACCTTGAGCAGTTGAAGAAACAGGCCAAGGACCTCCTCAAGGCCGCGAAGGCCGGAGATGCCTCGGTCTGTCCCGTCCTGCGGCTGCACGTCCGTTTTGCGGACAGCCCGGACGACGCCATTCTTGGCGCCGATCTGTCCCTGCAGGAGGTCCAGCACATCGTGGCCCTCCGGCATGGGTTCAAAGATTGGTCCGCGCTGCGCGCAGCGATTGAAGAGGGCGGCGCGGGCGTTCAGGTTGCCCCGTCAAGCGAACGCGAGATGCTGGTCGCGATCCTGACCGCCGCGTGCGCCGAAGGCGCGAGCGACATCCATATCGAGCCCGGCGCGCAGAAAACCCGGGTACGATTCCGTGTCGACGGCGTGCTCCGCGATCTGGATCCGATGCCGTCCGATCTCGGCAACCGTGTCGCGCGCGACGCCATGCAGTGGGCGGCGCTGGATCTGGACAAGCCGCTCCCGCAGGACGGCCGCTTCGTGACCAATGCCGTGGGCCGCGACATCGACATTCGGCTCAATGCCATGGAGAGTCATTACGGCCCCGTGATCACGATGCGCTGCCTGATGCCCGCGAGGCTGATCCAGCTCGATGCCGCGGGCTTCGAGCCGGAGCCGTTGCAGGTGTTTCGGGCGAAGCTGCGTCTTCGTCGCGGGCTCGTCCTTGTGACCGGCCCGACCGGCAGCGGCAAGACGACCACGATCTACGCGGCGCTTTCCGAGATCAACACGGCGCAGCGCAAGATCGTGACAGTCGAGGACCCGATCGAGTACCTCATAGACGGCATCGACCAGGTTCAGATCCGGCCCGACCAGGGGGTCGGCTTTCCGCGCGCGCTGCGCAGCGTGCTGCGGCAGGATCCGGACGTGATCATGGCCGCCGAGATCCGCGAGCAGGAGACGGCCAACATCCTGATCCAGTCCGTGCTGACCGGCCACCTCGCTCTGTCCACGTTGCACACGGACGATGCGCCGGGCGCGCTGATCCGCCTGCTGGACATGGGGATTCCGCCGTTCCTGGTGAAGGACACGGTGACCTGCGTCCTTGCCCAGCGGCTCGCACGCTGCGTGTGCGGGAAATGCCGCGAGAAGTACGCGCCGGACGCGGCGACGCTGGCCGCCGTCGGACTGCCGGCAGACACCGTGCTGTATCGCGGTCGCGGCTGCGAGCACTGCAATCGGACCGGGTTCCGCGGTCGCACGGCGATCTATTCGCTGCTCGACATCACGGATCCCGTCAGGGAGGCGATCATGTCCGGCCACGCTGCGCACATCGTGGCCGCCGCGAAGGCCGCCGGCTGCGAATCGCTTCGCGACGCGGCGGTTCGCAAGGCCGTCGCGGGCGGGACATCGCTCGACGAAGTGGTGCGTGTTGCCTGAATCAAGCCCTGCGCCCCCGGCCTTGCGGCCGGGGGCGCGGAGCAGGAGGACACAAGCCATGAAGACAAAGCCGATTACCGCTCTCGACCGGATGCTGGCCGCGCAGGCGGGCGCCGCCGACATCGCGCGCGAGATCATCGCCGAGGCCCGTTCGGGGCTGGAGCCGTTCTGCGAGATCCCCGACGGATACCGACACTGCCGACTCGAATATGCGACGCGGAACCTGGGCGATCTTTCCGCGGACGAGGCGCGGCAGCTGCTCGGACAGCCGTCGGGTCCGATCCTGAACCCGTCGCCGGTCCACATCGAGGCGATCGAGTTCTTTCGCATGCTCGTGAACGGAGACCCGCTGGTCTGCGAGCACCGCAGCCCGTTGCGCCCAACGCTGGGGGCGTATCTCGTCGGCCCGCCCGGTGTCGGCAAGACCCACATCATGGCGGCTTTTGCCGTCTGCGTGAAACAGCGGCTCGACGAGGATCTGACGCGGCTGGAGGCCACGATCCGTTCGCTGGTGCAGAGGATGTACGAGCAGACTCTTCACCAACAGGCGATCTGGACGCGGCCCGCGGAAGATGGCGGGCGGTGGGATATCCGCAGCGCGAGACCTTCCGACCCGGATGGCGCAAAGGACTTCATGACGCGCGCGGCGCGGGAGGGTGTGAGCATGATTGCCGTCCCGCCCCCGGAAGAGCGTTTTGGTGCGGCGGTGCGAGCGTTGACGAGGAAGATCCGAACCTACCCGCACCAGCCGGCGGATATGTTGTATCTCGGGTTCGAGGATCTGTGTGCCGGGCTGCAAAGCGAGCCGGAGCGGCGTGCGCGGCTGCTCGGCGCGATCGAGCACGCGCGGGTGGTGTTCATCGACGACATCCATCCCAAGGGCGATCCGGATCGGTTCCACGTCATCCAACAGTTGATCGAACGGCGCTACGAGCTGAACCGGCCGGGCACGTTCCTGACAACGAACCTCACCGCGGACGAACTCGGGGCGGGGGACGCGATGCTCGCGCAGCGCCTGCTCAGCCGGTGCAGTGAGAACTTCATCAAGTTCGACTTCCGGGGTTGCATCGACTGGCGCGTGACCGTCAAGTCGCGCCGGATCCGGCTGATCGAGGAGGCGATCCGGGAGCGGGTGGGACAGCGCGCGTCTACGCCTTCGCCGCCGCCTTCGCCCACGAATCCTTCAGCGTGACAGTGCGGTTGAAGACGGGCGCGCCGGGTTTCGAGTCCTTCGAGTCGGCGCAGAAATATCCGACGCGTTCGAACTGGAACCGCTCGCCGGGTTTCGCGTCCGCGAGGCTGGGCTCGAGATGGCCCGTCACGGTCTTCAGCGAATCCGGATTGAGGTACGCGTGGAAATCCTTGCCTTCCTCGGCGGCCCTGGCCATCGGTTCCTCGACGGTAAACAGGCGATCGTAAAGCCGCACTTCCGCGCGAACGGCGTGTTTCGCCGGGACCCAGTGGATCGTGCCCTTCACCTTCAGTTCCGCGCTCGGCGGCGACCACGTGCAAACGACCGCGTCCTTCTCGACGCGCGTGCAGGTGAGGAAGCCCGCGTAGCGGATCCGCACGGACTTGCCGGGCGAGAGCCGGAAGTACTTCGGCGGCGGGTTTTCCATGAAGTCGTCGCGCTCGATGAGCAGTTCGCTGCCGAACGGTATCTTCCGCAAGCCGGCGGCCGGGTCCTCCGGGTTGTTCACCGCTTCGACCTCCGAAGGAATGTCGGCGGCGTTCTCGATCACGACCTTGAGCGGATTCAGCACGGCCATGCGGCGCCGCGCGATCTTGTTGAGGTGGTCGCGGAGGCAGTGCTCGAGCAGCGCGACGTCCGTCAGGCTCTCGTAGGTCGTGACCCCGATCGTGTCGCAGAACGTGCGGATGGTTTCCGGCGTGTAGCCGCGGCGGCGCAGCCCGCAAAGCGTCGGCATCCGGGGGTCATCCCAGCCGCTCACCTTGCCCTCGTCCGCGAGCTGCATCAGGAGCCGCTTGCTCATCACCGTGTATGTCATATTCAGCCGCGAAAACTCGTACTGGTGCGGGCGCGACGGCAGGTCGTCCAGGTTTTCGATGACCCAGTCGTACAGCGGGCGGTGCACAACAAATTCTAGCGAGCACAGCGAATGGGTGACGCCCTCGAACGCGTCTTCGAGCGGGTGCGCGAAGTCGTACATAGGGTAGATGCACCATGCATCGCCCGTGTGCGGATGCGTCGCGTGGAGGATGCGATAGATCACCGGATCGCGCAGATGAAGGTTCGGCGACGCCATATCAATCTTCGCGCGGAGGCAGAGCGATCCGTCGGGGTGCTTGCCGTCGCGCATTTCCTCGAACAGCTTGAGGCTTTCCTCGACCGGCCGGTTGCGATAGGGGCTCTCCTTGCCGGCCGCGGGCGGCGCGCCGCGGTACTCGCGGCCCCATTCTTCCTGGGTCAGCGCGCAGACGTACGCTTTGCCTTTGCGGATGAGCTGTGCGGCGCAGTCGTACATCTTCCCGAAATAGTCGGACGCGAGATAGAAATGCCTGCCCCATTCGAATCCGAGCCAGCGAACGTCTTCCTTGATGGACTCGGTGTACTCGACGTCTTCCTTCGTCGGGTTCGTGTCGTCCATGCGCAGGTGGCAGCGTCCGCCGTATTTCAGCGCGGTGCCGAAATCAATGCAGATGGCTTTGGCGTGGCCGATGTGGAGATAGCCGTTCGGCTCGGGCGGAAAGCGGGTCACCACCTTGCCGCCGTGCTTGCCGGTCCGGATGTCTTCCTCCACGATTTCGTGGATGAAATTCAGCGGGGCCTTGGTTTCTTCCGTGCTCATGTTCTTGCTCGTTCTTCAGGGCCGTGAATATGGCATGGAAACTTGAAACTGGAAACTGGAAACTGGAGCCTTGGATTCGCGGATTCGAGCCCTTATCCGGGCGGCGCGTGCAGGGAAGGCTTGCCGGATCTCAATAATGTTCTTTCCATTGTTCCATCACTCCATTACTGCATTACCCCCATGAACATTCGCACACGATTTGCACCGAGCCCTACAGGGCATGTCCACATCGGCAACATCCGCGCGGCGATCTACAACTGGCTTTTCGCGCGCCACGAGGGCGGGAAATTCCTGCTGCGTATCGAGGATACCGACCGCGAGCGCTCCACGCCCGAGGCGGTCAAAACCGTTCTGGACGCCATGGCCTGGCTCGGGCTGAACTACGACGAGCCGCCGGTCTACCAGTCCACGACCACGCAGACGCATCTCGCTGCCGCCGAGCGGTTGCTCAAGGCCGGGCATGCCTACAAGGAGGACAAAGGGGGCACGGGGCAGGGCGAATGCATCGTCTTCAAGATGCCCGGCACGGATATGGCGTTCCACGACGAGATCAAGGGCGAGCTGAAGAAGGCCGCCGCCGACATGAAGGATTTCGTCATCGTGCGCTCCAACGGCACGCCGGTGTTCCATCTCGCGAACGTGGTGGACGATATTCACATGAGCGTCACGCACATCATCCGCGGCGACGACCACATCGAGAACACCTACCGTCACGTCGCGCTGTTCCAGGCGCTCGGCGCGCCGGTGCCGAAGTACGCTCACCTTCCGATGATCGTCAACGCGCAGGGAAAGCCCTACTCGAAACGCGACGGCGCGGCTTATGTCGGCGACTTCAAGGAGAAAGGCTTTCTCGCGGAGGCCTTGTTCAACTACCTCGCGCTGCTTGGCTGGTCGCCCGGGGGCGATCGAGAGGTCATGTCGCGCGACGAGATGGCAAAACTGTTCACGTTCGACCGCGTGCAATCATCGGCCGCGCAGTTCGACGTCCAGAAGCTGGAATGGATGAACGGCGTGTACATGCGCTCGCTGCCGCGCGAGGAATTGATCGCCGGCGCCCGCGCCGCGATGGAGAAGCAGGGCGTGTGGAACGACGCGATCGCGCCGGACTACTTCGCGCGCGTGATCGAGACGCTGGGCGAACGGATCCACTTCTTCACGGATGTCGCGGACCAGGCGGGCTACTTCTTCTCCGACGAATATCCCTACGACGAAAAAGCGGTCCAGAAGCGTCTGAAGAAGGAGGGCGCGCTGGACAGTTTGCGCGAGTTGCGCGAGCGATTCGCCGCGCTATCCGACTTTACAGCGGCGGCCACGGAGCAGGCATTGAGGAAACTGGCGGAGGAGAAGGGGACGGGCGCGGGCGCGCTCGTGCATCCGGTCCGCGTCGCGGTGTCGGGCCGGGGCGAGGGCCCGAGCCTGTTCCACATGCTTGAAGTGCTGGGCAAGGACCGCGTCCTGAAGCGGGTGGACGCCGCGTTGGCAAGGTTTGCGGCGTAGCGTGCCTGTTCGATTCCGGGAGGGACGGCGGCCCGCCGTCCGCAGTCTATCGGTCCGCGAGCCCTCCTTCGCCAAACTTCGGGCAAGCTGCGGACACTCCCCTGCAATCCCTAAGGCACTTTCACGCCGATGCGGTACATCTGCTCCGGCGCGTCGTTGGTGAGGATGAACGAGCGCGGGCCGGCGGGGATATTCGTGTAGGCCGTATAAAGCGTCCACGTGGTGTTCCCGGTAAGGTTGGTCCTGTAGTAGATGCTGTAGATGCGTCCGGTGATGCCGTTGATCGTCAGCGAACGGCCGGAGCCGCCGGTGGAGTCGCGATCCGTGATGGTGAAGAAAGACTCAGGGTCCGTCGGGTCGCTTCCCGAAATGTACTCATCGATGTTCGATACCCCGTCTTCGTCGTAATCCTCGTCCATACCCCCGTTTTCACCGTAGGGGTCCATTTCGTATTCGTCCGCCCAATCGGTGTAGTATGCGGGCAATCCGCCCCCGCCGCCATAGCCCGTCCACGTGATGTTGTCTATCGCGACCTGGCCCGATCCCGCCGGCTGCAGGAATCGGAATACGACATCGCCGGCCACGTTCACCGTGATCGTCGTGCTCATCGCGGCGCCGGCTCCGCCGAGCGCGCGGCCCACCAGCGATCCGTTCACGTAAACCTCCAGGTTTACATCCGTGGTGAACGCTTTCATCCAGTCGAACGACAGCGTGCCGCAGCCGCCCACGATCGTGCCGGACAGGATCTCGCTCGCAGGCGAGCGGTCCCTGCCCATGCAGGGAGTTTTGCCCGTTATGATGATGTCGCCCCGGCACTGGTTGTAGCTCCAGGTCGAGCCGTCCTGCCCCGTGAAGGATCCGCTGACATAGGTCGAACTGGTGGGCGTAAAGTTGTCGAAGGTCTCCGTTCCGCCGCCCGATGCGTCGTTGTCCTGGATGGTCAGCGTGAACGCGGTGGGGGCGACGAGCGTGCCCCCGCTGACGTTGGTCAGCGTCATGACCAGCGTGCGGTTCCCGTCCTCGGCTCCGTTATCCACGAGGTTCACCACGAAAGTGGTCGAGGTCACAGACCCGTTCAGCGTGAAATTCGTTGAAGATACAAAGGTGTAGTCGGTGCCGCCACCCTGCGCGGTCCCGGAAAGCGCGACCCGCCCGCTCACGTTGCCCGAAGCGAGTGTCTTGTACACCCGCACGGTATAGGAGCCGGACCCTTCGCTCACCGACGCCGCGTTGCCGTCGAAGCAGACGTTGGTTCCGGGTTGGGCGGGTTCTCCGATTTGCACGGCGGCGTAGCCGTACGAAGAATTGTCGGGGACGGCCACAGGCACGGCGGTGCAGAAGTACTCCGTTCCGTTGAAGCGGACGGAAAAGTTGGTGATGTTGCCGGACGTGCCGGAGACGCGGTCCGCGACGCGCGCGGTGACGACGTTGTCGGGCGTGCCCCACGACACCAGCGACAGGTCAATCGCCACGTTCAGATGGTCGCGGCTGTCCGTATCGTAACTGCCGGTGCCCTTGGGCAGGTTCTTGGGGGTCGGCGCGTTGCTCCACACGGTGGTCCCGTTCACGGTCAGGACCAGGTCCCGCAGATCGCTGCGCCGGTCGTGCGTCACGCTCAGTTTCGCGTAATTCGTCGCCGGCGTGTACGCGCCTTCCAGCGGGTACATGACGTCGCCGATATAGTTCTCGAAGTAGTTCGCGTCCACGTAAATGTAGCCGTTGCTGCCGAAGCTCGTGCCCCACGAATTCGCGATCAGGTACCACCCGCTCCCGTAGCCGCAGACCGTGACCATGTGGTTGAGATCGTTGGCCGTGCAGGAAGGTCCGACCCACGGGGGATCTCCCCGCGACCAGGAATCGAACGTGCTTTCCGCGTATACCGCGCAGGACGCCACGCCGCCGGCGTCGAGATAGGCCTTGAGCTCGTTGATCTCGGTGGTTGTGGGATCCCAATCCCAGACCCAGACATAGTTGGTCGAGCGGCGATGCAGCCCTTCGATGAAATCGTTGAGGGTCGGCAGCGTGGTGTACTGACCCGACACGTAGGGCTTCTGTGCGAGCGAGGGGACGCCGTAGCGCTGGAAGATCTCGAAAGGCTCGTGCCCGTAGCCGCCGTTGTCCGTCCCGGCGTTGGTGAGGTTGTAGGTGAATCGCGGCGAACACTGGTTGCTTGTGGCGGTGATGTTGAGCGACGGATTGAACCGCTTCATCGTCGCCGTTTTGACGTAATAGGTGCCGGCCCAGTGCACGCACGAGCCCTCGCTGCCCTGGTTGCCGATGGGCGGGAGGTACCCCTTGTTGTCGGCGGCGCCTTTGAGCGTCAGGCCCCTCGGGAAATACCCTTCCGGCGCGGCCGCCAGCACGCGGCCTTCCGCGATCCACTGATCGCGCGTGCCGGGCGGATATGGTTTCTTGCCCAGCTTGAATCGGCCGTAGCGTGTTACGATTTCGGGCAACGGCTCGTCGGCATCCACAGACTTCAAAGTCCTGCTGCGTTGAGCGAGCGAAGCGACGGGCGAATACCCGAAAACGCACGCAAGCAGGACGGCTGCAAGAGTCTGCATGCGATGAGGGACACAAAACAACCCTTGGATTGAGCGGGCGTCGGGGGACGTCATACTCGACTACCTTTCACGGCTACAAATTGGGTGAACGACTCATACACTATCATTCACCTTTTCAATGCAGCTGTTAAGGCGGGGCTCTCCCGGACCGAAAACGCTGGCCCGGCGGGGCCTGCTGGGATAGGGTTCCGGGAGGAGGCTTCCGGAAAGCCCGTCGGATATGAATCAACAGCAACAGAATAGGACCGTATTCACGCTGGCGAACAAGATCACCATTGTGCGCATCGCGACAATACCGGTCTTCGTCCTGGCCCTCATTTACTACCTGGCCAGCGTGGCGCGGCAGGAGCCCAACGAAACGTACCGTTTCGCCGCTCTCGTGATCTTCACGGCGGCGGCGTTGTCCGACGCGCTCGACGGCTATTTCGCGCGCTCGCGCAACGAGGTCACCCGGCTCGGCCGGATTCTCGATCCCATCGCCGACAAGTCGTTGCTGCTCGCGGCCATCATCCTTCTCACGCGGCTCCGGTATCCCACGATGGCTCCGCATTTCCCGATCTGGTTCACGCTCCTCGTCATCAGCCGCGACGCGATTCTCATCCTGGGCGCGCTGATCGTGCACGCGCTGGCCGGCGCGGTGGAGGTGTGGCCGCGTATCGTCGGAAAGATCGCGACAGTGCTCCAGATGGCCGCCGTCATCTGGGTGCTGACGGGATACAGCAGTCCCTGGTTCTACCTCTCTGTGGTGGCCGCATCCGTTTTCACTTTTCTTTCGGGAGTGCTGTACGTGATTGACGGCCTGCGCCAGCTCGAGAAATCACCGCTTGCACATCATGGACACCATCATGCCTGAATCCGCGCCTCGAAAACGCGTCGTGGCCATCGTCGGCCGTCCCAACGTCGGGAAGTCCGCGCTCTTCAACCGTCTCGCGCGGCGCCGGATCGCCATCGTCCACGAGGAGAGCGGCGTGACGCGCGACCGGATCTCGTGCGAGGTGACGTGGGGCGAACATCGCTTCGAGTTGATTGACACCGGCGGCGTCGCGTTGCAGGACAGGGCCTCGGCGCCGAACGCCATCGAGCGCGGCACGCGCGCGCAGGTGGATGTGGCGATCCAGGATGCGGCGGTGGTTATCCTGGTGACCGACGTCACGGCCGGGATTGTGCCGATGGATGAGGAGGTCGCGCGGCTCCTGCACGCCAGTGGCCGGCCCGTTTTCATCGCCGCAAACAAGGCGGATCGCGCGGATCAGGACGCGCAAGCCGTTGATTTCGAATCACTTGGGTTCCGCGCGTTTCCGACCTCCGCTCAGCACCGGCGCGGGATGGAGGCCTTGGTGGAGGCGGTGGCGGAGGCGTTGCCGCCGGTCGCGCAGTCCGCGCGCATGCCCGCGCTGAAGGTGGCGGTCGTCGGGCGCCCGAACGTCGGCAAGTCCTCCTATATCAACCGCCTG
>JAKJGV010000220.1 GCA_022704185.1 Verrucomicrobiota bacterium
GGCGGTTTCCCGCCGCGTCCTCGCGGTATTCGCCTTCGTAGAACCGGACGTCGTCAATCCACACCGTTCCCGGCGCGTTCCCGAAGCGCAGATGCACCCCGCAGTTGCCTGCGTTGTCCTCCGGCGCCGTGAACGTCACGTGGTGTTCGCGCCAGTCCGTGCTCAGGTGCGTGACCGTCGGGCCCGGGCCCCGGTCCCACCCGAAAAACATCATCGGCGTCCGCGGCGCGCCATTGACAAACAGCGCCGGCGACCCCAGATGGTCCCGGATTGCCTGCACGACTGAATTCATCTTCATCGTTCCTGATTTCCCCTGTCTGCCCTGAACACTCCGGCGTTCGAACGGGGACACGTTGTCGCGCCGGGGCGGCGCTTGGAACATGTCCCCGTTCTGCTCCAGCGTTTTGAAACTCTGCGTTCTCTGAGCGCTCTCTGTCGCCCTTCTCGTGTCAATGAAGGTCGCCGGGCAGCCGCTATTCGCACCAGAAGGCGTAGAGCAGCG
>JAKJGV010000022.1 GCA_022704185.1 Verrucomicrobiota bacterium
GCAGGGCACCCGGATCGCGTTCCAGGTCGGGATCGTCACGTCGCTGATCGCGATTCCGATCGGCGTGGTGCTCGGATTGCTCGCGGGCTACTTCGGCGGGCGGACGGACGACTTCATCGTGTGGCTGTATTCCACGTTCGCTTCCATTCCTGGCCTGTTGTTCATTCTCGCGATCGCGATGGTCGTGGGGCGCGGGTTGCTCGGGGTATACCTGGGGATCGGGCTGACGACCTGGGTCGGCTTGTGCCGGTTGATCCGCGGCGAGGTGATCAAGCACAAGACGCGTCCCTACGTGATGGCCGCGCGCGCGCTGGGGCTGGGGCACCTGCGCATCATGTTCCGCCACATTCTGCCGAACGTGTTCCACATCGTGATCGTGACCTTCACGCTGCGCTTCCCGGCGGCGATCGGCACGGAAGTGTTCATGAGTTTCCTCGGCATCGGCGTGGTGGGGGAGCCCTCATGGGGCGTGATGATCAGTAACGCGCGCCTGCGGCTATGGCACGGCGTGTGGTGGGAAATGGCCTTCGTGACGCTTGCGATTTTCGGCATTGTGCTCGCTTTCAACCTCCTCGGCGACGCCCTGCGCGACGCGCTCGATCCGCGCCTGCGGACCGGCGAATAGCGCCGCGCGCCGGCGTCCGCAAAAACAGCCCTATCCTTTTTTGTTAGAATATCGTATATTTAGGCATTCGAACTATTATGAAGAACACGAAGAAAGCGGACGCCCTCACCGCCGCCCAATTCGCCGACCGCGTCGTGCGCGTGATGCCGCGGCTCATCATGGTGGTCACCGCGACGGAACGGAACTACCTGGCGCGCGGGCTGATCACGCTGCCGCAGGCGCGCGTGTTGCTGATCCTGATGGACCAGGGGCCTTGCCGCATGCGGCATATCGCGCGGTCCGTCGGCCTGCAGGCCTCGACGATCACGAACATGGTGGATCGGCTGGCCGGGATGGGCCTGGTCGGCCGTCACGGCTCGGCGGCGGACCGGCGGGTGGTCACGGTCAGCCTGACGACGAAGGGCCGGCGCGTCCTGGAGCGGATTCGCAAGGAGAAGTTCAAGACCGCCATGGAGATGTTTGAGCATCTTTCGCCCCGGGAGCGGCGTCAATATCCCGAGATCATGGAGAAGCTGGTGGAACAGATGAAGGACCGGAGCAGAATGCCGTGAAGCGCGTGGTCATGGCGGCGATCCTCGCGGTGTGCGCGGCGGGCTCCGCCGGCTCGGAGGACGTACTGGAGCTGACGCTGGAGGACTGCGTCCGCATCGGGTTGGACCGGTCGGTGCGGATGGCCAACGCGCGGCGCGACGAGCAGATCGCGGGTTCGCGCATCCGCCAGGTTCGCGCGCAGGTGCTTCCGGAGTTGAAGGTGCGGGGGAGCTACACGCGGCTGGACGAGGTCGAGTCGTTCGACATGGGGCAGGGCCCCATCGAGTTGGGGAAGCTGGACAACTACGCGGCGTCCGCCGAGGCGAGCCAGTTGCTGTATTCGGGCGGGTCGGTCCGCGCGGCGCTCAAGGCGGCCGAGTTGTACCGGGAGCGCAGCCGTCTGGGGACGCAGCGGGCGGAGCAGGAGCTGCAGCGCGATATCGAGGTCGGTTTCTACGGAGTGCTCCTCGCCGAGTCGCACGTGGAGGTGCAGCGTGAATCGCGCGACCAGCTTCGGGCCATGGTGGAGCAGGCCGAGGCGAAGTTCCGGAACGAGACCGTCTCGGAATTCGAGCTGTTGAGCGCGCGCGTGCGGCTGGCGAACCAGGAGCCCGCGCTGATCCGCGCGCAGCGCGACCTGGAGGTGGCGCGCGAGTCGTTCAGGAACCTGCTGCACCTCGAGGAGCATCAATTCCGTCTCCGCGGCGAGCTGCGGTTCGTCCCGGTGGCGGTGGATTACGAGGCATGGCGCGCGGAGGGGCTGAAGCGTCGTCCCGAGCTTCACGAGCAGGAGCGGTTGGTCGGCCTATGGCAGCAGGACATCCGCGCGGAGCGGGGCAAGTACTTGCCGACCCTGCGGGCGCGCGCGACCTACAGCGGAGCGAACCCCTCTTCGTTTTTCTCCGGGGAATCGGGCTGGGATTGGGGCTGGGACGCCGGCCTGACGCTGGAATGGGATCTTCTCGACGGCGGGCTGCGCCGCGGCCGGGTGCTGGAGAAGAAGCTGGAGCTGGAGAAGGCGCGCGACAACCTGCGCGATCTCGAGCGCGCGGTGGAGCTGGAGATCCGCGCGGCGTACCTGGATTTGAAGCACGCGGCGGAGGCCGTGGCCGCCACCGCGAACAACGTGGAGCTGGCGGAGAAGAGCATGCGTATCGCGCGCACGCGCTACGACGTGGGGCTTGCCACTTATCTCGAGTATACCGACGCGAACCTCGCGTTGAGCGATGCCCGCCTGAACTGGAGCGGTGCCCTGCGGGCGCACCTTGCGGCGCTGGCGCAATTGCGCTGCGCATGCGGCCTTTCCGCCGACGAAGAGCCGGGAGATGAATCCAGATGAACACGCCGAATTCCGATGGCAAGAAGGTGAACCGGATCCTCTGGGGGATCCTGGTCCTGCTCGTGCTGTTGACCGTGGTGTTGATCGCCACCTGCCGCCCGCCCAAAAAAGGGGAGGATACGATCGAGGCCGCGCTCCCGGTGCAGGCGCAGCTCGTAGAGCCGCGCACGATCGACGAACGGCTGCGTGTTCCCGGACGGCTCGAGCCGTTCGTGCAGGCGGTGTTGTCCGCCGAGCAGGATGGGTTGATCGTCGAGCTGAATGTGGACAAGGGCGACGCGGTGACGAACGGCCAGTTGCTGCTGCGCATTGACGGGCGGACCTGGGAGCAGGCGCGCCGTCGCGCCGAGGTGGAGATTCGCGACGCGGAGAAGGACGTGGCGCGATGGCAGGAACTGCGCGCCGCGGGCGCGGTGTCCGTGACCGAGTACGAGGCGATCCAGACGCGCAAGGAGCGGGCGGAGATCGCGCTGGCCGAGGCGGATGTGTTTCTTTCGCAGTGCGAGGTGCGAAGCCCGCTCGACGGCTGGGTGAACGACCGCCAGGTGGATTTGGGCGAGTACATCGGGAAGGGCCAGCCGGTTTTCGAGGTGGTGGACGTCAGCCGCCTGAAGCTGGTTTTCGACGTGCCGGAGAAGGATGCGGCGGCGGTCGCGCCGGGCGCGGAAGTGTCGGTGGAACTGGCCGCCTTGCCCGGCGGGCATTTCACCGGGCGGGTGACCTTCGTGTCGTTCCTCGCGCGCCGCGAAAACAACGCGTTCCGGGTGGAGGCGTTGATGGAGAACGCCGGCGGACGGCTCAAGCCGGGCATGATCGTGGGGGTGGAGCTTGTGCGCCGCCACCGGCCCGGGAGTATCGTCGTCCCGCTGGCCGCCATTATGCCCCGAAAGGGCGAGCACGTCGTCTACACCGTGGAGGACGGGCGGGCGGTGCGCTCCGTGGTGCAGATCGACGCGATCATCGGCAGCGAGGCGGTACTCGGGGCCGGCCTGCAGGCCGGTGCGGAACTGGTTGTGGACGGCCATCGCGCGCTGCAGGACGGGATGCGGGTGGATGTGACGCGGGCGCCCGCGGGAAACTGACATGATTCTCTCGAACTACGCCATCAAGTTCAGGACGGCGGTTTTCGTCTTCATTTTCGTCCTCATCATTGCGGGCGTGCACAGCTACGTCACCGTGCCCCGCGAGGGGACACCGGATATCACGATCCCGTACGTCTTCCTGACCGCGCTCTACGAGGGCACTTCACCGACGGAGATGGAGAAGCTGATCGCCATCCCGCTGGAGAAGAAGCTCAACGACGTGGAGAACATCAAGGAGATGCGTTCCGTTTCGTCGGAGGGCATCACGTTCATCTCCATCGAGTTCGTCGCCGGCGAGGACATCGACATGGCGAAGCAGCGGGTGAAGGACAAGGTGGACCTGGCGCGCCCCGACCTGCCGCGCGACCTCGACGAGCCGGTCGTGGACGCCTTCAATTTCAGTTCGGACTTTCCGGTCTATATTTTCACGCTCTCGGGTGAAACGCAGATCTCGCGGCTCAAGAGCCTCGCCGAGGACCTGCAGGACCGCATCGAGCGGCTTTCCGGCGTCCGCCAGGCCGAGATCTCCGGCATTCTCGAAAGGGAAATCCGCGTTGAGATCGACCTGCCCCGGATGATCGCCTATGACGTTCCGCTTTCGCTGGTCATGGGCCGGATCGCGCAGGAGAACCGGACCGTTTCCGCGGGCAACATCGAGATGGAGGGCCAGAAGATCCAGGTGCGGATCCCGGGCGAATTCGACCTGGTCGCCGACCTGCGGCAGATCCTGCTGGTCGAGCGCGACGGGCAACCGGTGTACCTGACCGATATCGCGCAGGTCTCGGACACGTTCAAGGATCGCGATTCCATCTCGCGCGTGAACGGGCAGCCGTGCGTTTCGCTCAGCATCAAGAAGCGTTCCGGCGTCAACGCGGTGGGCTTGATTCGGGAAGTGGAGAACATCCTGGATCGTTACTCGCTGCCACCGGGGATTCACCGGACGGTGGTCATGGACCAGTCGGAGTACGTGGCCAGCATGATCGTCGAGTTGGAGAACAACGTCCTTTCGGGGTTCGTCCTGGTGGTGGTCGTGCTGCTGATATTTCTCGGCGTCCGCAACAGCTTCTTTGTCGGGCTGGCGATCCCGTTGTCCATGCTGATCGCCTTCATTCTCATCGCCGCGCGTGGCCAGACCCTCAACTTCATCGTGCTCTTCAGCCTGGTGCTGTCGGTCGGCATGCTGGTGGACAACGCCATCGTGATCGTGGAGAACATCTACCGGAACCGGACGCTGGGCCTCTCGCGCATCGAGGCGGCCCGCCGGGGCGCGGCGGAGGTGGCGTGGCCGGTGATCACCTCGACGCTGACGACGCTGGCCGCGTTCGCGCCGCTGCTCTTCTGGCCGGGCATCATGGGCCAGTTCATGGGATACCTGCCGCGCACGCTGATCGTGACGCTGACGGCCTCGCTTTTCGTCGCGATGGTGATCAACCCGGCGATCTGTTCCGTGTTGATCAACGCGCGGCCGCGCGATGCGAAAGAGAAGACGCATCCTTTCATCCGCGGCTACGAGCGTGTATTGCGCGGGGCGTTGAACCATCGGGGCCCGATCCTGCTGCTGGGTTTCGTCTTTCTCTTCTTCACCATGGCCCTGTACGGCCAGTTCGGCAACGGCGTGGAGCTGTTCCCGGACGTGGAGCCGCGGAATGCGACGGTGTCGCTGACTTTCCCGCAGGGCACGGCGATCGAGCGCACGGATGAAGTGCTGCGCGAGATCGAACAGAAGTTGCTGAAGTACGAGGATATCGAGTTCTTCCTGACGACCGTGGGATCGGCCGGCGGCATGATCGGCGGCAGTGGAAGCGGGGGTACGCACCTCGGCAACATCCACGTCGAGTTCCGCGACGCGGCGGACCGGAAGGAGAACTCGTTCGTGCTGGTCGGGAAGATCCGGGACGACATCGGTCGCGTGCCGGACGCGGAGCTGAAGGTGGATCGCGAACAGGAAGGGCCGCCGACGGGGGCCGCCGTGTCCATCGAACTGTTCGGGGACGACTTCGATACGCTGGAGCATTTCGCCGGGGAGATCACGCGCGCGATCGAAACGGTGCCGGGCCTGGTGGACTTGCAGGACGACCTGGATGAGTCTCTGCCCGAGTTCCAGTTCCGCGTGGACCGTCACCGCGCGGCGTTGCTCGGGCTGGATACCGATACGATCGGGCAGTTTCTCCGGATGGCGATCTACGGGCTGGAGGTCAGCAAATTCCGTGCGGACGAGGACGAGTTCGACATCCGGCTGCGCCTGCCCAAGGAGCAGCGCAGCAGTCCCGACCTGCTCGAACGCGTCTTCATTCCCGTGGCGGACGGTCATTCCGTGCCGCTTTCGTCGCTGGGCGAGGCGGTCTACACCGCCGGGCAGGGCGCCATCCGCCGCAAGGACCAGAAGCGCATGGTCACCATCACGGGAGACAACCAGGATCGCGGCGTGGATCAGATCCTGCGCGATGTGCAGGCGGAGGTGTCGAAGGTCGCGTTGCCGCGGGGATACGGCGTGGCGTACACGGGGGAGAACAAGGACATGCAGGAATCGGGCGCCTTCCTCTCCAGGGCGTTTGCCGTGGCGGTCGGGCTCATCCTCGTGATCCTGGTGATCCAGTTCAACTCGGTGGTGCTTCCGCTCATCATCATGTTCTCGGTGATTCTTTCCATGATCGGCGTTTTGTGGGGCTTGCTGCTGACGGGCATGCGGTTCGGCATCATCATGACGGGCGTCGGCGTGATCAGCCTGGCGGGTATCGTGGTGAACAACTCGATCGTGCTGGTGGATTGCACCTTGCAGCGCCGCCGGGAAGGCCTGTCCGCGATCGAGGCCGTGGTGGAGGCGGGCAAGCTGAGGCTGCGGCCGGTCCTGCTGACCGCGACCACGACGATTCTCGGGCTGATCCCCATGGCCGTCGGACTCAGCATCGAGGTGCACTCGTGGCCGCCACGGCTCGTCGCGGGCGCCGAATCGAGCGCCTGGTGGGCGCCGATGGCCGTGGCCGTGATCTACGGCCTTACGGTCGCGACCGTGCTGACCTTGGTGCTGGTGCCCGTCATGTACAGCCTGGCCGACGGTTTCGCGGAGAAGATGAAGCGGCGCTTCGCGCCACGGGACGAGATGGACGAAGGTTCGGCTCGTTGATTCTGCCATGCGGCGGCGCGTGTGACTGCGCGCTTCGACGGCCCGTGCCCCACGGGGTTTTTATCCCCTCCGAAAACCATTGATTCGCGGCCCTTCTTCTTGTATGAAATCAAGCCTTTGCGCTACGCGAAATGAGAAACTCCAGGGACGGGAACCCGAGGGCTTTTCCCTGCATATGAGGAAAGAAAGATGAAAGACATACCGATCACCGACGTCAGAAACTTCGCATTGCTCGGTCACACCGGCAGCGGCAAAACGAGCCTTGTGGATGCCATCCTCTACAAGCTCGGTGTGAACGATCGGCTGGGTTCTCCCGCTGACGGCACGAGCATGGCGGACTGGGCCGACGACGAGAAGGAGCGCAAGATCTCGATATGGGCCAAGCCCTTCGACGGCGTGTTCAAGTCCGCCGCGGGCCGGAAGATTCGTTTCGTGATGACGGACACGCCGGGCTACATGGACTTCTACGGGCAGATGGTCGCCGCGACCGCCGTCGCCGATGCCGGGCTGTTGGTGATTGACGCGACGGGCGGCATCCAGATCGGCACCAACCGCGCATGGCGCCGGTGCGAAGCGCTCGGCCTCCCGCGCGGCATCGCCATCACCGGGTTGGACAAGGAGAACGCGGATTTCGACGCCACGGTCAAGGCCGTGCAGGAAGTGTGGGGCATGCGTTGCCTGCCCGCCGTGATCCCGACCGCGGACCGGAAGAAGGTCGTGGATGTGTTCGGGGCGGATGTGCCCGCCGACATGAAGGACGCCGTGGAGGCGCGGAAGTCGGCGCTGATCGAATGCGCGGCGGAGTCGGACGACGCGTTGATCGAGAAGTATCTCGGCGGCGAGGCGCTCACGCCCGACGAAATCGCGTCCGGCCTGAGAAGCGCCGTGGCGCAGGGCAAACTGGTTCCCGTGTTCGCCGTGATGGCGCGCGCGGAGATCGGCGTGACGGAGCTGCTCGAGAGCATCGCGCGTTTCTTCCCGTCGCCGGCCGACCGCCCGGTCAAGAACGCGGCGGGCGAGACGCTGGACGTGTCCGCGGGCGCCCCGTTCTCGGGGCTCGTGTGGCGCGCGTTGAACGATCCCTTCGTCGGACAGCTCCTCTTCGTGCGGGTGTTCAGCGGCACGCTGCGGGCGGACAGCGAAGCCTTCAACGCGGCCAAGGGGCAGAAAGAGCGCATCGGCACGGTCTACACGATCAACGGCAAGAAGCAGGATTCCCTGCCGGAAGCACATGCGGGCGATATCGTGGCGCTGGCGAAACTCAAGGCGACGGTGATCAACGACAGCCTGTGCGCAACAGGCAAGAGCATCACGCTGACGCCGATCGTCTTCCCGAATCCGACGACGGCCTACGCGGTCGCGCCCAAGACTCAGGGCGACGAGGACAAGATCGGCACGGGGCTGCACCGCGTGGCGGACGAGGATCCCACGATCCGGGTCGAGCGCAACGCGGAAACGAAAGAGCTCATCCTTTTCGGCATGGGCGATGTGCACCTGGATATCGCGCTGAGCCGCATGAAGCAGCGGAGCAACGTGGACGTCGTGCTCAGCACGCCGAAGGTGGCGTACAAGGAAACCGTCACCGCCGTGGGCGAGGGGCACTACAAGCACAAGAAGCAGTCTGGCGGTCGCGGCCAGTACGGCGAAGTGTACCTGCGGGTCGAGCCGCGCAAGGAGAGTGAGGAGGAGTGGTTTGCGGACGGGCTCGTCGGAACCGCGATCCCGCGCAACTTCCTGCCGGCGATCGAGAAGGGGCTCGTGGACGGGATGACCAAGGGCGCCGTCGCGGGCTACCCGGTGGTCAAGACGAAGGTCACGGTCTACGACGGGTCCTCGCACGACGTGGACTCCTCGGAAATCGCCTTCAAGATCGCGGCCGCGCGCGCGTTTGCGGACGGCATGAGCAAGGCGCGGGCGGTGCTGCTCGAGCCCATCGTGAAGATGAAGATCATGATCCCCGACCAGTTCATGGGCGACATCACGGGCGACTTGAATCACAAGCGGGGCCGCATCCTCGGCATGGGTGCCGAGGACGGCATGCAGGTGATCACGGCGGAGGCGCCGCAGGCGGAAGTCTTCCGCTACGCGTCGGAGCTTCGTAGCATCACCGGCGGCCGGGGTTCGTTCGAAATGGAGTTCCTGCGGTACGACGTGGTTCCTGCCAACGTCGCGCAGAAGATCATTGCGGAAGCACAGAAGCACAAGCAGGAAGAAGAGTAGGACACGTCTATGAGCGGTCACAGCAAGTGGGCGAACATCAAGCATAAGAAAGCCGCGGCGGACGCGAAGAAGGGCAAGGTCTTCAGCAAGCTCGCGCGCGAGATCACCATCTCCGTGCGGCAAAACGGCGCGGACGTTTCCTCCAACCTGGGACTGCGTACGCTGCTGCTGAAGGCCCGTGGCGTGAACATGCCGGCGGACAACATCGATCGCGCGGTCAAGAAAGGAACCGGCGAGCTGCAGGGCGAGCGCTTGGAGGAAATCATGTTCGAGGGTTTCTTCCCCGGCGGCGTCGCGATCGTGGTGCAGGCCCTGACGGATAATCGAAACCGGACGGTCGCGGAGATACGGCATATCTTTACCAAGTTCGGGGCCAGCCTCGCGGGGCAGGGGCAGGTGATGCGGTCGTTCCCGCGCCGCGGGTACATTCTCGTAGCGCAGTCGGCCGCGCCGGAAGACCGGCTGATGGAGTTGATCCTGGAGGCCGGCGCCGAGGATATGAAGCTGGAAGAGGGGCAGTACGAGATCCTTACCGACCCCGCTCAGTTCAATGCCGTCGTGGAGGCCCTTGCGAAGGCGGGCATCAAGACCGAGAGCGCGGAGCTGACCCTGCTTCCCGACTCGTGGGCGCCGGTGACGGACAAGGACAAGGCTTCGGGGCTTGTGCGGTTCACCGAGGAGCTTGAAGAACTGGACGATGTGCAGAACGTGTACTCCAATGCCGATATTGCCGAAAGCGTGATGAAGGCGTTGGAGGGATGAACGGGGTTTCCGGTGTCGGAGCGAGGCACACCCCGAACACCGACACCTGAAACCCGACACCCGACATGCGCATACTGGGAATAGATGCATCGCTGCGCTCAACGGGGTTGGGAGTGATCGAGTCCGCCGGGGGGCGCCTGGCGGCCGTGGAAGTCGACACCGTTCGCAACAGCGCGGACCTTCCCCATTCGGTCTGCCTCAAGACCATCTACGAGAGAACGGCCGCGCTGGTGGCCCGCTGCAAACCCGATCTGGCTGCGCTCGAAGGCGGGTTCTTCTTCAAGAACGCCAAGACCGCGATGATCCTCGGGCAGGTGCGCGGGGTGGTGATCGCGGTCTGTGCGGCGGCGGAAATCCCCATCTACGAGTATTCTCCCAGGGCGGTGAAACAGGCGCTCACCGGGTCGGGAGGGGCTTCCAAGCAGCAGGTGGCCCGGATGGTGATCGGCATGCTGGGCCTGCGGGGTGAATTGCAGGAAGACGCGGGGGACGCGCTGGCGATCGCGATCTGTCACCTGCACAGCCGCAGCGGCATCGCGGCGCTCGTGCCGGACCCGATTTAATCGGCTTTGGCAGGGGTTGTTTCCGTTAACAGCATGCGCTATTCCGAGTATGATCATACAAGCCGTAATCGGCTGAACCGGCGCATGACGCGCGGCTCTCGGCACGCGGAGTGTTGACGCCGCAATAGCCGTTCCTATACAGTCAAAAAGGTATACGGAACGGGTCTTCGCTGTTCTGTTTTCGGGTTGCTTACAGCTCATCGAGAAGGACCTATGACGAAACGTTGCTGCTGTGGGGAAGGTGCGCGCTTCGGAGTTCTCGGGCTGGTGTTCATGCTGGCGGCGATTCTGCCGGTGGCCGGCCAGGTCATCGAGAATCTCGACGAGGAATTCCAGTTTGCCTCCGGCCTTGTAGAGCTCGGGTTCCCGGATTTTGCAGACAAGGTGGTTCAGCAGATCCTGCGGTTGCATCCCGACCAGAAATCCAGGGCCCAATTGATCCAGGCGGAGGTGTTGATCTCCCGGCGCAAGTTCGAGGATGCCGAAAAACTGGTCGTCGAAATGGGCATGGACAACACGAAGGCCCAGGCCATCAGTCTCGCCCTCGCGAGAGGCTATTACAGCATCGGGGACACCGACAAGGCCAGCAAGCTCTACACGGAATTTTTCAAGCGGTACGAGACCCGGATGCCGACCGATCCCGATCTGCTCCGCTTCTACCAGGATTCCGCGTACCAGTTCGGCCAGATGCTCGAAATGGCTGGGCAGACCGAGGATGCGATCAAGGCTTACGGGCGCATCCTGACGACGAAGCCGGACAAGCAGACCCAGCGCCGGATCCTGGCCAAGCAGGCGGAACTCTATGTGAAGCAGGCGGGGAGTATCACGGACCGGGCCCAGCAGGAGAAGCTGCTCGGCGAGGCCAAGAAGCTTTGCGATACGATCCAATGGGGCGGGATGGATGTCTGGTTCGGCCAGTCCGTGATCACGCTCGCACACATGGATCTCGTGAAGGGCGATCGCGCCGCCGCCGAGAAGACCCTGATGGGCAACCTGGACATCTTCAAGGAGATCGACCAGTTCCTCAAGGAAGAGGGATTGCCGCTCTCGGTCAGTCCGATGGCGGGCGCGCGTTTCCTGCTGGGCGAGCTGTTCCAGTACCAGGCGGAGACGATGGAGAAGCAGAAGCGCGGGCAGGACGAGATCGTCGCCATGTACGGAAAGTCCCTCACGGAGTTCTACAACGTCTTCGCCAAGTACGGGGAGAGCGACTGGGGACAGACGGCCGGCGTGCGCGCGGGGGCCATCAAGTCCGTCCTCGAGGATCGCTACGGGCGCAAGGTCAACGTGGACTTGGGACAGAAGGCCGCGGCGGCCGTGGCGGGTTATTTCAAGCTGCCGGACAACCTGTTCCGCCAGAAGAAGTACCAGGCCGCGGTGGATGAGTACATCAAGACGCTGAACCAGTTCCCGGAGACCGAGGTGACCCCGGTCGCGCTGGGCAACATGATGGAGTCGTATGCCGAATTGGGCGATGTCCTCATGGTGAAGACCATCCTGTCCTATACCGCCGAGCGTTTGGCCGGCAACGACACGGCGGCGCTGGCGCTGCTGCGGATCGGCAAGTACTACTTCGACAAGAAGGACGAGCCGATGTACATGCTGGCCTACAACGCTTACCTGGAAGGCTTCCCCAAGCACGATCGCGCGGCGGCGATCTTGTTCACGTTGGCCGGGCTGAAGAAGCAGCAGGGCGACGAGCAGGCCGCGAGCCAGTTCTTCGAGCAGATCGTGAAGAACTATCCCAAGGACCAGTACTATCCGCGTGCGCTGAGCCAGATGGCCTGGGGTTACTATGCCGCCACGAATTACGAGAAGGCGGTCGAAGGCTTTCGCGTCTTCATCAAGGAGTCGCAACCAAGCCCGGGCAAGGCGCTCGCCCAGTTCGCCCTCGCGGAATCGCTGCGGCAGTTGAACCGCCTGAACGAGGCCTCCGTGGAATACGAGATCGTGATCCAGTGGCTGGCCCCGAAGAACAACCCGTACGGCACATCCGTGGCCGACGTCAAGAAGAACCAGGAGCTGCTGGAGAAGGCCGTGTTCCAGCGCGCCTACTGCTACGCCAAGATGACCGAGCCCGCGGATTCCGTGGCCGATTTCCGGTCGCGGGCCATTCGCGGCTACGACCAGTTCATCAGCCTGTTCGCCGACTCGGCGATGGCGCCGCCCGCGTTGAGCGCGAAGGGCACGGTGCAGTTGGAGGTGGGCCAGCACGATGCGGCCATGCAGACTTTCGACCAGCTCGCCGCCAAGTATCCGAATTCGCCGGAGGGCAAGAGCGCGCTGTTCGCGTTGACGCGCAGCGCGATGGAAATCAAGCTCTACGATCAGGCCCGGTCGGCTTTCGAGAAGATGCTGGCCAACAGCAAGGCGTATTCGGCGGACGAATTCACGCGCATCGGCCAGCTCATGCTGGACGCGAAGCTGTATCCCGAAGCGGTCAAGGCCTTCACACACGTTCGCGGTTCGACCGAGGAGCGCGCGCTGTTGGAGCGGGCGCTGTTCGGGCTGGGCAGCGCGTACTACGCGCAGAAGGATTACCCGAACGCGGTTGAGGCCCTCGAGGAAATGATGCAGCGATATCCCAAGTCGGGCCTCTTCTACGACGCCAAGTTCACGCTGGGCCGCGCCTATCGTGAAACCGGGCGTCTCGATGACGCCGTGAAGGCGATGACCGATGTGTTCAAGTTCGCCGACACCCCCGTCCTGCTGAATCAGGCGAGCTACGATCTCGGCATGATCCAGAAGGAGCAGGGGGACAAGGTGGCGGCGCTGGCTTCCTTCCTCCGCATCGGGCTGCTCGCGGATCCGGAGAATCCGGAACTGCGGCCGCTGGTGGAGAAGAGCCTGCTTGAAAGCATCAACATCGGCATGGAGTTGGAGCGTTACGACGACGTGCAGGACAGCGCGGAGCTGTACCTGAAGATCTTTCCCGAGGGGGAGGCTGTGGCCATGGTCAGGCAGGTCAGGCAGGATGCCCGGCTGCGCGCGGCGCAGCAGGCGGCGGCATCCGCCCAGCCGGCCGCCCCGGCGGGACAACCATGAACGGCAATTTCAAACATAATGGAGCCATGAAGATGAAACGATACAGCATGATACGCGGGCGGATCTCCGGAGCGGCAGGCCTGTTGTGGGTTCTGCTGCTCTGCTCGACCGCGGTGGTTCAGGCGGCGTACGTGGTCACGACCCAGGGTCAACGGGTGGACGGAACGGACATTCGCGCGCGGGCCAACGGGGAGATCATCCTCACGACGCCGCAGGGCACGCGCACGTTCTACCCCGGGCAGTACGTCAAGGCGGTGGCGGACAAGCCGGCCGAAGTGGATCGCGCGGCGCAACTGGTGGCAGCGAAGCGCTTCGATGATGCCATCAAGCTTCTCGAGGAGGTCGTTTCGAAGTACCGTTTCCTGGACTGGGACAACCAGGCGCGCGTGATGATCGCCGTGGCCCAGGGGGGTAAAGGGGACCATGTCGCGGCGGTATCCACATATGAGAAGCTTTTCGCGGCCAATCCGAAAAGTCGCGAAGAAGGCGACATCGCATGGGCCTACCGCCAGGCGATGCTCGATGCCAAGCAGTTCGACAAGCTGGAGTCGCAGTTGCGCGAAGTCATCGCGAGCGGCTCTCGCACCGATGCCGCGCGCGCGCAGGTCATGCGCGGCGATATCAACATGGCGCAGAGTCAGGTGGAACTGGCCGCGATGGACTATCTTCGGACCGTGGTGTTGTTCAAGGCGGAAAAAGCGGTGCAGCCCGATGCCTTGATGAAGGCGGCCGACGCGCTCGAGAAGCTGCGTGACGCCCGCGCGAAGGATATGTACCGGATGCTGGTGGAGGAATATCCGGCCAGTCCCCAGGCACAGGCCGCGAAGGGCAAGATTTAGAATGGAAGCGTTGTTTCGACCAGAAAACGGATCGAACGGACAGGAACAAAGGGATGAGCGGAAGGAGTGACACAATGGCGAAGAAAATCATGTTGGCGCTGATGGGGGCCTGGCTGGTTTGTGGCGGCTTGGGCATGGTGGCGTGGGCACAGGATGAGGCCGCGCCGGCGGAAGCCGCGCCGGCGGAAGCTGCGCCGCCGGGCATGGAGTTGGCAACAGACGCGCAACCCGCTACGACAGCCAAGCCCGCGGGCCTCGGATTTTTCGAGGTGATCCGGAGCAGCGGATTCCTGGGGATCATCCTGTGGATGGCGCTGGGTGTCACATCCCTCGCGGCGGGCGCCCTGGCGATCGATTCGTTCGTGACCATCCGGACGAAGAAGATCATGCCGGAAGGCCTGGTGCAGGATGTCCGATCCGCGATGGAGCAGGGCGACGTGATGAAAGCGCTGAAGATCTGCGATGAGCAGCCCGGACCGTTCGCCAGCATTCTCTCGGCGGGTTTTGCGAACGTCCGTGAGGGATACGACGTGATCCAGGACGTGGTGGGCGTGGCCGCCGACCTCGAGAGCGAAAAGCTCATGCAGCGCGTGGCTTACCTGAATGTGTGCGCCAACCTCGCGCCCATGCTGGGGCTGCTTGGAACGGTGCAAGGCATGATTTACGCGTTCGCTACGCTGGCCACAACCCAGGCGGGCGCCGCGCAGCAGTCCATGCTGGCCTTGAACATCGCGCAGGCGCTGTGGACGACCGCGGCGGGCCTTTGCGTGGCCATTCCTGCCGTCGGCTTCTATACGTTCTTCAAGAACCGCGCGACCAAGATCATCCTCGGCATGGAAGCGTTGACGATGGACCTGATCAAGTCGCTCCGCAACGTTGAAGTGGTCGAAGAATAGCGTTTGGCCGAAAGGAACCGGACATGGCGGGAAGACGCAGAAACGATGAAGAGATGGCGCTCAATATGACGCCGATGATCGACGTGGTTTTCCAGTTGATCATCTTCTTCGTCACCACCGTGGACATGGAGAACAAGGCGCTGGATACGAAGATCCGGATGGCCATGGCTCCCCACGGGCCCGCGGTGGAGAAGAAGGACCCCCGAACGATCATGGTGGACGTGGATCACAAGGGGCGCATTTCGATTGCCCGTGCCACGATGTCGGCCGACGTGCTGCGGCAGGTGCTGCGCAAATCGGTGGCCGATTACGGCCCCACGATCCCGGTGGTGATCCGCGGCGACGGGAAGACCCGTCACGAGGAAATCAAGGCCGTGATGGATGCATGCGCGGCCGCGGGATTGTGGAAGGTCAAGTTCGCGGCCGTGAAGGAAAAGGCCTAGGAGAGGACACGCCATGGCAAGGAAACGCAGAAAGAGCGAGGCGCCGGCGCCGGAACTGCCAATGACGCCGATGATTGACGTCGTGTTCCAGCTCCTGATCTACTTCCTGGTCACCATCCAGCCCCGGGATGTGCTCGCGCACCTGGATGTGTTCCGCCCTTCGCCCGATCAGCGGCAACAGGAACAACAGGAAAAGCCGAAGATGATCCGCATTCTCGTGTTCCCCGATGGGTACACGATCAACGATCGCCCCGTGGATGTGTCGGAGCTCGATCGGCTCCTGACGCGGCTTGCGGGGATTGACCGGAACCAGACGATCCTGATCACCTGCACCGCGGCGTCGCAGCACGAGCGGCTTGTACGGGTTCTGGATCTGTGCGCAAAGAACCGATTGGTCAACCTGTCGGTGGTCAGTACGTATTGAGGCGGGGTTTAGTTCGGAGGTGGATGAGACATGAATATGAACGTCCGGTCTTCAATGAGGATGATCATTGATCATGTGTGGGGGCCCACCGGCTCGGTGATACTGCACGTGCTGGTCGTCGTGGCACTGCTCCGGCTGGTAACCTATAAACCGCTCGAAAAGGCGCCCGAGGTGGAAGTGGTCATCATGGATCCCGACGCGGTGGATCTGGATGAATTCGAAAAGGAGCTTGAGCAGCTCGAGGACAGGCCCGAGATTGTGGACACGATCGCGCCGCCCGAGGTCTCGTTCGACATGGAGCAGCCGCCGGATGTCGCGGACTTCAACTCCCCCGAGCCGGACGTCAGTTTTGACGCGCTCGATATCCGGAGCGACGTGGCCAGTCCGCTGGTGATGCGAGGCCTTTTCCAGGGGCGATCCGCGGCCGGACGTGAAGGCGCATTGCGCAGTTACGCGGGGCAGTGGGGGCAGTTCACCGAGTCCGCCGTGATCAAGGCCCTGGAGTGGCTCAAGCGCAATCAAAGCCCGGACGGTTCGTGGGGGCCGAACAAGACGGCGATGACGGGATTGGGGCTCCTTACGTTTCTCGCCCACGGCGAAACCACATCCTCGGAGAAGTACGGGGAGACCGTGGAGAAGGCGATGCGCTTTCTTATTTCCCAACAGGACGCCGAGGGCCGATTCTGCAAGACCGACAACCAGCCCGGGCCGTATGCCCACGGCATCGCGTCCTATGCGATCAGTGAAGCGTACGGGTTGACCCGGATCCCCTCGCTGAAGCCGGTCATGGAGAAGGCGATCCAGATCATCATCAACGGCCAGCAGCCCAAGGGCGGCTGGGACTACAATTACAGCAAGGGCGCCCGCCGTGACAGTTCCGTGGGGGCATGGCAGATCCAGGCCTTGAAGGCAGCCTACATCGCGGGCGCCGAGAATCGGGGCCTGAAAGAGGCGATGGACAAGGCGGTGGAAGATGTCAAATCCGTGCATGACGCGGAGACCGGTCGGTTCCGTTACACGGACGACAAGTCGCATCGCACCGATTCCATCACCGGGCTTTGCATCCTCGCGCTCCAGTTGCTTGGGCACGGCACCTCGCGGGAAGCCCGTGCGGGCCTGCAGGCGCTTTCGGGCGCGTCCTGCGATTGGGACAAGCCGGCGGAATGGCCGATGTATGCTTGGTATTATGTCACGCAGGCGAAGTTCCACCAGGGCGGGCAGTCATGGGCGGGCTGGAACGCCAAGTTCGCGCGGGTCTACGTCAAGAACCAGAACGAAGACGGGAGTTGGACGTCCGCGGGCCAGAACCTGAAGGAGGAGAACGGGAAGGAAGTTCACCTGGGCCCCGTCTACAGCACCACGCTTGCCGCGCTGACGCTCCAAGTCTATTACCGGTTTCTGCCCACCTACAAGCCGATCGCGGTTGAGCCGGTTACCCAGACCGATAAGGACGACGTGTCCGTCGAGATCCTGTAACGGCTTGGTTCGGCTCGACGGAGTCTTGTCAGCCAAGGATTCACATGGGCGCTTGGAGGGTGAGCTTCCCGCGAGCCGACGCGGCCGTTGACTCACCCGGTGTTTTCAGCATCTGCAAGCGGTCTGCAGACCGCTTTTGCGTAGACGCCATACCGGACTTGCGGCAGGCAGAACCGCGTTCCACGTAGCGCGGGGCTCCGTCCCGCGTAGGATGGGAACAGCCGTGTGAGAGTCCTCCGGGCGGAGAGGAATCCTTCTTTCAGGTGCCATTGTCACGTCCTGTGGTATAATATTTCCATCGTGACTTCCGAGAAACAGATCCGGCTGCTCCCCGATCACGTGGCCAACAAGATCGCGGCCGGGGAAGTGGTGGACCGTCCGGCTTCGGTGGTCAAAGAGTTGCTGGAGAACGCGCTCGATGCCGGGGCTTCCCAGATAGACATCGAGGTCGCAGCCGGGGGCAAGAAGTTCATCTCGGTTGCCGACAACGGTTCCGGCATGGGCCGGGACAATGCCCTGTTGAGCATCGAGCGGCACGCGACCAGCAAGATCCGGGATGCGGATGATATCGAGCGTGTCGGCACTCTTGGGTTTCGTGGAGAGGCGCTCGCAGCCATTGCAGCCGTTTCCCGATTCTCGCTTACCACTCGCACCTCCGATGCGGTGGCCGGAACGGAGGTGGTTGTCGCAGGCGGCAAAGTGCAGGACGTTCGGGAGACCGGGTGCCCTGTCGGAACCACGATCCTGGTGCGGAATCTTTTCTTCAATGTGCCTGCCCGAAGGCGCTTTCTGCGCGCTGATGCGACGGAACTGGCGCACGTGAGGCAGGTGTTCCTGCTGTATGCGCTTTCCCATCCCGAAACCGGGTTCAGCCTCGTCGTTGATCGTCGAGAGGCATACCGCCTTCCGGGCGGAGCGGGGGCCGATGACCGGTTGCGGGATCTGCTGGGTGCCGAGGTCTTTCGCATGCTGCGGCGCGTGGATGCGGAGGTCTCCGGCATCCGGGTGCACGGCTTCGTCGGATTGCCCCAGCACAGCCGCGGCGATCGGACCGAACAGTATCTTTTCATCAATCGCCGGCCCGCGTCCGCGCCCGTTCTGAGCTTCGCGGTGAGCGAGGCGTATCACACGCTTCTGCCGAAGGGCCGCCATCCCATCCTGTACCTCCACATCGACATGGCGCCGGAGGGCGTGGATGTCAACGTGCATCCGGCAAAGAAGGAGGTTCGCTTTCGCAGGCCCGGCGAAGTGCGCGATGCGGTGATCGCCGCATTGCGCGCGGCGCTGCAAAGCGGGGCTTCGGACGTGACGGCACCCGGCTCGCGTCCCGAGGGCGCGCCGGAATCGTTCGTAGAGCCGTCGGTGGCCCCGTTGCTGACGATCGAGGATCTTCCTTCTCCGCGTGCGTTCTCCTATCCGCGGCTTCCCATGGTCCCGTCAGGGGGGGCGCCCCCGGCGCAGGACGGGGCGGCGAAGCCGGAGAGCGAGGTGAAGGACTCCCGGTCCTCCCGGACGGCGCCGTGGTCCTGGTGCCGGGTACTCGGGCAGGCGGGCGGATTGTACGTGGTTCTGGAGACCGAGGAGGGCCTGGTTTTGATGGATCCCCATGCGGCGCACGAGCGGGTGCTGTATGAGACGTACATGAGGGAGGTTCTTGCGCAACACGTCAATTCGCAGGGGCTGCTCGGCGCGGAAACGGTCGAACTCGTGCCGGAGGATGCCGAGCGTGTGCGGGAAAACATGGAGTTGCTAAGGCGCATGGGTTTTGGCGTTTCCGAGTTCGGCGGAGATGCGTTCATCGTGGACGCCATGCCGGTATGCCTTGGAAATGCCGCGCCCGCGGTACTGCTGGCGGATGTTGCGGGAGGGCTCAGCGAGGGTGGGGCGCGGGGCGGGACCGAGCATTGGGCGGAGGAAAGCATCGCCCAGGCGGCGTGCAAGGCCGCGGTAAAGGCGCGAGATCACCTGCGATTGAGCGAGATCGAGAAACTGGTGGTGGACCTCGCCGGTTGTGAAATGCCTTACACCTGCCCGCACGGAAGGCCTACGGTCATCTTCATGAGCTTCAGCGAATTGCACCGCAAGTTCGGTAGAGCGTGAGAGCGGATTTCACGCGTGCGTGGAAGTCGCCGTCTTCTTCATGCTGGGCACCGCGTACCGCGTCATCACATCGTTTCGGAAACTCTCGTACGCCTTCTGGTAGCGCCCGCGTTCCTCTTCCGTCAACCGGTCCAGATTGGTTTGCTGCAACGTCCTGTAGGCGGTGTGCGCCAGTTGCAGAATGTTCCAGAGCCCTTGGAGGATGTCCTCCGCGCGCCGCTGGTAATGCATCGCCGGGAGCACGCATTGCTCGGGGGTCGCGCTGAGAAACTGGCACAGGAAGCTTTCCTCGGCCTCGAGGTGAAGCTGGTGCTGCAGCATCGCGTGCGCGGACTGCACGTTGTCGGAAATCAGCTTGAGGAAACGGAGGAAGTCGGTTTCCTGCGCGATGGTACCCGACGACTGGATGCCGAAGAACGCGTGCGACTCCGCGGTTTTCAACAGGGAGATCACCACCTCCGCGTGGATGATGCGCTCCGCCGTCGTGAGATTCTGCAACGGCGTATAGAGCAGTTCCACGGCGCGCTCGAAGAAAACATCCCGGCGCGCGAGATGGATCGGTCTGTTAATATCGAAATGCAGCTTGCCCACGTTAGCCCACCGGTTGCCTGATCAACGACTCGGTCTTCCCTAGCCCGGAAGCCACGCGACCCTATCACAAGGGCGGCCGGATGTGCAATAAGTCTGAATACGGAAGAAAAGGGGTCCCAACGGGCTTACTTGGGGTCCCCCTGTAGACGCGCTCTCAAGAGCGCGTGGGGACGCGGAGGTCGGAAAAACACCTCTTGCGGAGCAACCGCTTTGCCTGTAATGTGATGCGCGTTTCTTGGTGTGTGCAGGAGGAATCATGGCTGAGGGTAAAGACGATCTGATTCAGGTGGACGGGGTTGTCACCAAGGTACTGCCCGCCACGATGTATCGCGTGAAGCTGGCCAACGGCCATGAGATCCTGGCGCACATCTCCGGCAAAATGCGCAAACACTTCATCAAGATCACCACGGGCGACCGGGTCACTGTCGAGATGAGCCCGTACGACCTCAGCAAGGGTCGCATCACCTTCCGGCATAGGGTGTGATTCGTCCTCAGTCCTTGGCCCCTTGTCCGTTGTCCTTTGAGGGATATCCGCTTTCATGCATCATGCCGTGCAAGCCCCAACGGACCAGGGACAACGGACAAATGACTACTTCACCGGATTGCTGAGCACGTAGTCCACGAGTTCGTCCAGCTTGCAGGTGGCGACGCAACACACCGTGTCGGCCCCTCCGTAGTAAACGAAGAGCGTGCCGTTCACGACCACGTTGCCACAGGGGAAGACGACGTTCTTCACGAGCCCTTCCTTTTCGCATTTCGCTTCCGGTTCGAGGATGGGCTCACGGGCCCTGCCCAGTATGCGGCGCGGATCCTGAAGATCGAGCATCATCGCGCCGACGCGATACACGGATGACCGATCCACCCCGTGATAGAGCACCAGCCAGCCGCGTTCCGTGCGGATGGGAGGAGTGCTGCCGCCGATCTTCTCGGACTCCCACTCGTATTGCGGCTGGGCGAGCAGATGTTCCTCGGACCAATGCAGCAGGTCGTCCGAGAACGAAAGCCAGATGGAAGCGTGGTCGCAGCCGTATTGGGGTCCTGTCCACGCCGCGGGGCGATGCAGCATCGCGAAACGGCCGGCGACCTGGCCCGGGAACAGGATCGCATCACGGTCGTCATAGCGCGCGTCGGTGATGGGTCCGAGACGGATCCAGGATCGGAAATCCCGGGTCACGGCGATGCCGCTGCGGGTCAGGTTCCATTTCACGGCGTTGGGCGTCTGCCCGTTCTTCAGGTAGTCCGGCACATAGTGATTGAGCGGCAGGGTGCGCTTCCAGTAGGGCCCGGGGGGCGCGATCCGCGCGGCATAGGTGAGATAGAAAGTATCGCCCAGCTTGATCAGCCGGGGGTCCTCGATGCAGCCGGCATCGAATCCGTCGCTGCTCGGACCGAAGACCGGTTTCTCGGAAACTCGGCGAAAGGTGAAGCCGTCGGTGCTTTCCGCCATGCCGAGGAAGATGGGGTGCACGTCGTCATTCGGTCCCGCGCGGTAGAGGAGTGTGAAGCGGCCGTTTTCGTGCCAGACGGCCGGATTGCAGACGCACGCGCTTTCCCACGGGGAGTCGGGGATCGGCGTGAGGATGGGGTTTCGTTCAAAACGCTTCAGTTTCACGTACGGAACTCCTTGGTTGCGACATCGTCTGCCATACAGTAAACACCAATTGATAAACTGTGTCAATTTGATTCGGAAGAAGAAAGAGGTCCCAACGGCTCACGCGGAAGGCTGGTAGACGCGCTATCCAGAGCGCGTGGAAAGCAAGCGGTCTGGAGACCGCTTCTACGGCTTGGTTTCAGAGCGCGTGGAAGCAATAGGCCAAACGAATTTGGGACCTACGTGAGGCGGACGGAGTGCAGGCCGTGGAGGAAATCGCCGGGAAGGGGGGCGTGAACGCGGACGGCTGCGCCGGTGACCGGGTGCGTGAACGCGATTTGCGCGGCGTGAAGCATCTGGCGGGCCACCGCGCGCAGCACCGGGTTCGTCAGGGCGGCCGTCAGGTACATGCGGTCACCGAGCACGGGATGCCCCGCGCCGGCAAGATGCTTCCTGATCTGGTGCGTCCGGCCGGTGTCAATGACCAGCTTCAGATGGCTTGCCGTCCGGTTGGCGCTCAGGCGGATGATCCGCGTGAGCGCTGTTCTGCCGTCCAAGGGCTTCGTGATGGTCTGAAGGCCCGGCGGAAACTCGCCCAGGACGATCGCGTGATACGTCTTGGTGATGGCGTGCGCCTCGAAAAGCCGGATGATCTGCTCCCCAACCCGCGGTGTCTTGGAAAACAGCAGGCAGCCCGAGGTGTCCCGGTCCAACCGGTGCGCGGCGGTCAACGCCATAATCCCCGTCTGGTCGCGCAGGCGGCTTTCGGCGCTCGCCGGACCGTTGGCAAGCAGCCCGGCCGGCTTGTTCACGATCAACAGGTGAGCATCGTCAAAAAGAACCGGCAGCGAAGACCCGCGTTTCTCGGCAACGGGCGCGGCGGCCCCGACCTCGACATTGTCGCCCCGGCGAAGCACATGCTTCGCCATCCAGACGCGGCGTTGATTCACGAATACCACGCGCTGATCGAGCAACTGCTTCGCCTTCTTGCGTGAAAGGGAAAGATGCGCGGCGAGATACTCGATCAGGAGTGTATCCCGTTCCGCCG
>JAKJGV010000023.1:0-15157 GCA_022704185.1 Verrucomicrobiota bacterium
CGCCGCGTGCAATCCGTCCACCATGTCCGCGTTGAGTGCGTACGGCGCGCTCAACAGGTCCTGCGGGGGCAGCATTTCGTTGAAGGTGACCTTGTCCTCGCTGAACCACACGCGCAGGACCATCGCGGTCTCCAGCGCGAAGATCTCAGGATCAATGTCGCCCATCGGCGGCGCGCCGAGGATGGTGCTGAAGACGCCGTTGTAGCAATCGTTGGTGATGAACGTGGCGGGCCCCGTCATCACTCGCGATCGCGTACTTGAAGTATCCCGGCCCCGTCAACGGGATATCGCCCACAAGGATCTTGCCCTGGTAATCGAATTCCGGGGGCGGATCCGCTTGAGCAGTGGACGCGAGAAGCAGGACGAAGGACAGACAGACGGTAAGGCAACGCTTCATGGTCAACCCTCCTTGGTTGGTTGAACAAGCCCCCCAAATCGCGCGCCTCCTATAACGCGCGATAAGGCTCTTGCCCGAAACAAGCCTATCAACAGGATAGCCCGAAAAACAAGTCTAAATTCGGTCCTGTGGAAGAACTCTTTCTTCGCGGTTCGGATTTACCTCTGCGCGTCCGCCGAGTACTAAACTTGTTGAAAAGGAGGGGTGAATCCATGAATACACGGGCTTTTCTGCTCGCCGCCTTACTGCTTCCTGTTTGCGTTCACGCCGTCGACTTCCCCGAAGCGGTATTCATCCTCGACGGGTCCGGCAGCATGCTGGGCACGGCGGGCGCTCAGACCAAGATGGATGCCGCGAAAGGCGTGCTGGAAAAGGTGGTCCCCGGGGTGCCCGCGGAAGTTCGTCTGGGTCTTGTAGTGTACGGACATCGTCGCGCCAAGGACTGCGAGGATATCGAGATCCTGGTTCCGCCGGGAAGCGCGGATCGCGAGGCCCTGCTCGCCCAGGTGCGCGCGATTCAGCCGAAAGGCATGACGCCCATAGCGGAAGCGGTCACCCGGGTCGCGGAGCAGCTCAAGGGTCGCGCCGCGGAGACCACCATCGTTCTCGTGAGCGACGGGAGGGAAACTTGCGGCGGAGATCCGTGCGCGGTGGTCAAGGCGCTGAAAGCGGGAGACATCCGCTTCGTCATGCACGTGGTCGGATTCGATGTGACGGCAGAGGACAAGGAGGAGTTGTCGTGCATCGCGGAAGCCGGCGGCGGAACCTATTTCGGCGCCGGTGATGCCGACGCGCTCCTGGCGGCGCTCGAAACGGTTCGCAAGGAGATCGAGGAGAAGGTCGAGAAAGCAAAGAGCGCCACCGTGCAGAAGGCAACCGGGCTAGGCAAGGTCCGGATCACGCTTCCGGAGAGCGCGCTGAAGGGCCTGTCCGGAATCCGCATCACCCGGAAGTCGGACGGAAAGCAGGTCAAGGAAGGGGAACTGTCGGGCGCCGATTCGACACACCCGCTGATGTCCGGCGACTACCGGCTGACGCTTCTCTTCGCGAACCCCAACTACAAGCCTCCGACGGAGGTCGAGCTGACCGAATTCACCGTCAACAAGGGCGAGGTGGCGGAGGTGGTGCTTGGGAGTCTTGTGTTCAACAAGGCGGACGAGTTGAACGACCTGAGCGTCAGCGCAGTGATCGTCTCCGAAAGCGGAACGGGCCGGGAAGTGCTGAAAGCCGAGCCGCACGGAAACGACTACTACCTCTTCAAGCCCAAGGCCATGTCCGCAGGCAAATACGACGTGGCGATTCACTATTACCGCAGCCCGGCGCCCACAACGGTGGCGGAGGGTGTTGATGTGACGGCGGGCCGCGACGCGTATGTCACGCTGGATTCGGGCATCCAACTGGTCAAGCCGGAGGGGACGAACGTCAAGGGATGGGACCTCCTGCGCGCGGGCGGGACGGCGCCGGTGTTGTCGGTGCGGCGCGGCTCGGACAACCAGGAGCCGATGTGGCGGCAGTTCATCGTTCCGCCCGGGATCTACGATCTCCACCTGCTGGTCGAGGGCATGGATGAACCGCTTCCCGCGGGGGAGGGGATCGAGATCAAGAAAGGCGAAACCGTGCGCTTCGAGACGGGGTTGTGAACGGGTTGAGGGACGATGGACAACGTGAAAGGAAGGTTGCAATGCGTACGAGAGACACGCGTCGAGTGTGCGTGATAGGGCTGATCATCCTGTGCCTTGCGGCGGGAGCTTTTGCCGACAGGGAGAAACTGGAGGTGAAAGCGCCGAGCCAGGGCAAGGAATCGTTGATCTGGAACGTGTCGCGGGAGATCACGGGATTCAAGGTGGAGGTGTTGGACGGGAATCCCATCATCAACACCATTCGCTTCCTGGGCATCGAGGATTTTCAGGTCGGCGCGTATTTCTCCAAGGGGCAGAGCTGGGAGAAGAAACTGGACAAGACGGTTTCGGTCGGCCAGCTCCGCGTGAACGTGGACAAGGCGCAGGGGAGCCGCCTGCAACTTACCGTCTACACGGCGGAAGGCGGCGGGGATTCCGGCGGGCGCGGCGGCTCGTCGGTGAAGCGGCCGGAGAAGAAGCAGGAATCGCTGATCTGGGACGTCAACCAGGAGATTCGCGGGTTCGAGGTATTCGTGCGCGAGGGGAAGCCGATCATCAACACGATCAAGATCCTGGGCGGCGAAGAGTTTCACGTCGGCGCCTACATGGAGAAAGGGCGCAGCTTCCGCAAGGATTTCGACGAGCGGGTTCGCGTCGGCCAGTTGCGGGTCAACGTGGACCAGGCGGTCGGCAGCGCGATCGAGCTGAAGACCTGGCGCTGAGCCACGGCGCGCGCCGGGCAGGCGCAGGGCGCGACTTTTCCCGTTGAACCGGGGGCTTGTGCGGCTGTATCCTGTTCGAGCCATGAAAAAACGCACGGCCGAAGTGGATCGCAAGACGCGCGAGACCGACATCCGCATCCAGCTCAACGTGGATGGGACGGGGCGGTTCCGCGTCTCGACGGGCATCCCGTTCCTCAATCACATGCTCGAGTTGCTTGCGAAACACTCGTGCATGGATCTCGTCCTTCGCGCGAAGGGCGACCTGGACGTGGACTATCATCACACGGTCGAGGACGTGGGGCTCGCGCTGGGCGAGGCGCTGAACAAGGCGTTGGGCGACCGCAAGGGGATCTCGCGATACGGCTGGTGCGTCCTGCCGATGGACGATGCGCTGAGCCGCGTGGCGCTGGACCTGGGCGGACGGCCCTACCTTGTGTACGAGGTCGCGACGCGCAAGAAGAGAATCCGCGATTTCGACCTGGGTCTGATCAAGGAATTCTTCCAGGCGTTCACCGTCCAGGCGCGCATGAATCTGCACATCCGGCTGATGTACGGCGAGGAGCCTCATCACGCTTACGAATCGGTATTCAAGGCGCTGGCGAGATCGCTGCGGATGGCCGCGGAGCGGGATCCCCGCGTCAAGGATGTCCCTTCGAGCAAAGGAAAGATATAGGAATGGAGTGATGGAGCGGCGGGGTGTTGGAGCGATGGATTAGTTTCCCGATTTCCAATACTCCAGCACTCCAATACTCCAACTCTCCGTACCTCCACATGATCGCCATCGTTGATTACGGCATGGGCAACCTGGGAAGCGTGAGCAACGCGTGCGCGTTTCTCGGGCTGCCGTCGCGCATCGTGAAGTCGCCGGACGAGTTGCGGGACTGCCGCGCGATGATCCTTCCGGGAGTCGGTGCGTTCGGCGACTGCATGGAGCACCTGCGTTCGCATGGCTTCGTGGATGCGGTGAAGGAGTGGATCGCGGCGGACCGCCCGTTTCTGGGGATTTGTCTCGGTCTGCAGGTGTTGTACGAGGGAAGCGAGGAATCGCCGGGCGTCGCGGGGCTGGGCGTGCTGCCGGGCAGGGCGTTGCGGTTTGCCGCGACGCCGGAGTTGAAGGTCCCGCAGATCGGCTGGAACCGGGTTCGCCAGCGCGCGGCCGGTGGCCCTCTTTTCAAGGAGGTGCCGGACGGCGCGTACTTCTACTTCGTGCACTCGTATTACGCGCCGTTGTCGGGTACGGACCTGGACGCCGGGATTTCGAGTTACGGACTGGACTACGCGTCGGCGATCCGGCGCGGCCGGATGGCGGCGGTTCAGTTCCACCCGGAGAAGAGCCAGGCCGCCGGGCTGCAGCTGCTCAGGAATTTCGGAGAGTGGGTGGAAGCATGCTGATCATACCGGCCATTGACCTGAAGGGCGGGAAGTGCGTGCGATTGCGGCAGGGCCGCGCGGACGAGGCCGTCGTGTATTCCGGCGATCCGGTGGCCATGGCGCGCCGCTGGGAGGTGGAAGGCGCGCAATATCTGCACGTCGTGGACTTGGACGGCGCTTTCCAGGGGCGCCCGGCGCACGCGGAAGTGATCGCGCAGATTGTCCGCGCGATCGGAATCCCCGTGGAGGTGGGCGGCGGCCTTCGGACGGACGAGGATATTCGCGCGCTGCTGGCGGCCGGCGTTGATCGCGCGATCATCGGCACGCGCGCGTGGGCGGACCCGGAATCGCTGAAACGGTTGGTCGGGCAGTTCGGCGCCCGTGTCGCGGTGGGGATTGACGCGCGCGACGGCCGGGTGCAGGTGAAGGGATGGGTCGAAACCACGGACCAGCTTGCGATGGACCTCGCTCGCAAAGCGGAATCCATGGGGGCAGATTGCATCATCTACACGGACACCTCGAAGGACGGCATGCTGGCGGGCGTGAACGTGCGGGCGATGGACGAGATGTGCGCGGCCGTGTCGTGCTCGGTGATCGCCTCGGGCGGCGTGAGCTCGCGCGAGGATGCGGCGGCGTTGCGCGCGCTGAACCGTCCGAACCTTGCGGGCGCGATCGTCGGCAAGGCGCTTTATGAAGGGCGGGTGACTCTGAAGGATTTGGAGGAGTAAGATGTTGATGAACGTCAAGGTCAGCAGCATTCCGAACGGGATTCGTGTCGCCACCGCGGCCATGGACAGTGTCGAGAGCGTGGCGATGGGCGTCTGGGTGGCGGTGGGCGGACGCCACGAGCCCGCGCGCCTGGCGGGGATCAGTCACTTCATCGAGCATCTTCTGTTCAAGGGGACCCGCACACGCTCGGCGCGCGATATCTCGCGCGCGATCGAAGGGCGCGGCGGATATTTCAATGCCTTCACGCAGGAGGAATCCACCTGCTACTACGCGCGGGTTGCCGCGGAGCACCGGTGGCCGGTGTTCGATATCCTGGCCGACATGTATCTCAACCCACGTTTTGCGGCGGACGATATCAACCGGGAGCGCGGCGTGATCATGGAGGAGATATCCATGTACAAGGATCAGCCGCACCACCTGGTGCAGGAGTTGCTGGGCGAACTGCTCTGGTGGAAGCATCCGCTCGGGCGGGCGCTGATCGGGACGGAGAAGACGGTGCGCGGGATTTCGCGCGCGGACATTCTCGGCTACAAGCGCGATCGTTACCTGCCGGGCTCGACCGTGGTGATTTTTGCCGGGAAGGTGGATCACGATCAGTGCGTGGAGAAAGTGCAGCGCTTGCTGGGCAGGACTTCCGGCGCGGGGAGCCAGGCGTTTGCCCCGGCCGGGCGGCAGGTGGGGCAGAAGGACGTGTATGTGCTCGGGAAGGATATCGAGCAGACGCACCTGGCGATCGGCGTGCGCGTATTCGGGCGTTATGACCGGCGACGCTACGCCCTGAAACTTCTCAGTATCATGCTGGGCGAGAACATGAGCTCGCGGCTGTTCCAGGTGGTGCGGGAGAAGCACGGGCTTGCGTACTCGGTGCACAGCAGTATGCACCTGTACGCGGACACCGGGGTGCTGGACATTGCGGCGGGCGTGGACACGAAACGCATGTCCAAAGCGGTCGAGCTGATCCTCCGGGAAGTGGCGTTGCTGAAGGAGAAGTTGGTTGGCGCGCAGGAACTGCGGCGCGCGAAAGACTATGCCATTGGCCAGTTGCGGATCGGGCTCGAGAACACGGGCAGCCAGATGATGTGGGTGGGCGAGAACCTGCTGGGTTATGGCAAGGTGATTTCGCCGGACGAAGTGGTGCGTCGGCTGGAGGCGGTGGACGCCGGAGATATTCGCGAGGTCGCGCGCCAGGTGCTGCATCGGCGCAACACGAGTGCGGCCATGATCACGCCGGGCGGCGGGAAGGCGCATGCCGTCATGCTGCGCGAGCATCTTGGAGACCTGGGTTGAGGAAACGGAAACGATGAGCATGGTGGCGCGGATATTCGGGATCAAGGGGTTGCTTCTGGGCCTGAGCGAGGAGCAGGCGGATGCGGATCCCATCATGCAGTTCAAGTCCTGGTATGCGTTTGCGAGGAAGGCGTGGGTGCCGATGGCGAATGCCTGCGCGCTGGCCACCGCGACACGGGACGGATGTCCGGCGGCCCGCATGGTGCTGCTAAAAGGGGTGGACGAGCGCGGGTTTGTTTTCTACACCAATTACGAAAGCCGGAAGGCGCTGGAGATTGCGGAGAATTCGCGGGCCACGATGGTTTTCCACTGGGCGGAACTGTTCCGACAGGTGAGGGTGGACGGTTCGCTGGAAAAGGTTTCGGGAGAGGAATCGGACGCCTACTTTGCGTCGCGTCTGCGGGGCAGCCGGATTGGCGCATGGGCGTCGCGTCAGAGCGAGGTGTTGAAGGGGCGCGAGGAGCTCGAAGCGCGGGTTCGCGAGCTGAGCCGGGATTACCGCGGCAAGGACGTGCCGCGCCCGCCGTACTGGGGCGGGTATCTTCTGCGCCCACACCGGATCGAGTTCTGGCAAGGCCGGCCGAGCCGGCTGCACGACCGGTTGATGTACACGCGCGAAACGGGTCAGGGCGGCTGGACGATGCAGCGCCTTTCGCCGTGATCCAGCCGATCTATGGGAAGTACTCCGCCGTGTAGCGGAAGGCCTTGATGGTTTTCGACCAGTAGTCCGGCGGCAGTCCCGCCTTCATCTTCAGGTGCCGCACGAAGTCGCTCTTCTCCGGGAGGTCTTCCCACACCGCCGGGAGAAACGTGCCGCGACGCCAGCCGTCGCCCAGCACAATCCCGTCCACGCCGGGGCGCAACTGGCGCATGAAATCCTCCTCCGAGCGAAAAGCCATCGGCTCGGGTGGGCTCAGCACCGAGATGTGAATATCCAGCCGCTCGAACTCCCGGGATTTGAGCGGTGGAAACCGCGGATCGCGAAAGGCGGCCTGGAACGCATTGTGGGCGACATTCGCGATCAACGCCTGCTCCGCCTCGAGGGTCCCGATACAGCCGCGCAGGTCGCCGCCGATCTCCAGGGTCACAAACGTCGCGCGCTCTTCGCGCAGCTCCCGCGGAACCTTGCGCACATCCACGCTCAACGGCGCGTCGTGTTCCAGCCCGTGCCGGATGGAATCGCGCGCGGTGGCGAGCAGGATCTTCCTGTGTTCTTCCGAAAGCATGCTCATTCCTCGTCGAATACGTAGCCGCCGTAACCGACGACCTCGTCCCGCGGCCCCGCCGTGTCGCCGGAGCTGCGCAGATCCACCGTCCGCGCCTTGAGGCCGCGCTTCCGCGCGACGAGCAGCAGCCCGGCGATCGGAATGCGTCCGCAGGCTTGTTCGTAGTCAATCGCTTCCGGGCGAAGCTGCTCGATCGCGTCGGAAGTGGCCCGATCCATCCGGGACGCCGTCTTGTAGTCGTTGTAATGGCTGAGATCGGAACTGACCACCACGAGCGTTTCCGGACCGCCCCACAACCGGTCCATCACCTCGGCCACTTCCTTCGGCGACGCGTCGCCCACGGCCAGGGGGACCAGCTTGAACGACGGCAGCACGTGCTGGAGGAAAGGCAGCTGGACCTCGAGGCTGTGCTCCTGCGCGTGGGCCTGGTCGAGCACGCGGACCTGTTTCAGATCCGCGAGCGACGGCAGGATCTCCCGGTCGAGCGGCACTTCCCCGAGCGGCGTGGCGAAGGCGTCGGCCCCGCTGGCCGCGAGCCCTGTGAACGGCACGCGGTGCGAGGGTCCGAACAAGATCACCCGGCGGATTTGCCGCGCCGCCGGCGCGACCTGCGCATAGACGGAGGCCGCGATGGGGCCTGAGTATACGTATCCGGCGTGCGGCGCGATGACGGCCTTGGGAGCGCGGCGGGCGGGAGCCGCTTGATCCATGAATTCGGAGATCATGGCGCGCAGCTCGCGGGGATCCGCCGGATAGAACATCCCGGCCACAGCGGGTCTTCGGACCGACGCAGCCTTCATAACCCCTCCCGTTCTTTTCTGCATTCAAGCATACCGCCCGCGGCGGCCGTTGCAAGTTTCGGTTGGTTGTGGGAATGGCCTGCAATCGGGTGTATACTGGCCAAGGGTTGGGTAACGGGGGAGGGGCGATGAGCGCATCGGAATATCCGTCGGGCCCGGTGGTCAGAACGCAATACTGGACCCGAGTTGAAGATGGGCGGGTGCGGTGCGAGGTGTGTCCGCATCATTGCACGCTGAAGGAGGGCCAGCGCGGCGCATGTTTCGTGCGGGCATGCCGTGACGGCGAGATCGTCCTCACGACGTACGGACGCTCCAGCGGTTTCGCGGTGGATCCCATCGAGAAGAAACCGCTTAACCATTTTCTGCCCGGCACGCCCATTCTCTCCTTCGGCACGGCGGGCTGCAATCTCACCTGCCTGTTCTGCCAGAACTGGAACCTCAGCAAGTCGCGCGAGATGGAAATGCTCGCCGAGGAGGCATCGCCCGACCTGATCGCCGCCGCGGCGCAACGGCTGGGGTGCCGGAGCGTGGCGTTCACGTACAACGACCCGGTGATCTTCTTCGAGTACGCGGCGGATGTCGCCCGCGCATGTCACGAGCGCGGCATCCGAACGGTCGCCGTAACCGCCGGCTACATCTGCGATGCGCCGCGGGCCGACTTTTTCGCGCACATGGACGCCGCGAACGTGGACCTGAAGGCTTTCTCGGAGCGCTTCTACCGGAAGCTCTGCGGCGGCGACCTGCACACGGTGATGGACACCCTGCTATACTTGAAAGAGAAGACGAACGTGTGGGTGGAGATCACGACGCTGTTGATTCCCGGCGAGAACGATTCCGACAAGGAACTGCGCGAGTTGTCATGCTGGGTGGCCAAGGCCCTGGGGCCGGACGTGCCGCTCCATTTCACGGCTTTTCACCCCGACTGGAAAATGCAGGCCACGCCGCCGACCCCCGCGGCGACGCTGCTTCGCGCGCGGGACATCGCCCGCACCGCGGGAGTGCGCCACGTGTATACGGGCAATGTGCACGACGAGGAGGGCGGCAGCACGTACTGTCATTCCTGCGGGCGCCGCCTGATCGGCCGCGACTGGTATCGCCTGTCCGAATGGAATCTGGACGAGAAGGGCGCCTGCCGATTCTGCGGCACGCTGTGTGCCGGAGTGTTCGAGGCGCAGCCCGGCGATTGGGGCGCGCGCTGCGTGCCCGTGCGATTGGCGGATGTCGGACGTTGAGGGCCGTGACCCCGGAGTCAGGGCGCTTGCGCGTACGAACGCGCGCGGGCGGTGATGGGCACCGACGTGGTCGGGATGACGAGTTCGCGCGAGGGGTCATAGGTGCTGACGGAAAACCGATAGTAAGCCTCCGGGGTCTTCTCCATGACGACGGGAACGACGGTCTTCGTCCCGCTGATGAGCTGGTATGCCGGGAGCTCCGCGTAGAGTTCCACGTTCTCGAATCCCTCGTACACGATGCGGATGACTTCGGGATTCGCGCCGGGCGCGACGATCAGGTCGTATTGAACCGAGCCACGCCTGTTGTAGGTCATCAGGTCCACGCCTTCGTACACCTGGCGGTAGATCGTCCGCCGGGCCGCGCGCGGGCCGTCTTCGGGAACGTTCTTCTCGCTGATGCCGGAATACTCGACGATCTGTTCGACAAACGGGCAGGGATTCGACCCGACGAAGCGCATCTGGATGGGGCGGCTTCTCACGCCTTTGCTGATCATGGGGACGGTGAACTCACCGGCTTGCTCGGCAACGGCGGAGAGCGCGCAAAGCGCGGCGACGGCGGTACAAGCGAACCGCGGCGACAAAACCCCTCTCAGCCTGTATGTCAGGCCTGAAGTCGACATATACAACCCGCTCTTGAGCGAAAAACGCAACCCCTGGCGTATTTCTTACCATACCCGAGACCCGTTCCAGTGTTAAAGCCTCAGGCTATGGAGTTGCGGGGGGGCGTTCGGATAGGGTAGTCTCCCGATTCCGAGGCGCCGGCCATTTTGGAGGATTGAAACCGTGGCGATCATGTACAAGGAAAACCCGCTGAAATCCGTGTCGTGGGAGGATTTCCAGAAGCTCGACCTTTCCGCAAAGGGGGCCTATTTCGTGCGCGAGCAAAAGCCGTACCATGCCCTGATCGCGCAGCAGTTCACCCGCCCGATGCTCGACCGGCTCTGTGAACTCGCCACCCGCATCCGGCGGATCGCGAAAACCCGGGGCGGCACACTCTTCCTCCAGGACTTGCTGTCCGAGAAGCGGGCGATGCTCTACTTCGCCCAGCCCTCGACCCGCACCTTCCTGTCCTTCTATGCCGCGTGCCAGATCGTCGGGCTCCTGCCCGCGGAGGTGCGCGATACCTCGACCTCCAGCGAGTTGAAGGGCGAGTCGCCGGAGGATTCCGTGCGCACGTTCAGTTCGTATTTCGACCTGATCATCATGCGGCATCCGGTCGGCGGTTTTGCCGAGCGGATCGCGTGGCTGCTCTCGAACACGGACCGGCCCGTGCCGGTCATCAACGCGGGCTCGGGCAAGGATCAGCATCCGACGCAGGCGTTGCTGGATGTCTATACGCTTCAGCGCAGCTTCGAGCGGCGCGGAGGGATTGAAGGGAAGAAGATCGCGTTCGTGGGCGATCTCGCGCGGGGCCGCACAGTGCGCTCGCTCGCGTGGCTGCTGACGCTCTACCCGGGCGTGAAACAGTACTTCGTGGCGCCGGATTCGCTGCAGATCGGGCCGGACATCCTCCAGTTCCTCGACCACGCGGGCATGCCTTACGAGATCAGCCAGGACTTCGAGCGGGTCATCCCCGAAGTGGACGCCATTTACATGACGCGGATCCAGGACGAGTGGGACACCGCGCATGAAAGCCAGGTGCTGGACACCAGCCACTTCCACTTCACGAAAGCGCACCTGACGAAGTTGAAGTCCGACGCGGTGATCATGCACCCCCTGCCGCGGCGAAAGGAAATCGAGGCCGCGGTGGACTCGGACCCGCGGGCGGTGTATTGGAGGCAGGTCCGGAACGGGATGTGGATTCGGGCCGCGTTGATCCTGACGGTGTTCCAGCGCGACCCCGAGGTGGATCGCTACTACCAGGATCTGACGAGCTGACCGGAAGAGGTTTCAGATGTGCCCTTCCCTGAAACCTGACACCTGAACACGAGGAAATGCAGCAAGAAGCAGTGTGAAGATCGGAGAATACGTCATGTTGCACCTGATATCGTTGAACGACTGGAAAGCGGAATTGATCGCGGAAGTCCTCGATATGGCCGGGCAGATCAAGGGATCGCCGGAGAACTATCGCAACGCGCTTGTACACAAGACGCTGCTCATGATGTTCGAGAAGCCGAGCCTGCGGACGCGCGTCTCGTTTGAGACCGGCATGAGCCAGTTGGGCGGCCACGCCATATTCTATGACATGACCACTTCGCCGCTCGGCGCGGGGAAGGAAACGATTCACGATACCGTGAAGACGGTGAGCCGGTACGTGGACATCATCATGGCGCGGCTCTTTGACCACGCCAAGATCGTGGAGATGGCTCAACTGGCCACGGTGCCGGTGATCAACGCGCTGACGGATTTCGAGCATCCCTGCCAGATCCTCGCGGACCTGATGACCGTGCGGGAGAAGAAGCACCGGCTGAAAGGCCTGACGCTTGCGTACCTCGGCGACAGCAACAACAACGTAACGCACTCTTTGCTCTACGGTTGCACGAAGATGGGGATGAACATCCGCGTCGGATGTCCGCCCGGTGAGGAGTTCAGCCCGTCCGCGAAGGTTCTCCGGGAAGCGACGGCGACGGCCGCGGAGAAGGGCTGTACCGTGCAGGTCACCCGCGATGCGGTGGAAGCCGTGAAAGGGGCCGACGTCGTGTACACCGATTCCTGGATGAGCTATCACATCCCGCCGCACAAGCTGAACGAGCGGGTGCGTGTGTTCACGCCGTACCAGGTGAACGCCGAGCTGATGAAGCATGCGGCGAAGGGCGCGATCTTCCTGAACTGCCTTCCCGCGCTGCGGGGCTATGAGCAGACGGCCGAGGTCATTGACGGACCGCAGTCCGTGGTGTTCGACGAGGCGGAGAACCGGCTGCACGTGCAGAAAGCGGTCATGCTCAAGCTGCTCTCGACAAGTAAGAAGTGAGGGTCAAGGCATGACACGCTCCCCACCCCCTTGTGGGGTGGGAGCGAGAAGCTGGAGCGAGGATTGTACTCTAGGCTCTAGTCTCAAGGGTCAAGAATCATTCCGCGTACGCAAGCTCGCCGATCCAGAGTGTGCCGGAGCCGGACCACTCGCCCGGCGCGGGGAACAGCAGGAGCTGCAGCACCTGGTCGCGGCCGGTGTTGATCTGCGTGGCCAGGCGCGTGTCGAGCAGGACCGTTGTCCATTCCGTGTCCGACCGGACGGTCACGGGGCGTATGTCTTCCTGCAGTGTTTCCGAGCACCAGAGTTTGGTGAGCAGCGTGCCGTGTCCCTTCATCCGGATTCGCAGGTAGCGGTGCAGCTCGACCATGCGGGGGTCCAGCGCGACGGTAACGAACAGCCAGCCGTGGGTCTTGGTGTAATCCATGCGAATCGCGCGCTCTCCGCCCGTTTCCTCGATGCGGAGGCGGATATCGGGAGTCGTGCTGGCCCATCCGTCCATCGAGTCGCCTTCGAAATCATACGCGATGCGGTTGAGCGCGCCGGCGCGTGAGGTGACGGTGACGGGCGCGCTTTCCGGCCCGCGGTGTCCATCGCGGTCCACTGCCGCCAGTGTGACCGAGCAGGTTTTTCCATCGCCGAGCAGCATCACTTTATCCTCGCGCTCGCCGATGTCCCGGGTCGCCGGGAAGTCGGAAGCGCGGGGCTCCGCGCCGGGCTCGCGGATGGACAGAACGTAGCGCGCCGGTCGGCCGCCGTCCGGATCGTCCGGCACCGTCCATTGTAGCTGCGCGGATTCCGGCAGATCCCCCGGTTGCCCCCGGAGATCGGTGATGGCGGCGGGCGCGCCAAGGCCCGGCTTTTCTTCCATCGTGATGTTGTCGAGCGCCGGCCTGTTGCCGGCGCGGCGCGCTGAAAAGGTTAAGCCGCAGAGCTTCGATGTCTGTGAGGACGCCGGGAGTTCGAAGAACAAATGCTGCCATTCCCCGCCGCGAATCCGGCCCGCCGGCCGCAGTTCGCACACCTGGCCGTCCAGGGTCGCGGCGCAAGAGACGACCTCCATGTCGCGCGTCCACACGGAGAGAACCTTCGAGAAGTGGAAATCCAACAGGTCATTCTCCGTAAGCTGCGCGGTCACCGTCGCCTCGGCCCCGTTGAACGAAAGGGCCAGGCAGGCGCGGCCATGCTGCGGGGCAACGTCGCTTCGCGTCACGGTGGCGCCGTCGGCGCTCCACAGCGCGTAGGCGGGTGCCTCGGGCGGCAGTTCGAAGTCGTCGACCACGCCCGACATCCCGGCGCGGCGCACGAAGTTCCTCATCACGCGCGACCGGGAGAAGAGGTCCCAGATCAGGCCGGAGCGGTAGTTTTCGATCAGCATCACCATGGGCCCGAGTTCGATGCCGACGTACAATGGGCTGACGAAATCGTTCTTCAGGTTGACCGAGCTGGTGAAGCCGTAACGCCCGTACACCCGATCGCCGAACCGTTCGCGCACGTAGCGCATGGCTTCCATCGAAAGCGAGGGGATATGGGGCAGGGCCCCGGCGAACGCCGTGGTGCCGACGGTTCCGTCGTTCATCACCGGCCCCGGCGGGCCGGCATGGCTGTAGGAGTCCTTCCCGAAACAATCGGTCAGCCCCCAGACCTGGGGCGGGTACTTGTTTTCCGCGATGTTGAACGCGCGGTCGGCGAGCAAGGCATTGACGGTGTCGAGGAAGTAGTCCGTCACGCGGTCGCGTTTCCGGCTGAAGCGGACGAACGCGTGGGGCACCTGCCGGCAGAAGAGCTGGCCGGCGAACACGCATTCGTACCCCGCGTACTCGTCCAGCGTGAAGGTGTCCACGTACTCTTCCCACGTCTCCTGCGGGATCGGGTGCGTGTCCGAGCCGAGCGCGAGGACGTAGATCAGCAGCGAGTTGTCCGCGAATCCGCTCATGTTGAAGTTCAGGAGCCCGTCCGTTTCGTAGTAGTTCTCGGACACGTGCAGCGGGACCCAGCCGAACGACATCAGGCCGGGCCGCCCGTCGGTGCGTTTCGTCGCGAACTGGTTCCACTCCACGCGGTCGTAGATCTTGCGAGCCAGCGTCTCGACCTCCGTGCCCTTGAAGTACTCGCCCGCGACAATGACGCCCGCGATCAGGTCCGCGCTGTCGCAGATCGCGACGCAGTCCACCGGCTTCATGCGCCCGGTGCGGCCGTCCACGAAATGCCAGAACAGACCGAAGTGGCCGTCCACGCAGAGGTCGTTCGGATCGTCCGGGTCATCCCAGAACGAGTGCATCGTGTGAAGCACGCGCGCGTAGCCGTCGTCGTACGGGATCCAGCCGCGCTCGATTCCGATGCAGATCGCCGCGAGGCCGAATCCGGTGGCGGCGACCTTGCCGGTGCGATTCTCGGTGTGGTCAATGGCGATGCCGGTCTCGGGATAGATCTCGGTCCAGAAGTAATCCACGATCCGTTTCTGGAGGTCGTCGAGAAACGCCTGGTCCTCGGCGGACAGGGCGTCGTTGAGCGCGGCGCAGGGGGTTGCCGGAATCCGGGGGGCCGGCTGCGACGGGATGCTGCAGCCGCAGAACAGGCACGTCGAGAGCGCGAGGACGAGGACGGGCAGCGCGAAAGGACAGGCAGAGTCCGATATGGCGGTCATGGCGACTTCCTCCTACAGGACGAATAGTAACCCGCCCGGCCGTCCATGTCCCGCGCAACCGCCGGGCAAAAAGAACACATCCAAAACAGGGTTGACAGTAACTAGTTTTTAGTTACGATGCAAGTTCAAAGTTGGGAAGAAAGGAGGACGGGGTTGTGAAGAAGACGTGGTTGGTGGTGTGGCTGATGGCGGGGATGATGGCGTTCGGCGGCGACG
>JAKJGV010000023.1:15167-22564 GCA_022704185.1 Verrucomicrobiota bacterium
TATTTCGGGCAGGGCTGGCGGGTCAGCGATTTCGCGGGCGAAAGCTCGCGGGACATGCACGACGGCAAGTTCGGGCTCCTGAACGAGATCGCGCCGACGGATGCCGACGAGTGGCGCGGCGCGCAGCAGGTCGTGAAGATCAAGCCGAACAAGGCCTACGAGCTGGGCGCATGGGTGCGCGTCGCGCAGGTCGGTCGGTCACAGTCGTACCTCGAACTGCAGTTTCTCGACAAGCAGAGCAACATCATCGAGCAGGTCCAGTCTGTGGCCGTGGACAGCGACCAGGAGTTCCGGGTGGTTAACATCCCTCATGCCGAGGCGCCGAAGGACGCGTGTTGGGCCTCGGTGCGCGCGGTCGTACGGATGCTGGACAAGCCGGCCCAGGATATCGGCTACCACATGTTTGACGATTTCGTGCTGACGGAAGTGAAGAAGCCCGCGAAAAACGGGCGCTGAGTGAAGAAGGGGGGCGTATGAGAAGATCCGGATTTCTGTTCCTGGCCGCGCTGTTCGTGTGTGTTTCGACGCGGGCCGCGGACGTACGGTTGACCAATCCCGGCTTCGAGATGGGTGATCGCACGGGCTGGGAGTGGCACGGGGAAGGGTGGGATGTGACGAACTCCCCGGAGCTGGTGAAGAGCGGCGGGTTCGCCGTTGCGAACACGATCGAACCGGGGGTCACGAACGAGTGGCGCGTCTTCATCCAGGCGATTCCCTCCGCGCCGGGCCAAAGCTACACGGCGCATTTGTGGATGACGGCCACCAACGCGCCGGGTGTCGAATACTACCTGGAGCTTCAGTTCCTGGATGACAACTGGAACGTGGTCGGGCAGCACCAGTCCGATCACCTGAAGGGCAACATGCCGTTCACGCTGCTGACCATTGCGAAGGCCGTGGCGCCGGATCGTACCGCCATGGTCGGCATTCGCGGCGCGGTGTACGTGCCGCCGGTGCCTCTTCCGGCGACGGGATATGTTGCGATGGATGATTTCGACCTGCTCGAAATGCCTTGAGGGTCTTCTTTTCGGTCCGGAGAGGAAGGATGGCCGCCCGAAACAAAGAGCGCGGGGGTGGCCGCCCGGAATCTCCGGGCCGAAATCCGCTTGCCCGCCGCTCTACCGGAGCGCCTGCTCGTTGCCTACGACGTAGATCTTCGGACGCTTCATCAAGCGGAGCACTTCCGCGTTGCCCTTCTTCCAGCGGGCTGCGAATTCGTCCGGCGTAAAGCGAATGTAGGGGAAGGACTTCTGAGTCAAGTGCGCGGCGGCCCCGAGCGCGCTCTTGATCCTCGCGTCGGGCAGGTGGCCCACGATGCACACGCGGACCGGGGTATCCGTCGTCTCCGTGCCCTCCGCGAAATCGCCGTAGACGAACGCCGCGACGACGTCGCTCTTCTTCTTGCGCACCCAGCGCAGGTGGTCGCCGAGCCCGGTGGTCTTGAGGACGATGCTGCGGTACTCCTCGTACAGGAAGAAGCCCTTGTTGATCATGTAATACTGGCGGTTGCCGTCCGCGCGCTTCACCGCGAGCCCGAAGGCCTCGAGGCTGAGGAGCGCAAAGCGGACCGGCGTATAGGCGATGCCGGTGATCTTCTGGATCTCCCGCTGGTAGAACCATCGGCCCCAGTGGGGCAGGATCAGCGTCAGCGACATCATCTTGACGTGCGAGGTAAAGGCCCGGCCGTGTTCGTTCATATCGGTGCGTCTCCAGCCCGTCCCGGGAGTTGACTCCCTTTGCGTTACATTCAACTACTATATAGAGAATCCATCTGCGGCATAGCCATTTCTGCGGACGTTCGGTATGCTGCGCCCGATCGCGTGGAGCCTGTGCCGAATGTCGAATCGGATCCAGAACGACGAAGGAAGCCGGATACTGGTCGTCAAGCTGAGCTCGCTCGGCGACTTGTTTCACGCCCTCCCCGCGGTGACGCTGATCCGCCGCGCGCGCGGCACGACGGTGGACTGGGTGACGCAGCCGGAATACGCGGACCTGGTCCGCTGTTTCGAGGGCGTGCGGCGCGTGATTCCCTTCCCGCGGCGCGCGTTCGTGTCGGGCTTTCTTCCGTTCCTCCGGGAGCTGAGGAGCGAGGAATACGAGTGGGTGCTGGATTTTCAGGGCCTTGTGAAGAGCGCGCTGGTGACGCGCTGCGCGCGGGCCTCGCGACGGATCGGTCCGGCGTTCAGCCGGGAAGGCGCGCATCTCTTTTATGGCGAACTCGCCGGTCGTAAGGACAAGAACCGGCACGCGGTGGAGGAGGCGCTTGATTTCGTGAGCCATCTCGGCGTGCCGCCGGGGGCGGTCGAATTCCCCGTCGCTTTTCCGGTCGTGCCGCGCCCCGAACCGGGTCCGCGCGTCGCGCTGGCCCCGTGCTCGCGCTGGCCGACGAAGAACTGGAGCGCCGACCGATTCGTGCAAGTCGGGCGCGAACTGCGCGACCGGATCGGCGCGACGCTCTACCTCGTCGGGTCCGCCGCGGACCGCGCGGTGTGCGGCGAAATCGCGCGCGGCATCGGGCAGGGCGTCGTCAACCTGTGCGGCGGGACGTCACTCGTGGAACTGGGCAGCCTGCTGCAGGAGATGAACTTGGCGATCACCGTGGATTCCGGGCCGATGCACATGGCGACCGCGGTCGGCGTGCCGGTGCTCGCGGTGTTCGGCGCGACCGATCCCGGGCGGACCGGGCCGTTCGGCGGATCGCATCGCGTGTTGACCGCGGAAGGATTGGATTGCCGCCCGTGTTTCGCAAACGCGTGCAGGCGCAGCGACCTGGCGTGCCTGGACCGGGTGTCGGCGGAGGCGGTGGTGGAGACGGCGATGGAGATGTTGGGAGAAGGTTTCAGGTTTCAGGTTTCGGGTGTCAGGAAGGAATAAGGAGTTTTCCAATGTCTGGACTTGTCCGCCGTGGCGGAAAAGTGTGCGGAAATTTTTCCGATGTCTGGAAACTTTCAGTGGTCGCACTGTTCCTCGTTGCGGGCTGCCGGTTTGTGCCCGAGGCGCGGGAAGGCGAGCGGGCGATCGCGCCCCTTCCGCCGCGATTCGGGGAGGTGGGCATGCAGGATGGTTTTCTGACCGTGGACGGGGAGCGGTTCCTCGTGGTGGGCGTGGGTTATGAGCCGGGTTGCCGGAAAGGGCAGTTGCCCTGGGAGCGCAAGTTCGAACCGGACGTGCTGGGCGCCGACTTCGCGCGCATCCGCAAGGCCGGCTTCAACACGATCCGCACGTGGGCGCCGCTCCTGGACGAGGAACTCGAGCTTGCGGCGGAATACGGCTTGTGGGCGATCCCGGGGATCTGGTTCGATCCGGCGGGCGATTTTGCCGATCCGAAATTCCAGGATGAGCAGTTGCGCCTCATCGAGCGGGAGGTCGGGCGCATGTCGAAGCACCCGAACGTCCTTTGCTACCTCCTGCTCAACGAGCCGCACGGCCACGCGGTGCATTCGGCGGGCGTGTCCACGGTGAAGGCGTTCTACGCGAAGCTTCGCGAAGCGGCCCGTCGCGCGGACCCGAAACGGCTGTTCTCCTATTCCAACTGCGTGGCGACGGACTTCGTGATGCCCGACGAATGGGACTTCGTCGCCGCCAACGTGTACCCGTACAGCCCCGTGACGATTGAAAAAGCCTTGGGCTATCGCACGTATCTCGAAATTCTTCGCGACCGGTATGCCGGCGGCAAGCCGATGCTGATCACCGAGTTCGGGCTGTCGGTATCGCCGCGCGGCGACGGGCGCGGCTACGGCGGCAACTCGCTGGAAGAACAGCGCGACGGAGTGCTGCGCATGTGGAACGACATTCTGAATACGGGTTGCGGGGGCGGCTGCGTATTCATGTGGACCGATGGTTGGTGGAAGTACGGCGACAAGGACCGGCACGACGATCACGCGGAAGAATGGTACGGGTTGATCGAGACCGACAGCGAGCGGATCGGACGGCCTCGTCCGCTGTACTACGCGCTGCAGGATTACAATCGCGCGATCCGCACGCAGCCGCGCGACGGCGACGCGGTGGCCGGCGATTCCGTCGCGGTCGAAGTCTGGGCGCCGGAGGCGGCGCAGGTGCAGGCGCGGATCGGAGATGGGGGCTGGGAGGCTCTGAAGCGCGTGGGCCGACAGTGGTGGCGCGGAGAAATCCCGCTGAAGGATGTGAAGCCCGGCGCGGAATACCTGTGGACGCGCGCGGTCGCGCCATCCGGCGAAGCGTCCGGCTTGAAGTCGTGCATCGTGCGCGTGGGAGGAGAACCCTCGTCGTCGCTGAGCGTGAAAATCCGTCCGGTTTCCTCTCCGTTCGATGTGGGCGTTCCGATGCCGCTCGAGGTGGAAGTGCGGGACGGCGCGGGGCGTCCGGTGTCCGGCCGCATGGTCAACGTCGGGCGTTACCTGCACACGCAATGGAACGAGGCGGCGGCCGAAGCGGAAACCGACGGGGAAGGGATCGCGCGCGTGGAACTGCCCGCACTGCCTGCGCCGGGCATCGCATCCATCGCGGCGGGAGCGGCTTACGAAGACGGGCTGATTCGCCGGAGAGCGGGCGATTACGTGCACGTGGACGTGGAGTAAAGAGCTTCGCGAATCCGCGGGCTTATGTTTCCGGGGCGATTTCCGGGGGCTTCTCGTCGGCCTGGCGGCATCCTTCCAGCAGCATGGAGATGGTGCCCGTCTCGATCGGTTCGGGGGGCATTTCGATGTCCTCGCGGAGGAACTCGAAGCTGCCGTCGCGGATTGTCAGCAGCGCGTACACGGCTTCCTCCCGCGCCTTGTCGAGATACCGAGCGCTCTTGATTTCGCCGCGCACGAACTGGAGCTTCGCGGGGCGGCGCTCGTGGTCCTGGATCGTGAGCGTTCCGCTTTGCGTGGTCGAGTTCAGCAGCTGCACGAGATCCACGATGCGCAGCGCGTGCAGGACGCCGGAGAACTGGCTCTTCGGTTTGCCGGGCGAAGTGACGAACCGTTCCGGCTTGTCCTGGTACTGCTGGTCGTGCAGCACGAAGAGGAGCTTCTTGGGCGGGACGACGATCTCGTCGCCGGGCAGGAGGCCGAGCGGCTGGCGGATGCGCTCGCGGTTCACGAACGTTCCGTTCAGGCTGCCGAGGTCCTGGATGAAATAACGTCCGCCGCGCGAGAAGATCTTCGCGTGCTGGCGGCTCGCGCGCGCGTCGTTGACGATGATGTCGCAGCTACCGCGGTCGCGCCCGAGGATGTATTCGCGCTCGCCGTTCAGCGGAATGGTCTGGCCGTTGTAGAAGAGGGCGGGCTGATGTCGTGAGACAAAAACCTGTTCCCCCTTAAGATGCGGCGCGACGTCGATGGTCTTCTGCCGCAGGTCTTCCATGTTGTCCTTGGGCGCCATGGCCTCCGCTTCCCTCAAAAGACGACACCACCCCCCATCCGCCGGCGATGGCGCTTCACAACGGGCAAGCTACTTGCTTTGTGAAGTATAGTCCGCCCGGCGGTGGACAGCAATGCTCTGGTGAAAATCCTACCCTGAGAGGTCGAAAATGTGAAATGACGCGCGCCCGAAAGCAGCGTCATTCCCCGTAGGGCACGACTTCGCCCGCGCGGCCGCAATGAACGAGGCTGTCGTTCATGTGATCGCGCTCGTCGAGGCCGATGCGGCGGAAAACGTCGGCCCAGCTCGCAAAGTTGCCGTACTCCTTCGCCGCTTCGCTGTCCACGGGTTCGTTTTCCAGTTCGGGATGGTCCTTCACGAACTCCATGTACTCGTGTTCGGCGTGGTCCTCGAATTCCGCGTTCAGGAGAAACGCGCTGCGGATGCTGACGCATGCCAGCAGCCGGGAGAACAGCGTGTACTTGAAGACCGCGATCGGCGTGATGAACCGGTGGAACGCGGATTCACGGACGTTGAGCTTGCGCATCCGTTCGGTGATCACGCGCAGGTGCCAGAACTCGTTATCCTGCGCCGCGCGGCCCCACTGGATTACTTCGCGGGCCTCGGCGACGGTGGAGTCGTCGGCATAGCGCGAGTTCATCCGTCCGTACTGGCGGATTTCCCATGCCTGGTACGGAATGCGGGCGAGGATCTCCAGCAGCTTGACCTTGGGGAGCGTGAGCGCCTTGCCGTGAGCGACATCCATGCCCCAGAACAGCATGCGTGCCAAAATGCCGCAGCTTCTTCGCGGACGCGCGAGGGTCGCTGCCTGTTCCTTCTTCAAGTCCACATCCTTCTTCGCCGTTGTCATGTCGGGTCCTCCTGCCTGCACTTCGATCACTCTATTATGAAAGCGGGGAGAATGCAAAGAGGTGGTGAAGATGAAGGTTTGAACCTTGCGCGTCTCGCGTCCCCACGCGCTCGCCTGCCTCGCCGTAGCGCTTGCGCGAAGGCGGGTCGCGTGGGGGGGCGGAAAGTTCTCGGCGTCGTTCCCCTTCACCTCGGGCCGAGTTCGATCGGGGTCAGCCAGAGGCCGCCTTTGCCGCCGGTGTCGGTGACGCGGATGGCGATCCAGTTGCGGCCGGCCTTGAGATAGGTCCCCGGGACGGGATAGACGCGCGGTTTGCGCCACAGGTCCGCGCCGCCGGTCGTCTCGCCGAGTTTCAGTCCGTTGATGAACGTTTCGTCCAGGTCGTCCACGCCGCCCAGGGCCAGCACCACCGGCTTGCCGGTGAGCGTCCATTGGCTGAGCCGCTCGGCGGGCAGTTCGAACTCAACGGCGTACCACGCTTCGCCGTCATAGTCTGCGAAAGAGGGATCCGAGTTCTCCCAGAAATCGGGCACGGCCACGGTCAGCCACTGGGGATCGGTCGGGTCGGGCGGCGCGAGGGGCGAGCGGCCCTTGCGCAGTTTCCACGTGTGGTCCCGCGCCAGGTCCAGCGGCCCGCCGGGGTCCGTGGCGCGCGCGCGGGTCTTCCATCGAATGGTCTGCGTCGTTTTCCGGACCCATGCGTTGCGCATGAAGAGATTCCAGATCAGTTGAGACCGGTAGTTCTCGATGCCGAGGAGGATGGTGCCGGCGTCCAGTCCGAGCGCGTCGCGCGCGACGAAGCCCGTCGTGGGATTGACGGAGTCCGCGAACCCGTACTTGCCCCACGCGTTGCGATGCTCGTCGTACAGCTTGCGCAACGCGCGAATGGAGTGCCGGGGCAGGAAGGGAAGGGAGCCCGCGATCGCGTAGGGAATGACCGTCCCGTCCGTCGGCGAGTAGGGATCGCCCGGCGGGAAGCCGTAGATCATGTAGTTGTCGCCCGGCCCGTCGGCCGCGCCGAGGCCCCAGAGGTCGGGTCCGTACGAGGCGGGGAAGTGCCGCCCCTGGTCAATGCAGTATTGTCGCATGGCCAGCACCGCGCGCGTGACGTTCTCGAAGTAGTCCATGCCGGAGCGGTCCACGCGGCCGCGGAAGTCGTACCACAGCGCGGGATACTGGTAGCGGAAGATGGATTGAAAGCCGT